>NZ_JBVJPE010000008.1:290304-338462 GCF_055582805.1 Streptomyces sp. NPDC107498 | reverse complement strand
ACCGCCGCCGCGAACGGAGCGATCTTCGCCTCCGCCAGGGCACGCACCGACTCGCGGAGCATGTCGTGCTCCTCCGAGGGCCGATACAGGTCGAAATCAGTCGAACCCGCCACGCTCATCCACTCCCACAGATGCTAACTACCGTTAAGTAACCCAAATGGTAGGGCGTGACCGGGCCCCCGACCAGCGCCCGACTATGCTCGGGCAGGCATTCCGCCCGACGTTCCCTGGAGTCCCGCATGGCCCTCAAGATCACCGTGATCGGCACCGGCTACCTCGGCGCCACCCACGCCGCGGCCATGGCGGAGCTGGGCTTCGAGGTGCTCGGCCTGGACGTCGTCCCCGAGAAGATCGAGATGCTGTCCGCCGGGCGCGTCCCGATGTACGAGCCGGGCCTGGAGGAGCTGCTCGCGAAGCACGTGGCCGGCATCGAGGGGTCGAGCGGCCGGCTGCGCTTCACCACCTCCTGGGAGGAGGCCGGCGCCTTCGGCGACGTGCACTTCGTCTGTGTGAACACCCCGCAGCGGCACGGCGAGTACGCCTGCGACATGAGCTACGTGGACGCCGCCTTCGCCTCCCTCGCCCGGGTCGTCCGCGACGGGGCCCTGGTCGTCGGCAAGTCGACCGTGCCGGTCGGCTCGGCCGAGCGGCTCGCGTCCCTCCTCCCGGAGGGCGTCGACCTCGCCTGGAACCCCGAATTCCTCCGGGAGGGCTTCGCCGTCCAGGACACCCTGCGCCCGGACCGGATCGTGGTCGGCGTGCACGGCTCCGGCGAGCGGGCCGAGAAGACGCTCCGCGAGGTGTACGCGGTCCCGGTCGGCGAGGGCACGCCGTTCGTGGTGACCGACTTCCCGACGGCCGAACTGGTGAAGACGGCCGCCAACTCCTTCCTCGCCACCAAGATCTCCTTCATCAACGCGATGGCGGAGGTCTGCGAGGCCGCCGGCGGCGACGTCGCCAAGCTCGCGGAGGCCATCGGCCACGACGACCGGATCGGCGCCAAGTTCCTGCGCGCCGGCATCGGCTTCGGCGGCGGCTGCCTCCCGAAGGACATCCGGGCCTTCATGGCCCGCGCGGGCGAGCTGGGCGCCGACCAGGCCCTGACCTTCCTCCGCGAGATCGACTCGATCAACATGCGGCGGCGCGGCCAGATGGTCGAGATGGCCCGCGAGGCCCTCGGCGGGTCCACCTTCCTGGGACGCCGGGTCGCCGTGCTCGGTGCCACCTTCAAGCCGGACTCGGACGACGTCCGCGACTCCCCCGCCCTGAACGTGGCCGGCCAGATACAGCTCCAGGGCGGCCAGGTGACCGTCTACGACCCGAAGGGCATGGAGAACGCCCGCCGCGTCTTCCCGACCCTCGGTTACGCCCCCTCCGCCCTGGAGGCGGTGCGCGGGGCGGACGTGGTGCTGCACCTGACCGAGTGGCGCGAGTTCCGCGAGCTCGACCCGGCGGAGCTGGCCGGGGTCGCCGCGGCGCGGGTGGTCCTCGACGGCCGCAACGCCCTCGACGGGGAGCGGTGGCGGGCGGCCGGCTGGACGTACCGGGCGATGGGCCGCCCGACCGCCTGAGGCCCTGGGGCACGGGAGAGGGGCGCACCGTCCGGCGGTGCGCCCCTCTCCCGTCCGTACGCCTCAGGCCGCGGCCGGCCGGATCCGGTTCGTCCGGGACAGGAACTCCGTCTCCCGGAGCACCCGGGTGGCGTTGGCGTGGGCGAGGCCGACCAGTTCCTGGGCGGTCCAGCCCCGGCGGAGCAGCTCGGCGAAGAGCGGTACGTAGCCGACGGCCGGGGCCGTGGTGCGGGAGACGCCGACGCACTGCGGGCCCGCCTCCGCCCGGACCCGGTCGAGGGCGTCGGCGGCGGCCGCCGGGTCCTCGGTGACGGTGACCATGAGGACGGCGCCGTTCCCGCCGAGGAGGCGCAGCACGTCGTCCGGCAGGGCCTCCGGGGCCGCCCTGGTCAGCAGGGCGGGGGCGCGGGTGACCGCGAGGGCGCTGCGGACCGTGTCGGGGTCGGCGCCGGAGAGGTCCACGGCCAGGCCGATGCGGTTCATCTCCCGTACGGCACCGCGGGCGAAGCGGTCGAAGCAGGTGAGGTTCACGGCCCGTACGCCCAGGGCGTGGTAGGCCCGCAGGGTGGCGGCCGAGCCGCCGAGCGCCGCCCAGTCGACCGGGCCGAGCAGGGCCGCGACGCGGCCGCAGTTGCGGGCGTCGGCCAGTTCGGACGAGGAGTGCGCGAGGCGCAGGTCCTCGGGGCAGCCGGCGACGAGGGCGCGGACGGAGTCGATCCGCCGCAGGGTCCCGAGGACGCCCTCGTCCGCCTCGACGTGCAGGGACCAGAGCTGGGCCCCGGTCTCTCCGGCGCGGACGGGCGGCAGGTCCTCGGGGTCGAGGGACTCCGGGAGGTCGGTGTGGCCCTCGGTGACGGGCTGGGCGGCCAGGAGGGCGCGGGCGCGGGCCGTCTCGTCGGGCGGCGGCGGGTCCGGGGGCGTGGGCACGTCGGCGGCAGCGGGAACGGTGGAGAGGGTGGGATGGTCGTCTAGCAGATCCGCCATGGCGTGACTCCGGACTCGGCGATGCAGTACCGCCCCGCCGAGAGCGGCGGGGCAGTACCGTCCACCGTGCCACCGGCCCCCTCGGGGGGCTCGGTGGGCTGGACCGTCCGGGTGAGGACCGCTACGGGGTGTCGAGCGCGTCGATCGTCGCGTTCGACGGGGCCGTGCGGGCCTTCAGGTCGCGGGAGACCGCCTCCGCGTCCCTCAGGACGCGGACCGCGTTGGACCAGGTCAGCTTGGCCAGGTCCGGGCGGGACCAGCCGCGGTGCAGGAGCTCCGCGATCAGGTTCGGATAGCCGGCGACGTCGTCGAGGCCGGCCGGGGTGAAGGCCGTGCCGTCGTAGTCGCCGCCGATGCCGATGTGGTCGATGCCGGCGGCCTCGCGCATGTGGTCGAGGTGGTCGGCGACCGTGGCGGCGGTGGCGATCGGGCGCGGGTTCGCCTCCTCGAAGGCGCGGTGCAGCCTCATCGCCCCGGCGGTGGTGTCGAGGTGGTCGAAGCCGTGCGCCCGGAGGTTGTCGTCCGCCCGGGCGGTCCACTCGACGGCCGCGGGGAGGATGAACTTGGGCACGAAGGTGGCCATCGCGACGCCGCCGTTCGCGGGCAACCGCTCCAGGACGTCGTCCGGGACGTTCCGCGGGTGGTCGCAGACCGCGCGGGACGAGGAGTGCGAGAAGATCACCGGCGCCGCCGTGGCGTCGAGCGCGTCCCGCATCGTCGTCGCGGCGACGTGCGAGAGGTCGACGAGCATGCCGGAGCGGTTCATCTCGCGGACGACCTGCCGGCCGAAGGCGGAGAGCCCGCCGACGCCGGGCCCGTCGGTCGCCGAGTCCGCCCAGTCGTTGTTGTCGTTGTGCGTGAGCGTCATGTAGCGCACGCCGAGGGCGTGCAGCGCGCGCAGGGTGGCGAGGGAGTTGTTGATCGAGTGGCCGCCCTCGGCACCCTTGAGGGAGGCGATGCGGCCCTGCTTCCGGGCCGCCTCCATGTCGTCCGCCGTGAGGGCGGGGGCGAGGTCGGCGGCGTACCGGTCGAGGAGCTGGTCGACGACGTCGATCTGCTCCAGGGTCGCGCTGACCGCGTCGTCCCCGGTCAGCCGGCAGGGCACGTACACCGACCAGAACTGGGCGCCGACGCCGCCGGCCCGCAGCCGGGCGAGGTCGGTGTGGAGCGCGCCGCTCTGGTCCGCGGCGATGTCCATCCGGTCCAGGTCGTAGCGCACGTGCTCGCGCAGCGCCCACGGGAGGTCGTTGTGGCCGTCGACGACGGGGTGGCCCGCGAGCAGCTCGCGGGCCTCCTCCAGACGGTCGGCCGCGGTCACTTGGCGAAGCCGAAGGACGCCGCGCCCTCGACCTTGGCCCGCAGCCGCTTGCCCTTCTCCGTGGCCTGGTCGTTGAGCTCCTGGAGGAACTCGGTCATCCGGGTGCGGAGCTCGGCGTCGTGCGCGGCGAGGATCCGGGCCGCGAGCAGGCCGGCGTTCCGCGCGCCGGCGACGGAGACCGTGGCGACGGGGATGCCGGCCGGCATCTGCACGATGGAGAGCAGCGAGTCCATGCCGTCGAGGTACTTCAGCGGCACCGGCACGCCGATGACCGGCAGCGGGGTGACGGAGGCGAGCATGCCCGGGAGGTGGGCGGCGCCGCCGGCGCCCGCGATGATCGCCCGGATCCCGCGGCCGGCGGCCTCCTCGCCGTACGCGATCATCTCGCGCGGCATCCGGTGCGCGGAGAGGACGTTCACCTCGTACGGGATCTCGAACTCGTCGAGGGCCTGGGCCGCGGCCTCCATGACGGACCAGTCCGAGTCGGACCCCATCGCGATGCCAATGAGCGGATTACTCAACGATCGTTCCTCGCAGATAGCCGGCGGCGTGACGGGCGCGCTCCAGCACGTCGTCGAGGTCGTCGCCGTAGGTGTTGACGTGGCCCACCTTGCGACCGGGCTTCACGTCCTTGCCGTACATGTGGATCTTGAGCTGCGGGTCCCTGGCCATGCAGTGCAGGTACGCGGAGTACATGTCCGGGTAGTCACCGCCCAGGACATTGCACATCACGGTCCACGGCGCGCGCGGGCGCGGATCGCCGAGGGGCAGGTCGAGGACCGCCCGGACGTGGTTGGCGAACTGCGAGGTGATCGCCCCGTCCTGGGTCCAGTGGCCGGAGTTGTGCGGGCGCATCGCCAGTTCGTTGACGAGGATGCGGCCGTCCCGGGTCTGGAACAGCTCGACGGCGAGGTGGCCGACGACGTCCAGCTCCTTGGCGATCCGGAGGGCCAGCTCCTGGGCCTGCCCCGCGAGCTCCTCGTCGAGGCCGGGCGCGGGCGCGATGACCGTGTCGCAGACGCCGTCGACCTGGCGGGACTCGACGACGGGGTAGGCGACGGCCTGGCCGTGCGGGGAGCGGACGATGTTCGCCGCGAGCTCGCGGACGAAGTCGACCTTCTCCTCGGCGAGGACCGGCACCCCGGCGCGGAAGGGGTCGTGGGCGTCCTCGGGCGTGCGGACGAACCAGACGCCCTTGCCGTCGTAGCCGCCGCGCACGGTCTTCAGGATGATCGGGAAGCCGCCGGCCTCGGCCGCGAAGGCCGCGGCGTCGGCCGGATCGGCGACGATCCGGTGCCGGGGGCCGGGCGCGCCGATCTCGTCGAGCTTCGCGCGCATCACCCCCTTGTCCTGCGCGTGCACGAGGGCCGCGCGACCGGGGCGGACGACGACGCCGTCCGCCTCCAGGGCCGCCAGGTGCTCCGCGGGCACGTGCTCGTGATCGAAGGTGATCACGTCGCAGCCGCGCGCGAAGTCACGCAGCGTGTCCAGGTCGCGATAGTCGCCGAGGACGACCTCGCTCACCACCTGGGCCGCGGAGTCCTGCGGGGTGTCGCTGAGGAGCTTGAACTTGATGCCGAGGGGGATGCCCGCCTCGTGGGTCATACGGGCGAGCTGCCCGCCTCCGACCATGCCTACTACGGGGAACGTCACCCTCTTAGGGTATCCGCACCATCGGGGAACACTCGTCCGGCTGTGCTTTGGCACAACCTCCAGGTGGGTAGGACACCCCCGGAAGCGGGTTGTCCACAGGTTTGCGAGGTACACGGGCGGGTGACAGGAGCGCTGGTTAGCATGGATGGGTTGACGTCGCCCGGACGTCATCCGGACGGACGGACACAGCGATCACCATGAGTGAACCCGGCGTGCTGCGCATGCGACTCGAGGGGCTCGTCCGCGAGGTCGCCAAGTTCGGTGCCGTGGGCGCCGTCGGGGTCCTGGTCGACCTCGGGGTGTTCAACCTCGTCCGCCACTTCTCGGAGCTTCCGGTCGTCCGGGCGAGCATCGTCGCCACCGTGGTGGCGATCGTGTTCAACTACCTCGGCTTCCGGTACTTCACCTACCGGGACCGGGACAAGAGCAGCCGCACCAAGGAGCTGGCGCTCTTCCTCCTCTTCAGCCTGATCGGCCTGGTGATCCAGAACGGTCTGCTGTACGCGGCGACGTACGGCTTCGGCTGGGACAGTCCGCTGCAGAGCAACTTCTTCAAGTTCTTCGGCATCGGCGTCGCCACCCTGTTCCGCTTCTGGTCCTACCGCACGTGGGTGTTCCGCGCGCTGCCGGCGAAGGAGGCCGTGCAGACCGCCGAATCGTTCCTGGAGAAGACCCCCCGGCAGGCCGTCCGCCGCCAGCCCGACCACGTCTGACCCGCCCCTCCCCCGAGGAGCCGCCGCACGGGGCCGCCGGGCCGGAGCTACCGTACGGGGCGCTCCTGCGGCTCCGCCGCGACGCTCCTGACCTCGCGGCTCAGGAAGAGCGCGAAGACCGGCGGCTGCTGCTGGAGCAGCTCCAGCCGGCCGCCGTCCGCCTCCGCCAGGTCCCGGGCCACCGCCAGGCCGATCCCCGTCGAGCTGCGCCCGCTCACCGCCCGCTCGAAGATCCGCGCGCCGAGGTCGGCGGGGACGCCGGGGCCCTCGTCGGTGACCTCGATCACCGACTGGTTGCCGGTGACGCGGGTGCGCAGGGCGACCGTGCCGCCGCCGTGCATGAGCGAGTTCTCGATCAGGGCGGCGAGGACCTGGGCGACCGCGCCCGGGGTGCCGACCGCCCGCATGCCCTGCTTGCCGGAGTGCACGATGGCCCGCCCCGCGCTGCGGTAGGCCGGGCGCCACTCCTCGATCTGCTGCTTGACGACCTCGTCCAGGTCGAAGGCGACGGCGGAGCCGGTGCGGGGGTCCCGGGCGTTGGTGAGGAGCCGCTCGACGACGTCGGTGAGCCGCTCGACCTGGGTCAGCGCGATCGTCGCCTCCTCCTTGACGGTGTCCAGCTCCTCGGCGAGGGCGACCTCCTCCAGGCGCATGGAGAGCGCGGTGAGGGGCGTGCGGAGCTGGTGGGAGGCGTCGGCGGCGAGCCGGCGCTCGGCGGTGAGCATCCGGGCGATGCGCTCGGCGGAGGCGTCGAGGACGTCCGCGACCCGGTCCAGCTCGGGCACCCCGTACCGCTTGTGCCGGGGCCGCGGGTCGCCGGAGCCGAGCCGCTCGGCGGTCTCGGCGAGGTCCGTGAGCGGGGACGCCAGCTTGTTCGCCTGCCGTACGGCGAGGAGGACGGCGGCGACGACCGCGAGCAGGGCCACCCCGCCGATGATCAGCAGGGTGCGGCCGACCTCGGCGGTCACCGCGGAGCGGGACTCCTCGACGACCACGGTCTCGCCGCGCTCGCCGTGGGCGGTGCCCCGGATGACCTCGCCCTCGGGCCGGCTGCCGATCTCGATGGCGTCGCGACCGGGGATGCGGATCTGGGCGTACCGCTTGGCGCCGCCCTGCTCGGCCAGGATGTCCGGGTTGACCGGCTCGCCGCCGATGAGCCGGCCGTCGACGATGGAGACGAGTCGGAGCGCCTCCGAGTCCACGCTCTCCTGGGCGCTGCTGGAGATCGTGCGGGTCTCGACGGCGACCAGGGAGACGCCGAAGACGGCGATGACGACGAGGACGACGGCGAGCGTGGAGTTGATCAGGCGGCGGCGCATGGCTTCACGGTGGCTCGGCTCTCTTCGAACGGGGTGGGTCGGCGGCTCAGCTCTTCTCGAAGCGGAAGCCGACTCCTCGGACCGTGGCGATGTAGCGGGGGTTCGCCGCGTCGTCGCCGAGCTTCTTGCGCAGCCAGGAGATGTGCATGTCGAGGGTCTTGGTGGAGGACCACCAGGTGGTGTCCCAGACCTCGCGCATCAGCTGGTCGCGGGTGACGACCCGGCCGGCGTCCCGGACCAGGACGCGGAGGAGGTCGAACTCCTTCGCGGTGAGCTGGAGCTCCTCGTCGCCCATCCAGGCGCGGTGCGACTCGACGTCGATCCGGACGCCGTGGGTCGCGGGGGCGACGGCGGGCTCGGTGGAGCCGCGCCGGAGCAGGGCCCGGACGCGGGCGAGGAGCTCGGCGAGCCGGAAGGGCTTGGTGACGTAGTCGTCGGCGCCCGCGTCGAGCCCGACGACCGTGTCGACCTCGTCCGCGCGGGCGGTGAGGACCAGGATCGGGACCGTGTGGCCCTCGGCGCGCAGCCGGCGGGCGACCTCCAGGCCGTCCATGCCGGGCAGGCCCAGGTCGAGCACGACCAGGTCGACCCCGCCCTGGAGGCCGGCGTCGAGGGCGGTGGGGCCGTCCTCGCGGACCTCGACCTCGTACCCCTCTCTCCGCAGGGCGCGGGCCAGCGGTTCCGAGATGGATGCGTCGTCCTCGGCGAGCAGTACACGGGTCATGGGGTGATGGTAGTCCGCACGGCACCCGGGCCGGGGCGGGATCCATCGGGCCCGAACGACCCCTGGGGATCTTGTGGGCATCCAGCAGATGACCTTCGAAAGATCGCGTACGGTTCCTTCGTCACCTGTGATCCTTCTCTCAAGTCCTTCCATATCCGGCACTGTCGTGTCGTATGGTGGCGAGACGTCAGTAGCGGTAATCGGGGACCTTTGTGCGGCTTCGCTCGCCAAGGTCCTCTTTCTGCGTAGGGTCGGCCCGGCCGAGCCTGGAGACGGTGAAGACCTGTGGGCCGGGTCCCGGGGCGCGTACACGCGTCTCCCGGGGCGTGGATCCCGGCGGAGTCACTCGACCCCGCCGGTGCCGGCCTCCCCCACCGGGCGCATCACGCTCACAAGGCGTGCGTCCCGACAGAGCAAGGATCGACATGGCGTCCAGCCTGACGACGGCTTCGACCGGAACCTCTGGTTCCGAGAAGACGTTCTTCGGCCACCCCCGTGGTCTGGCCACCCTCTTCATGACCGAGATGTGGGAGCGCTTCTCCTACTACGGCATGCGGGCCCTTCTCGTTCTGTACCTGGTCTCCGGCGGCGCGGACGCGGCGACCGGCAGCCAGGGTGGCGGCCTCGCCATGACGGCGGCCACGTCGACGGCCATCTACTCGGTGTACGTCTCGATGGTCTACCTGATGGCCATGCCCGGTGGTTGGTTCGGCGACCGCGTCTGGGGCGCCCGCAAGACCGTCACCATCGCCGGTTTCGTGATCATGGCCGGTCACGCCTCGCTGGCCATCCCCGGCCAGGCCATGTTCTTCGTCGGCCTGGCGCTGGTCGCCGCCGGCTCCGGTCTGCTCAAGGCCAACATCTCCACGATGGTCGGCCACCTCTACGACGGCCCGGACGACCCGCGCCGCGACGGCGGCTTCACGCTCTTCTACGTCGGCATCAACCTCGGTGCCTTCGTGGCGCCGTTCGTGGTCGGCACCGTCGGCGAGAAGGTCAACTGGCACCTCGGCTTCGCGCTCGCCGCGCTGGGCATGGGCATCGGCCTGGTCCAGTTCCTCTTCGGCACGAAGCACCTCAGCGCGAAGAGCACCGTCGTCCCGAACCCGCTCTCCCCGGCCGAGCGCAAGGGCATCCTGGTCAAGGTCGCGCTCGTCGTCGTGCTCGCCGCCGCCTTCTACGGCGTCGTCGTCGGCCTCGGCATGTACACCCTGAACTGGGCGCTCGTCCCGATCACCCTCGCCGGTCTGATCATCCCGATCGCCGTCCTCGTCCGCATCAAGCGCGACAAGGACCTCGACCGCACCGAGCAGTCGAAGATGACCGGCTACATCTGGTTCTTCGTCGCCGCCGCCGTCTTCTGGATGATCTACGACCAGGGCGGCTCGACCCTGTCGCTGTTCGCGGACGACAAGACCGCCGACACCGTCTTCGGCTTCGGCTTCCCGGCCACCTGGTACCAGTCGCTGAACCCGCTGTTCGTCATGGCGCTGGCCCCGGTCTTCGCCTGGCTGTGGCTGTGGCTGGCCCGCAAGAACCAGGAGCCGAACACCATCGTGAAGTTCACGATGGGCCTGGTCCTGGTCGGCGCGTCCTTCTTCGTCTTCGTCGTCCCGATGAACATGGCGGGCGACGGCACCAAGGTCTCCCCGATGTGGCTGGTCACGATCTACATGATCCAGACCATCGGTGAGCTGTGCCTCTCCCCCGTCGGCCTCTCCGTCACGACGAAGATGGCGCCGCAGAAGTACGCCTCCCAGATGATGGGCGTCTGGTTCCTCGCCGTCACCGCCGGTGACTGCGCCACGGGCCTGCTCTCACTGGCCGGCGTCGACCTGAACGGAACGGGGATCATCGCGCTGGAGGCCGCGCTGGCCGTCCTCGCGGGCTTCGCGATCTACATGTACCGCAAGAAGGTCCAGGGCCTCATGGGCAGCGTCCACTGACGCCACCCGCCCGCACGGAGGGCCCGTCGCACCGCACCGGTGCGACGGGCCCTCCGTCGTTCCTCACCGCCTGAGCCGCGCCCAGGGGGTGAAGGTGAAGACCGCGCCGCCGACCAGGACGATCGTGCCCGCGACGAGGGCGAGGGCGCGCAGGGCACCGTCGTCGTCCGCTCCGGTGTGGGCGAGGTTCCCGCCGTCGGAGCCGCCGGAGCCCGAACCCGAGCCGGTGGCCGTGCCCGTGTCCGTCCCGCCGTCGGAGCCGCCGGAGGCGCCGCCGGCCTGCTTGCTGGTGTCCAGCTCCAGGGAGGCCCGGACGGCGCCCTTGACCTGGCAGGGGATGACGATCGGCGAGCCGCCGAGCGAGACGCTGATGGTGAGCGCGCCGGGACTGAGCGTGGACCTGCCCGTCGCTCCGGGGGTGTACGTGCCCTTCATGTCGGGCAGGTCGACCGGCTTGCCCGCCTCGAGGGGGGCCGCGTTGGCGGGGCCGGTGACCTTCACCGAGCCGCTGTCGGCGCCACCGATCCCGACCGCCATGGACGGCTTGAGGGCACCGGCGGGCAGGGCCGCCGGGCTGTTCATGACGCCCTTGGCGGTCTTGACCGTGAGGTCGTAACCGGTACCGTTCTTCCTGGCGTCGATCGTCACCTCGGAGGCGATCGAGGCGGGGCCGGGAGGCCGGCAGGAGAACTGGACCGCGACCTGCTTGCCGGGGAAGTCGGTCTGCCCGCCGGAACCGCCGCCGGAGCTGCCGGAACCGCCGGAGCCGGTGGTCGAGCCGCCGGTGGAACCCGTACCGCCGGAGCCGGTGGTCGAGCCGCCGGTGGTGGTGCCGCCCGCCGTGGAACCCGTACCGCCGGAGTCGGAGGATCCGCCCGAGGTGGTGGTGCCGCCGGAGGTGGTGGTGCCGCCCGAGGTGGTGGTCGAGCCGCCCGAGGTGGTGGTCGAGCCGCCCGACGCGGTCCCTCCGGACGTGCTGCCGCCCGTCGTCGTTCCCCCTCCCCCGGCCGTGACCTTGATCGTCGCGCCGACCGGCACCGTCTCCTTCGGGGAGCACTTGGTGTCCGTCGACAGGGGCTTGGACACGTTGATCGTGTACTTGCCGGGCGTCAGCGTGATCTCGCCCGCCTTCTCCAGTTTCAGCCTCCCCTTCATGTCGGGCAGGACCATCGGGGAGTTCTTGGGGATCGGCGGGTTCTGCCGGGGTCCCTCCATCGCGACGGTCCCGCTCCCCGCGCCGCCGACGGTGAGGACTCCGGTCGGCTTGACCGTGTCCTTGTCGAGGTCGAGCACGTCGGGGTTCTTCGAGGCGGCCCGGACCGTCTTCCAGACGATCTCGACCTCGTCGCCGACCTCGGCCTCGGCCGGCGCGGTGATCAGCACCTTCGTCGTGCCCTGCACGGGCGGAAGGCCCGAGATCGACGGCGGGATGCACTCCGTCGCGTAGCTCACCTCGGCGGCCTGGGCGGGGCCGGCGGCGTACAGGATCCCCGCGCCGCCGAGCACCAGCGCGACTCCGGCCGCGCTCATCCTCCGTTGCGTACTCACACCTGTCCCTTCGTCGTCGGGCTGCTGCTCCCTGGCGCTGACGGTGCGGAGTCAGGGCTGAACCACGGCAGGGCCGCGGTCGTCTCCCCGTCCCCCGGTGCGGGGGCGGAAGCGGGTGTACGGGCCGGGGCGCGGCGGCGTCCGCGCGGCCCCGTCCGGGTCCGGGGCGCCGAGGCCCGGCCGGCCCCGGAGACGGGCCGCGCGCGGTCGACCACGGCCATGCCGATCCGGAACAGCGCGGCGGGCACCACCACGGCGAGGAGCACCCAGAAGAGGGTCACGCCCCAGGGCCTGCCGACGCCCCAGGGCTGCTCGACGAGGACCTTGCCCGCGTACGTCACGGAGACCTGGTAGTCGCCGTGCGCGCCGGCGGTGAGCTCGGCGGGGAGGCGGACCAGGGCCTTCCTGCCGGGTTCGATCGTGCCGCGCCACTGGTGTTCCTCGTACTGCGGGGCGAAGACGCCGTGGCCGGTGCCGACCTGGAAGACCGGGTCCTTGACGGCGGCGGGGCCGAGGTTGCCGACGGTGAGGACGACCTCGCGGCGCGGGGGCGCCCCGAACCAGGTGAGGAGGCCGTCGGAGCCGTCGAGTCGGACGGCGGCGAGGACGGCGAGGCGGCCGTCGCCGGAGGCCTCGGGGAGCGGGGCCGTGGGGTGTCCGGCGACCGTGAACTCCTTGTCGACGGAGTCCTGTCGGCCGGTGACCCCGGCGACGTGCACCACGCAGGGGCAGGGCCTGGGCGGTTCGGCGACGGGGAGCTTCGCGCTGAACGCGCCCCTGGCGTCGACGGTGGCGGCCCGGCCCTCGGTGTTGGCGCAGGAGTTGGTGCCGCCGATGACGCCCCTGCCGGGGGCGCCCTGGCCGCAGATCAGGAGCATGAGCAGCGCGCCGGGCTTCCAGCCGCTGCCGCTGACGGTGATCTCGCCGCCCTTGCCGCCCTCGGCCTTCGAGAGCTCCACCACCGGTTCCGGGGCCGCCGTCGCGGCGGGGGCGGCGGGCAGCAGGACGAGGGCGAGGGCGGTGAGGAGGGCGGCGGCCGTACGGATCGTCCTCATGGTGTCGCTCCCGCCGGGGCCCGCCGGGTACGGGACCTGCCCCGCCGCCGGGCCGTGTGGGCGGCGGCGCCCGCCGCCGCGAGGAGCAGCCCGGCCGCGCCGGCGAGCGCGGGGCCCGAGGCGAAGGCGGCCTCGGCGCGGGCGGTGGCGGGGGCCGCGCCCGGCGCGGTGGCCGTCAGACGGACGGTGACGGAGTCCAGGGCGGGCGGGTCGGGCCAGGGTTCGGTCCGGGTGGTCCGCTCGCCGGGGCGGAGGGTCAGCGGCAGGGCGCGGTCCGACCGGTCGAGGACGGTGCCGAGGAGACCCTCGGCGCGGACCGCGAGGCGCGGGGCGAGGACGGTGGTGCCGCGGTTGACCAGGGTGTAGCGGAGGGCGCCGGTGGCCCCGTCGAGGTGGACGTCCTCGACGGTGAGCGCGGCGAGGTGCGGTCCGCTGACCCGTATCCGCAGGTCGACGCGGAGCTCCCGGCCGGCGGCCACCGCCCGTAGGGTGCCCCGGTGTTCGCCGGGCGGGGTGTCCGCCGTGACGGTCACGGCGAAGGGCACGTCGGCGCGGGTCCCGGCGGGCACGGTCACGGTCGGCGCGGCGAAGGCCACCGGGGCGCCCCGGCCGGTGAGGCGGACGGTGAGGGGCGCGGTGCCGGGGTTGGCGACCGACAGGGTGTCCTGGAGGACGCTGCCGGCGGGGCCCTCCAGGTAGGCGTACGGCCGTCCGGCGGCGGGCGCCGCCGTCCAGTCCCGGGCGCCGGGCGGTGCCGCCGCGACCGCGCCGAGGAGGGCGGTCACGGCGGCCACGAGCCCGGAGCGGGCGACCGCACGGCGCCCGGGACGGGCCGCCGTGCGCCGGACGGGCCGGTGCGCCGTCCGGCGTTCGGAGCGGTCCGCCGTCCGCATCAGCGTGCCGTGCGCCGCGTGAGCCAGAGCACTCCGGCGGCGCCGGTCAGCAGGACGGTGCCGCCGAGGGTGCCGAGCGCCAGGGCGGAGTCCAGCGGGCCGGTCTTCGGCAGCTCGCCGCCGGAGCCCTCGGAGCCGCCGGAGTCCCCGGAGCCGTCGGAGCCGTCGGCGGGCGGCGGGGCGGCGTTTCCCGGACCGTCGCCGGAGACCCCGGTGACCTGGAGTTCCAGCGACGGCTTCGGGTTGTTCCTCGGTGTGCAGACGGCCGCGTCCATGCCGAGGGCGTGGACGGTGAGGGTGCCCGCCGTGAAGGTGACCCTGCCGTTCTTCTTCGGGGTGAACGTGCCGGTCAGCGTGCCGATCCTGATGGGGGTGTCGGGCGGGACGGCAGCCGTGTTCGGCGTCCCCGTGACCTTCACCGTGCCGCTCGCGTCCCCGCCGAGGACGAGTTCGGCGCGCGGGGTCATGACGCCCTTGGGGAGTTCGACCGGGCTGTCGGAGACCCCTTTGTCGAACGACATGCTGATCGTGTAGCCGTCGCCGCTCCTGACGGCCTTGACGTCGACGGGCGAGACGGCGCTCTTGGGCCCGATCTTCGTCTCGCAGGCGTAGTTCACGTCGACGACGGTCGCCCGGGCGGCCGGTGCTCCGGCCAGCACGGTCGCGCCCGCCACCGCGACGGCCGCCGCGAGCGCGGCGGTCGTCCTCCTCCGGTTCGGCACCTTGGACACCCCGAGCACCCCTCACCGCAACGGAACTGACGGTCTTTCAGATTGGGCGTCAAGGTACGCCCGGGACCGTGCGGAGGGAAGGCAGGGGAACGCGTGGACTTGTGAAGGTCCTATGCCGGTGCGGCCAGTTCGGCCCAGACCGTCTTCCCGGGGGCCCCCGGGGTGCGCTCGATGCCCCAGTCCAGGCAGAGCCGCTGCACGATGAACATGCCGTGCCCGCCCGGCCGCCCGGACCGGTGCGGGGTGCGCGGCGCGGGCTGTCCCGCGCCGCGGTCGGTGACTTCGAGGCGCAGCGTCCGGGACGTCCGCAGGACGCGCAGCTGCTCGGGGCCCTCGGCGTGCAGGCAGGCGTTGGTGACGAGCTCGGAGACGACGAGCAGGACGTCCTCGGCGGCGGCCCTGCGGTCGGCGGTGGCGGCCGGCAGCCAGCCCCATTCGTGGAGCGCCGTCCGCGTGAAGTCGCGCGCGAGCGGCACGGTGCCGCTGGTCTCGCCGAGGGCGAGCGTACGGACGTCGGAAGCTTGGTCCATCAACGCTTCACCTCACCTATCGACGGGACGGAGGGGTAGGAACGGAAGGGCGTCACAGAGCGTCGCCGAGTGGTCGTGCGGGCTGGCGGCCTCAGTCCGGGAGGGCTGTGGCGAGCGTCTCGTGGATGGTGAAGACGCTGTCCGCCCCTGTGATCTCGAACACCCGGGCCACCGCGGGCGGCATCGCCACCAGGTGCACGCCGCCGCCGGCGGCGTCCGCTCTCAGCCGGGCGCCGAGCAGCACGTTGAGCCCGGTCGAGTCGCAGAACTCCAGGCCCGCGCAGTCGACGACGAGCCGGGTGCGGCCCCCGTCGAGGGCGTCGTCCAGGGGCACCCGCAGCAGTTCGGCGGTGTGGTGGTCGAGTTCGCCGACGGGCGTGAGGAGCGCGCCCCCCGCCACGTCACGGACCTCGACCCGCAGTCGCGCGGGCGGCGCGCTGCCGATGTGCTGGCGGTCCATGCCCGTGCCTCTTCTCGCTCTCGCGGATGCCGACTGATGTGACTCGAACCCTACAAGCGGCAGCCCCTTCGATGCACATGAGGTACCTCGCATATCGGAACGAAAGGGATTATTGGCACTTGCAACGATCCGGGTCGACCGGGTAGGGCTAGAAGGGAACGCCCGACCCGGCCGGCTTTGGAGGCGCCGCAAACCGCAGCGAGAAGCACCAGAAGGAGACCCATGTCACCCCGGCTCGACGCCACGCGTACCCCCGACGCGCCGTCGGCAGCACTTTCCCAGCACCCTGCCGTCGATCTGCCCGACCGTCTTTCCGACCGTCTGCCCGACGGACTGCTCGACATGCCTCTCGATCGGATCGGTCCGGTCGACGCCCGCGCCCTGTCGAAGCAGCTCTTCGCCAGGCTCTCCGAGCTGGAGGAGGGCACCCATGAACACGCGTACGTCCGCAACACCCTCGTCGAACTCAACCTCGCCCTCGTCAGGTTCGCCGCCGCGCGGTTCGGCACCCGCAGCGAGCCCATGGAGGACATCGTCCAGGTCGGCACCATCGGCCTCATCAAGGCGATCGACCGCTTCGAACTGACCCGGGGCGTCGAGTTCCCGACCTTCGCGATGCCGACGATCATCGGCGAGATCAAGCGTTTCTTCCGCGACACCTCGTGGTCCGTGCACGTGCCCCGCAGGCTCCAGGAGCTCCGGCTCGAACTCGCCAGGGCCGGTGACGCGCTCGCCCAGCGCCTCGACCGCGCCCCGACCGTCGCCGAACTCGCCGAGGAGCTCCGCATCACGCCGGAGGAGGTCGTCGAGGGCATGGCCGCGAGCAACGCCTACACCGCGGCCTCGCTCGACGCGCAGCCCGACGAGGAGGACGGCGCCGGCGGCGAGGCCGCGCTCGCCGACCGGCTCGGCTACGAGGACCACGGCATCACCGGCATCGAGTACATCGCCTCCCTCAAGCCGATGATCGCCTCGCTGCCCGAGCGCGAGCGGCAGATCCTCTCCCTCCGCTTCGTCTCCGGCCTCACCCAGTCGGAGATCGGCGCGGAACTCGGCATCTCCCAGATGCACGTGTCCCGGCTGCTGTCCCGCACCCTGGGCCGGCTGCGGCGCGGGCTGACCCTGGAGGAGTGATCTCCCCCGGCGCCCCGAGCCTCCGAGACGGCCGCGGAAGGGCCCGTTCGCGGTCTGACGACCCTGGACGGGCCCTCCGCCGTCGCGGAACGGGCCGGGAGGGGAGGGTGGTCGGCCCACGGAAACGGGGATGCCCGCACCGCGGGACCGCCGCTACGGTTCAGGACCCCGGCCCCGCGCAGAGAGAGCGAACCGCCATGACCGCCCGCACCCGCCCGACGACGACCCTGTGGCGCCCCACCGGCCCCGAGGAGCTGGAGCTCGTACGGGAATCGGGCCGACGCGCGTGGCCGCCGCGGCTGCCGGAGCAGCCGATCTTCTATCCGGTCCTCGACGAGGAGTACGCGGTGAGGATCGCCCGCGACTGGAACGTGAAGCACAGCGGCGTCGGCTACGTCACCCGCTTCGAGGTCGACACGGAGTTCCTCCGCAGGTACCCGGTCCGACAGGCGGGCGGGCGGACGATCCTGGAGCTGTGGGTGCCGGCGGAGGAGCTGGACGAGTTCAACGCGCACATCGTGGGTGAGATCGAGGTCGTCCACGAGTTCCGCTGACGGCGGTCAGTCCCCGAAGGCCAGTCGGAGGCCGAAGGCCGTGACGACCGTGCCCGTGCGGTGGCCGAGGGCCGCCGTGCGCGGGACGAGGGCGGTGTCGAGCCCCGGGGTGAGGGTCAGGAGACCCACGACGAGGGCGAAGGACCAGAGGGCGGTGGAGACGGACATGGGCCGAGAGTGGGCGCCCTACCGCGGCCGACTCGGCCCTTGTGCACGGAAGTTGACTTCATGGTCCGAGTGTCGGCCGCCGCGGCCCGCCCCGCCTGAGTACGGCTGCTCAATCCCCCCCGGGTGGATCCCCCGCTCAGACCGTCCGCGCGCCCTTCCGCCAGACCTCCGCGACCAGCGGCACGCCCGGCCGGTAGGCCAGGTGGACGTGGGACGGGGCGTCGAGGACGACGAGGTCCGCGCGGGCGCCGACGCCCAGCCGGCCGACGTCGGTGCGGCGCAGGGCCGCCGCGCCGCCGGCGGTGGCGGACCAGACGGCCTCGTCCGGCGTCATCAGCATGTCCCGGACCGCGAGGGCGATGCAGAACGGCATCGAGGACGTGAAGGACGAACCGGGGTTGCAGTCCGTGGACAGGGCGACCGTCACGCCCACGTCGAGGAGCCTGCGGGCGTCCGGCCACTCGGCGCGGGTGGAGAACTCGGCGCCCGGCAGCAGGGTCGCGACCGTGTTGCCCTGGGCGAGGGCGTCGATGTCGGCGTTCGTCAGATGGGTGCAGTGGTCGGCGCTCGCCGCGTCCAGCTCGACCGCGAGCTGTACGCCGGGGCCGTACGTGAGCTGGTTGGCGTGGACGCGCGCCTGCAGCCCCTTCGCCATGCCGGCCTTGAGGATCGCGCGGGCCTGGTCGCCGTCGAAGGCGCCCTTCTCGCAGAAGACGTCCACCCAGCGGGCGTACGGGGCGCAGGCGTCCAGCATCTCGCCGGTCACCAGCTTCACGTACCCGGCCGGGTCGTCGGCGTAGTCCGGCGACACGATGTGCGCGCCGAGGTAGGTGACCTCGTCGGTGTGCTCGGCGGCGACGCGCAGCGCGCGGGCCTCGTCCTCGACGGTGAGGCCGTAGCCGGACTTGGTCTCGAAGGTGGTGGTGCCCTGGCGCAGCGCCTCCCCCATGTAGCGGGCCACGTTCGCCGAGAGTTCGGCGTCGCTCGCCGCGCGCGTCGCCGCCACGGTCGTGCGGATGCCGCCCGCCTCGTACGGCCGGCCGGACATCCGCGCGTGGAACTCGGCCGTGCGGTCGCCGGCGAAGACGAGGTGCGAGTGGGAGTCGACGAAGCCGGGGATGACGGCGCGGCCGGCCGCGTCGACGGCCGCGTCCGCGGCGGGGGCCGCGCTCGCGGGGCCCGCC
This sequence comes from Streptomyces sp. NPDC107498, assembly GCF_055582805.1. Taxonomy (NCBI): domain Bacteria; kingdom Bacillati; phylum Actinomycetota; class Actinomycetes; order Kitasatosporales; family Streptomycetaceae; genus Streptomyces; species Streptomyces sp. NPDC107498. Next base: position 319,977 of record NZ_JBVJPE010000008.1, on the reverse strand, counting down.
CAGGCGACCTTCTCGCCGTCCAGGACGAGCGCGGCGTCCTCGATCAGGCCGAGGGGACCCGTGCCGAGGGCGGGATCGTTCGTGACCAGGCTGCCGATGTTCGTGATGAGCGTCGTCGTCATCTTGCTCTCCGTGAGGGCGGGTCGTTCGGGTGCGGGCCGGCGGCCGGGTTGTGCCCACCCGTTCCGCCCCGCGGAACGATTGCCCACAACCCGACGCTCAGCTTCTGAGTGCGGCGATCGCGGTCGCGAGGGCCTCGCCGACGTCCGGTACGGAGACGTGGGCGCCGTCCCGGACGACCGTCCGGCCGCCCACCACCACGTGGCGCACGTCCGCCGCCGTCGCCGCGAAGACCGCCGTCTCCGCCGCCAGGCGCGGGACCGGGCCGGCGGTGCGGACCGAGTCCAGGGTGATCGTGGCGAAGTCGGCCAGGGCGCCGGCCTCCAGGACGCCCGCGTCGGCCCAGCCGAGGGCGGCGTGGCCGTCCGCCGTCGCCGCGCGCAGCAGCGCGGCGGCCGTCCAGTGGCCCCGGGTGCGGGTGCGCAGGCGCTCGTTCAGCTCCATGGCCCGCGCCTCTTCGAGGAGGTCGACGACGGCGTGGCTGTCGCTGCCGAGGGAGAGCGGCGAGCCGGCGCGCTGGAGGGCGACCGCCGGACCGATGCCGTCGGCGAGGTCCCGTTCGGTGGTCGGGCACATGCAGGTGCCGGTGGACGTCGAGCCGATCAGGGCGATGTCCGTGTCCGTCATGTGGGTGTTGTGGACGCCCGTCGTCCGCGCGCCCAGGACGCCGTGCTCCGCCAGGAGCTGGGTCGGCGTCATCCCGTGGGCCGCGAGGCAGGCGTCGTTCTCCGCCGTCTGCTCGGAGAGGTGGACGTGGAGCGGGGCCCGGCGGTCCTGCGCCCACCGGGCCACGGTCGACAGCTGGTCGGCCGGGACGGCCCGTACCGAGTGGATCGCCGCGCCGATGCGGACGCCGTCGCGCTCCTTCAGCGCACTGACCCGCTCCGCCCACTTCTCGGCGGTGCCGTCGGTGAAGCGGAGCTGGTGGTGCTCGGGGGCTGCGCCGAAGCCGGAGGAGAGGTAGGCGGTGTCGAGGAGGGTGATGCGGATGCCCGCCTCCCCCGCCGCCGCGACGAGCGCCTCGCCCATGGCGTTGGGGTCGGCGTACGGGGTGCCGCCGGGCGCGTGGTGCAGGTAGTGGAACTCGCCGACGGAGGTGATGCCGGCGAGCGCCATCTCCGCGTACACCGCGCGGGCGAGCGCGAAGTAGCCGTCGGGGGTGAGGCGCTGGGCGACGGAGTACATGACCTCGCGCCAGGTCCAGAAGGTGCCGGAGCCGACCTGGACGGTGCCGCGCAGGGCCCGGTGGAAGGCGTGGCTGTGGGCGTTGGCCAGGCCGGGGATCGTGAGGCCGCGCAGGACGACGGCGCCCGGCGGGGGCGTCCCGACCTCCGTGCGGACGGCGGTGATCCGGTCGTCCGTGACCTCCAGGGCCACGCCCGGCTCGACGTTCGTGTCGAGCCAGGCGTGCTCCAGCCAGTACGTCGTCAGCGGCACGCCAGCTCCTCCAGTACGTCGGCGAGTGCGATGACCCCGGCCACGCAGTCGTCCTCGGCCGCGAATTCGGCCGGGGAGTGCGAGACGCCGGTGGGGTTCCGTACGAACAGCATGGCGGTCGGGATCGATTCGGACAGGATGCCCGCGTCGTGTCCCGCGCCCGTGCCGAGGACCGGCACCTTGCCCGAGGTGCCCAGGATCCGGGAGAGCTCGTCGCGCAGGGCGTGCGAGAACTCCACGATCGGGGTGAACGACTCCCGCACGACGGCGAGGTCGATGCCGTGGCGGTCGGCGTACTCCCGGGCCGCCGCCTCGACGCCCGCGACGACCTTGTCGAGGGAGCCCTGGTCGGCGGCGCGGGCGTCGAGCCAGCCGCGGACCGTCGACGGGATGGCGTTGACGCCGTTCGGCTCGACCGCGATCTTGCCGAAGGTGGCGACGGCGCCCGCGAGTTCGGCCTCGCGGCGGGCGGCGAGGACGGTCTCCGCGTAGGTGAGCATGGGGTCGCGACGGTCGACCAGGCGGGTGGTGCCCGCGTGGTTGGCCTCGCCGGCGAAGTCGTACCGCCAGCGGCCGTGCGGCCAGATGGAGGAGGCGATGCCGACGGCGTCCCCGGAGAGGTCCAGGGCGCGGCCCTGCTCGACGTGCAGCTCGACGAAGGCGCCGACGCGACCCAGTCGCTCGGGGTCCGGGCCGATCCCCGAGGGGTCGTACCCGGCGGCCTCCATGGCCTGCGGGAGGGTGGTCCCGTCGGCGTCGCGGAGCTCGTGCGCCTGCTCCTTCGTCAGCCGGCCGGCGGTGAGGCGGGAGCCGACGCAGGCGAGGCCGAAGCGGGCCCCTTCCTCGTCGCCGAAGTTGACGATGGCGAGGGGCCGCTTGAACGAGGCGCCGCGGGAGCGGAGTTCGTCGAGGGCGGCGAAGGCGGACACGACGCCGAGGGGGCCGTCGAAGGCGCCGCCGTCGGGGACGGAGTCCAGGTGGGAGCCGGTGACGACGGCGTCGCCGGCCGTGGGGTCGCCGAGCCAGGCCCACTGGTTGCCGTTGCGGTCGGTCTCGACGTCCAGGCGGCGGGCCTCGGCCTGCATGCGGAACCAGAGGCGGCAGTCGGCGTCGGCCTGGGTCCAGGCGTAGCGGCGGTAGCCACCGGAGGCGGCGCTGCGGCCGATGGGCCGCAGCGACCGCCACATGGCGTGGAAGCTGTCGCTCACGCGGAAGCACCCTCGTCGTCCCGGTCGCCCTCGCGCATCGGGACGCGGACGCCCTTCTCGTCGGCGACGCGCTCCGCGATGTCGTAGCCCGCGTCGACGTGGCGGATGACGCCCATGCCGGGGTCGTTGGTGAGCACGCGGCGGATCTTCTCGCCCGCGAGCTTCGTGCCGTCCGCGACCGAGACCTGGCCCGCGTGGATGGAGCGGCCCATGCCGACGCCGCCGCCGTGGTGGAGGGAGACCCAGGAGGCGCCGGAGGCGACGTTGACCATGGCGTTGAGCAGCGGCCAGTCGGCGATGGCGTCGGAGCCGTCGAGCATGGCCTCGGTCTCGCGGTACGGGGAGGCGACGGAGCCGCAGTCGAGGTGGTCGCGGCCGATCGCGAGGGGCGCGGCGAGGGTGCCGTCGGCGACCATGTCGTTGAACATGGAGCCCGCCTTGTCGCGCTCGCCCTGGCCGAGCCAGCAGATGCGGGCGGGCAGGCCCTGGAAGTGGACGCGCTCGCCGGCCATCTTGATCCAGCGGTGGAGGGACTCGTTCTCCGGGAAGAGGTCGAGGATCGCCTTGTCCGTCTTGTGGATGTCCGAGGCCTCGCCGGAGAGGGCGGCCCAGCGGAAGGGGCCCTTGCCCTCGCAGAACAGCGGGCGGATGTAGGCGGGGACGAAGCCGGGGAAGGCGAAGGCGCGGTCGTAGCCGGCGAGCTGGGCCTCGCCGCGGATCGAGTTGCCGTAGTCGAAGACCTCGGCGCCGGCGTCCATGAAGCCGACCATGGCCTCGACGTGCTTGGCCATCGACTCGCGGGAGCGCCGGGTGAAGCCGGCCGGGTCCTTGGCGGCGGCGTCGGCCATGTCCTCGAAGGCGACGCCGACGGGGAGGTAGGAGAGCGGGTCGTGGGCCGAGGTCTGGTCGGTCACGATGTCGATGGGGGCGCCCTCGGCGAGCATCCGCGGGAGCAGCTCGGCGGCGTTGCCGAGGAGGCCGATGGAGAGCGGGCGGCGGGCGTCGCGGGCCTCGGTGGCGAGCTGGAGGGCGTGGGCCAGGTTGTCGGCCCTGACGTCCAGGTAGCGGTGCTCGATGCGGCGCTCGATGGCGCGCGGGTCGCAGTCGACGCAGATCGCGACGCCGTCGTTCATGGTGACGGCGAGGGGCTGGGCGCCGCCCATGCCGCCGAGGCCGGCGGTGAGGGTGATGGTGCCGGCCAGGGTGCCGCCGAACTTCTTCGCGGCGACGGCCGCGAAGGTCTCGTAGGTGCCCTGGAGGATGCCCTGGGTGCCGATGTAGATCCAGGAGCCGGCGGTCATCTGGCCGTACATGGTGAGGCCGAGCTGCTCCAGGCGGCGGAACTCCTCCCAGTTGGCCCAGTCGCCGACCAGGTTGGAGTTGGCGAGGAGGACGCGGGGGGCCCACTCGTGGGTCTGCATGACGCCGACGGGGCGGCCGGACTGGACGAGCATCGTCTCGTCCTGCTTGAGGGTGCGCAGGGTGCGGACCATGGCGTCGAAGGAGCGCCAGTCGCGGGCGGCCTTGCCGGTGCCGCCGTAGACGACGAGCTTGTCGGGGTGCTCGGCGACCTCGGGGTCGAGGTTGTTCTGGAGCATCCGGAGGGCGGCTTCCTGCTGCCATCCCAGGGCGCTCAGTTCCGTACCGCGGGCTGCTCGCACGGGGCGGGGTCCTGACATGGGGGTGCCTCCTCGGAATGTCGTTCAGATATTCACATCTTGGCTCGCTGAATAGTTGTAGTCAACAGGGCGCCCCGGCCGGACGATGCACGAGGATGGGCCGCATGGCCTCCTCCCGTCGTGATCTCGCCGTCCGAGCCTCCGTCGACCAAGGACTCCTCTCCCCCGCGCAGCCGGTCGTCGCCCTCCTCGACACCGTCGGCATCCTCGCCTCCGCCACCGCTCTGACCAGCGCTTTCGCCGCCGTCACCGACGCGCACGTCCTGCACGCCTTCGCCGTGAAGGCCGCCCCGCTCGTCCCCGTCCTGCGCCTGCTCCACGAGGCGGGGCTCGGCGTCGAGGTCGCGAGCCCCGGCGAGCTGGCCCTCGCCCGCGCGGCCGGCGTCCCGTCCTCCCGCACCGTGCTCGACTCCCCCGCCAAGACCCCGGCCGAGCTCCGCCAGGCCCTCGCCCTCGGGATCGCCGTCAACGCCGACAACCTCCAGGAGCTGGCCAGGCTCGACGCGCTCGTCGCCTCCGCCCCCACCGCCTCGCCGCTCGGCCTCCGGGTGAACCCGCAGGTCGGAGCCGGTTCCATCGGGGCGCTCTCGACCGCGACCGCCACCTCCAAGTTCGGCGTGGCGCTCCGCGACGAGGGCGCCCGCGAGGCCGTCGTCCGGGCCTTCCTGGACCGGCCCTGGCTGACCCGGCTGCACACCCACACCGGCTCCCAGGGCATCCCGCTCGCCCTCATGGCCCAGGGGGTCGGGGAGGCGTACGCGCTCGCCGAGGAGATCAACCGGGCGGCCGGCCGGCAGCAGGTCGACACCCTCGACATCGGCGGCGGGCTGCCGGTGAACTTCGCCTCCGACGAGGAGGAGCCGACGTACGCGGAGTACGCCCTGCTGCTCGCCGACACCGTCCCCGGGCTCCTCGACGGCCGCTACCGGCTCGTCACCGAGTTCGGGCGCTCCCTGCTCGCCAAGCACGGCACGGTCCTCGCCCGGGTGGAGTACACCAAGACCTCCGGCGGCCGCCCGATCGCCGTCACCCACGCGGGCGTGCAGCTGGCCGCCCGCACGGTCTACGCCCCCGGGTCCTGGCCGCTGCGCGTCCTCGCGTACGACTCCGGGGGCCGGCCCCGCACCGGGGACGTCACCGTCCAGGACGTGGCGGGCCCCGCCTGCTTCGCCGGGGACCTGCTCGCCACGGGCCGCGCGCTGCCGCTGCTGCACCCGGGCGACGTCGTGGCGGTCCCGGACACCGGCGCGTACTACTTCGCCCACCACTACGCGTACAACAGCCTGCCCCGGCCCGCGGTCCACGGCTTCACGGTCGACGGCGACGGGGCGGTGGCGTTCACGACCGTGCGCAGGGCCCAGACGCTCGACGAGATCGTCGCCGAGGCGGGCGGGGAACGGGCGGACGCGCTGGTCCGGCAGCCCGTCGGGTAGGACCTGCCCGACGGGACGGGCGCCGCGGAGCCGCGCGGCCGGTCCCGTGGGGTCGCGACCGATCCCGTCGAGCGTACGACCGATCCCGTCGAGTCGCGGGACGACCGGGTCCCTCCGGATCAATTCGAGTCAGACATCGGCATGTTCCGATGGAAAATGCCAGAACGCCTCCACCGGAGCGGAACGTTCAGTAGCGTCACCGTCACTGCCGCACGTTCGCACGCCGCATCGGGAGGGGAATCCGCGTGCCCGGAATCGACGAGTGCCTGCTGGAGGTCATGGCCCTGCCGGGGGCCCGGGGCGCCTCCCTGGTCGACTGGACCAGCGGGCTCGCGCTCGGCACGGCGGGCGACTCACCGGTCGGCGACCACGAGACGACGGCCGCCGAGACCGCAGAACTCGCCCGTTCCGCGGCCGAGTTCGACTCCTTCACGACAGCGGACGGCGGCCCCGGGGCGGGCCCGCCCGTCGAGGACCTGATCGTCACCACCCGCGCCGGCTACCACGTCCTCCGCTTCGTCGAGACCTCCTTCGACAGCAGCGTCTTCCTCCACCTCTGGCTCGACCGCGACTCCGGCAACCTCGCCCTCGCCCGGCTCCGGCTCCGCGACCTCGCCGAGAGACTGGTCCTCGGATGAGCAGGACGGCCGTCTCCCCGATGCTGGTCCGGCTCGCCGCCGAGAAGGCCACCGGCGCCCTGTTGCGCGACCACGGCACGCTCTACCTCGTCGACGGCCGGGTCGTGCACGCCGAGGCGCCCGCCGCCCCCGGTGTCGACGTCCTCCTCACCACCGGCGGCCGACTGCCCCGCGAGGGCTGGGACGAGGCCGTCGACCGGGCCGGGGCGCACCGCGCGGTCGGCCGCTTCCTCGTCGACAGCGGCCGGCTGCACGACGGCGAGCTGGAGATCTGCCACCTCGGCGCCGTCTTCGACGCGGCCTTCTTCGCCCTCTCCCCCACCAGCGGACCGACCCGCTTCCGGTACGGGGTGGGGCACTGGTTCGGGACGGTCCGGCCGGTCTCCGCCGAGGCCGTCGAGCGCGAGACCGTCCGCCGCCGCGAACTCCTCGACGCCGTCTGGCCGTACCCCGCCGTGGACACCGCCCCGGTCGTGCCGCGCCCGCCCTCCCCCGGCCAGACCGTGGGGGCGCGGCAGCGCGCGCTGCTCGCCGCCGCCGACGGGGAGCGGACCCCGGCGGAGCTGGCCCGGCTGCTCGGCCGGCCCGCCTTCCACACGCTGCTCGACGTGCGGCGCCTGGCCGCGTCCGGCCTCGTCGAGACGCCGCTCGACCCCCTGCCCGCACCGCCACCGCAGGCCTTCTCACCGGCCCCGCCGGTGACCGATCCCGACATCGCCCTGCTGCGCCGGCTCCGTGACGCCCTGGAGGCACACCTGTGATGAGGCGTGCCCTGCGCATGCGCGCCGAGAGGAGACAGCTCATGACGGCAGAAGCCGAGGTCCTCGGCGAGCTCAGACGGCTGCGGGCGCGGCTGCCCCAGCTCACCGGAGCCCTGGCGGCCAGCGCCGACGGGCTCGTCCTCGCCCACGACACGGTGGACGGCGAGGCGGAGACCGTGGCCGCGCTGACCGCGGCGGCGCTCGGCGTCGGGCAGCGGCTGACCGACTCCACCGGGCAGGGCCGCTTCCGCGAACTGCTCGTGCGCGGCGAGAACGGCTACGTGGCGACGTACGCGGCGGGCGGCTCGGCCGTCCTGACGCTGCTCGCCGAGCCCCGGATCAACGTGGGGCGGCTCCATCTGGAGGCCCGCAGGTCCAGCGCCCGGATAGGGGAGCTCGTCGACGGAGCGCTGGAACGCAAAGACCTGAACTGACATCCGCACAGTCCCGAACAGCACCGAGAAGGAAGAAGTACGACACCATGGCGAACACCGAGACCTCCCTCAAGGAAGCCGTCACGATCGAAGGCGCGATCGGCGCGGCCCTCGTCGACTACACCAGCGGCATGGCGCTCGGCACGATCGGCGGCGGCAAGGAGCTGGACCTGAACATGGCCGCGGCGGGCAACACCGACGTCGTCCGGGCCAAGGTCCGGACGATGGAGATGCTGGGGCTCCAGGAGGACATCGAGGACATCCTGATCACCCTCGGCACCCAGTACCACCTGATCCGGCTGCTCAAGGGGCGGGGCACCAACGGCCTCTTCCTCTACCTGGCGCTCGACAAGAACCGCGCGAACCTGGCGATGGCCCGCCACCAGCTGAAGAAGATCGAGGCCGAGCTGGAGGTCTGACCCGGAGCGGCGCGCGGGGCCTATTCGACGAACAGGCCCCGGGCCGCCGCCTTCGTGTCGAACTCCTCCAGGCGCGCCTGCGCGTCGGGGAGTTCGTCCGCCATGGCCTCCAGCAGGACCCGGCCGAGCAGCATCGGCGCGCAGGCGGTGTCGAAGGCGAGTCCGGTGCCGACGGCGGCGGGGATCAGCAGGTCGCTGTGGGCGGCGACGGGCGCGAACGCCGACTCGGCGACGGTCACGACCGTGAGCCCGGCCTTCCGCGCGTGCTCCAGGGCCTCGACCACCTCCCGGGGGTGCCGGGGCAGCGCGAAGCAGAGCAGGGCCGTGGCCCCGGCCCGTACGGCCGCGTCGACGCGGTCGGTGAGCATCGAGCCGCCCTCGTCGAGGAGCCGGACGTCCGGGTGGACCTTGGCGGCGAAGTAGGCGAAGCCGCGCGCCTGCGAGGAGGCGGCCCGCAGCCCGAGCACGAGGAGCGGGCGGGACCCGGCGAGGAGCCGGCCGGCCCGCTCGACGGGAGCGGGGTCGGCGAGGAGCCCGGCGAGGTGCTGGAGGTTCTCGATCTCGGCGAGGACGGCCTGCTGGTACTCGTTGAGGCCCGAGGCCTCCTCGGGGGCCGCGGGCATGCTCTCCCGCAGGTGCTTGCGCAGCGCGGGGTAGCCGTCGAAGCCGAGGGCGACGGCGAAGCGGGTGACGGAGGGCTGGCTGACGCCGGCGAGTTCGGCGAGCTCGACGCTGGACAGGAACGGCACGTCACCGGCGCGCCGCACCATGCAGTGCGCGATCCGCCGCTGCGTCGGTGTCAGCCGGTGCCCCTCGAAGAGCGCCTGCAGCCGGCCGGCCGGGCTGTCGCTCATGCCGCCCCCTCTCGCCTATTCACTCGCGAATCCTCTGCATAAGGATATGCACACCGGGCGGACCTCGCGGGAGGAGAACCCGAGCGGCTCGACGGGACCGGTCGAGCGCGATCCATTCCACGTCACTCGCGCGCGTGCGGCAAGATCCGCCGCCTTCGCGCGGACCTGACGGACTCCGCCCGTCCGGACTGTTCCGCTCCCCCGGTCTCCTCGTACGTTCTGCCGCGTCCGGAGCATGATCGCCGACGGGCGGACAAGCACCCGGCCGGACCCGTCCTCCCCGTCCGACGGGAACCACCGAGCTCAAGGAGAAGTCATGACCCCCGCCCCGCGCCGGCTCGCCCGGACGTCCGCCGCACTGTCCGCCGCGCTGCTGACCGGCCTCCTCGTCGCGCCCACCGCCTCGGCGGCCCCGGCCGCGGCCACCGCGGTGACCGCGACGTGCACCCCCACCTGCGTCACCGGCACCCGGTACGCGACCCACCCGGACCACGACCGCCTCGTGTTCGACTTCACCGCGGACGGCCTGCCGCAGGTCGACACGTGGAAGAACGCCGACGGGAGCTACCCCCTCGGCGGGAGCGGCCAGACGGGGCACCTGACGACCCCCGGAAGCTCGTACCTGTTCGTACGGTTCTCCGGGGCCCACACCTCCGACGACGCCGGCCGGCCGACCTACACCGGCCCGACGCTCCAGCAGCCCGGTCTGCCCGTGCTCAAGGGCGTCCAGTTCCTGAGCGACTTCGAGGGGTACGTCGACTTCGGCATCTCCCTCGGCCCCTCGACGCGCTACAACGTCTTCACCCTCACGCAGCCGAACCGCGTGGTCGTGGACGTCTACCGGTAGGCGGCTCCGGGGGGCGGAGGGCCCGATCCCCGAGACGGTTGCAGTGACCCGTGTCACATGTCGACGGGCCCGCGCCTCGCCCGGCTCCACCTCGTCCGAGGGGGCGGTGATCCTCTCGGACGGGCCAAAGGCCCTGCTGGAAGCAGTAATTGACGACACATCAGTTGCCGAGGGCGCCGATCCGAGCCCGGTGTCACGCATCCGTCATGATCACTACAAGGTCAGAAAAACCAGACACCCGGGCCCCTTCGAATTGGCCTAGACCGTCGCCCCGGACCCCGGTTACCGTCTGCCCGTCCGGACGCCACCGGCTCCGGACCCGGTGAATCGATGGACTCTGGGGGGACCATGAAGGTTCGATCCGTTCGTACGCGCGTGGGCGCCACGGCCGCCGCCGCTGCCGCCACCGCCGCCACCCTGATGTACGGCGCCGCGCCCGCCGCCGCCGTCTCCACTCAGTACGTGAGCGACAACTGCGACTACAGGAACTGCACCGAGGGCGACCTGTACCTGAACTACCACTCGGTCGCCGACTCCGGCAACGGAAACCCGAGCGGCAGCTTCGCGAAGTTCTACGGCAACCAGTACAACCACGCCGGCGAGACCATCTCGTACAACGGCACGGACGCGGGCACCGTCAACTACGTGTTCGTGTTCGCCTCCGGCCAGGGCGACGGCTCCGGCCAGGTGGTGAAGAACAACGCCGCCTCGGCCAACAACTGCTCCACGGTCGACGGCTACCGCGTCTACTACAACTCGGGCTACGCGGGCCACTCGCAGTCCATCCCGCACTACTGGGCCTGCGCCTCCAGCACCAACCTGGACGCCACCCTGAAGAACAACAATGCCTCCTCGCACTTCGCGTGAGCGGGCGGGGCTCCGGCCGGGGACCCCGGGACCGCTCGCGCGGTCCCTGGTGGCCCTGGCCGCGGCCGGCCTGGCCCTGACCTCCCTGACGGGCTGCGGGGACACGGACCCCGCCGGACAGGCGCCGCCGCAGTCCGCCGCCGCGGCCGGGGTCGACGAGTCGAAGTGGCCCAAGGCGACGCCCGACTCCGGGCTCGCCCGCGGGCTCGTCCTGCCGCTCCAGCAGTACATGCAGACGTACCGGGACTCCGTCGTCATCGAGCGTGCCGCGCGCAGCCTCCAGACGCAGTGCATGGCCGACTTCGGCTTCACCGTCGTCTTCCCGCCCGTGGGCACGAACCCGCCGCCCAACGCGGACGACGCCAACATGTCGCGGCGGTACGGGATCAGCGACCGCGCGATGGCGGAGAAGTACGGATTCGGGCTCCCGCCGGACACCGTCGAGCACCCGCCGCCGCCGAAGCTGACGGCCGCCGCCGTCGCCGTCCTCACCGGCCGCAAGGGCCTCGACCCCCGGGCCGAACCCGCACCGGCCACCTACCGGGGGAAGAAGGTCCCCGAGGACGGCTGCCAGGGCGCGTCCTTCGACAGGATCGGTGCCCGCATCGACTTCGGCCTCTCCAGCCGGCTCGACCACGACAGCCTCGTGAAGTCCCAGGAGACGCCCGAGGTCCTGGCGGTCGTCAAGGCGTGGTCGGGCTGCATGCGGAAGAAGGGGTACGCGGTGGCGGACCCCTATGCCACGTTCGACCTCGTCCCCCGGGTCGAGGGGGCCGAGCCGTCGGAGAAGGAGATCTCCGCCGCCGTGGCGGACGTCGACTGCAAGAAGGAGACGGACCTCGTCCGCGTCTGGCACACGGCGGAGGCCGCGATCCAGAACCGGCAGGTCGAGGAGAACCAGCTCGCCCTGCACCAGCTCAAGGAGAAGAACGCCCAGGCGGTCAAGGCCGCCGAAGCGGCTCTCCGCGGATGAGACCGCCCGTGGCGGGCGCCGGTGCGGCCGCGCCGACGCCCGCCACGGCCTGGCGCCGCCGCCCGGCCGGGCGCCGCGCAGATATGGGGAACAGACGTGGGTAACGGACCCGAGGCTCCGTCGTCCGTCGACGAGGTGTGGGAGCACGCCGCCGCACCGCAGGAAGCGCGCGCGAAAGCGGGCGGGCCGGGCAACGCCCTGGCCCGCCGCCGACGCCTGCTCGGGGCCGTGACCGCCGCCGCGGTCCTGGTCTCGGGCCTCGGCATCGTCGCCGCCCGTGTCATCAAGTCGCCGGCCCAGGCCGCCGCGGACACCGCGGCGCCGCCGCCCAGCGTCATCACCGCCCCGGTCGAGCACCGCGTGCTCGAGGAGGCGGTGATCCTCCGGGGGTCCGTACGCGCCTCGCAGACCGTGTCGGTCGCCGCCGCCGTCTCCGGCGGGGCGGGCGGGGCGCCCGTCGTCACCAAGATGAACGTGGGCGCGGGGGACACCTTCCGCTCCGGCCGCGTCCTGATGGAGGTGTCCGGACGGCCCGTGATCGCGCTCAAGGGCAGCGTGCCGGTGTACCGGGACCTCAAGCCCGGCGCCGAGGGCGAGGACGTCGCCCAGCTCCAGGCCGCGCTGCGGGAGCGGGGCCACGGGACGGGCGGCGACCGCTCGGGACTCTTCGGCCCGGGGACGAAGGCCGCCCTGACGGCGTTCTACCGGAGCGTCGGGTACGACCCGCTGCCGGCCGAGGACGGCGGCGAGGAGGAGCTGACCGGCGCGCAGGAGGCGGTGACCGAGGCCGCCCGCCGGGTCGAGGACATCCAGGCCGCCGCGCGGCGCGCCCCGGGCGGCACGGGGACCGACGGGAAGGGCGGCACCGGCGGCGCGGGCGCCGACGGCAAGGGCGGCGCGGGCGCCGTCGGCCCCGAGGAGCCGGCGGACCCGGGCGTCGAGCTCCGTCGCGCCCGTGAGGACCTGGCGAAGACCTGGGACCGGCTGGACCGGATCAAGGCGAGGACCGGCCCCATGCTGCCCGCCTCCGAGGTCGTGTACCTGAAGGGGTTCCCGGCCCGGGTCGACTCGGTCTCGGCCGGGGTCGGCAGCAAGGCCGAGGGGAGCGCGCTGACCCTCTCGGCGGGCGTCCTGGTGGTCGAGGGCTTTCTGCAGAAGCACCAGCGGGGCCTGGTCAGGCCCGGTCAGCGGGTGGAGATCTTCTCCGAGTGGGAGGGCACGTCGGCCGGGGCGACGGTGCGTTCCGTCGCGACCGGCCTCGCCCGGCCGCAGCCCGCCGCCGGGACGGGCGAGGGCGCCCCGGACAAGTCCGGCGCCCAGGGGTACGCCATGGTCGTCGCCCCGGACAAGCCGCTGGACGCGTCCATGGCCGGGCAGGACGTCCGGCTGACGGTGCAGACCGCCGCCACCGACGGCGCGGTGCTCGTCGTCCCGGTCACCGCCGTCTCGGCGGGCGCCGACGGCAGGACCTCGGTGACCGTGGTCCGGGCGGGCGGGAAGCGGCTGCGCGTCCCCGTGGAGACCGGTGGCACCGGCGACGGCTACGTGGAGGTCCGGCCCGCGCGCGCGGGCGAGTTGTCCGCGGGCGACCAGGTCATCACCGGCGTCACCGCGGGCGTGGGCGGCGGTGCGGGCGTGGGCGGCGGTGCGGGCGGCGGTGCGGGCGCGGCCTCCACCGGCTTCGGACCGTCGTGAACGGGACGACGGCGCCCGCCGTGGACCGGCCCGTGGACGAGGCGGCCGTCCCGCCCGTCATCGAGATGCGCGGAGCCGGCCTCACCTATCCGGGGCCGCCGGCGGTCGCGGCCCTCCAGCCCTGTGAACTGACGGTCCGCAAGGGCGAGTTCGTGACCATCGTGGGGCCCTCGGGCTCCGGCAAGTCGACGTTCCTCAACATCGCGGGGCTGCTCGACTCCCCCACCGAGGGGCAGTACCTCCTCGACGGCATCGACACCGGCTCGCTGGGCGACGCGGACCGCTCGGCGCTGCGCGGACGCCGCATCGGCTTCGTCTTCCAGGCCTTCCACCTGCTGCCGCACCGCACGGCCGTGGAGAACGTGACGCTGTCCATGGTGTACGGCGGGACCGGCCGCAGGGAGCGGGTCGCGGCGGCCCGGGACGCCCTCGTCCGCGTCGGCCTCGGGCACCGGCTGGACGCCGTCCCGACGACCCTGTCCGGCGGCGAGCGGCAGCGCGTGGCGATCGCGCGGGCGCTGGCCGCGCGCCCCTCGCTGCTGCTCTGCGACGAGCCCACGGGCAACCTGGACAGCGCGACGGCCGCCACCGTGATGGAGCTCCTGGAGGACCTGCACCGCGACGGGATGACCGTCCTGGTCATCACGCACGACCCCGCCGTGGCGCGGCGGGGCGCGCGCACCCTCTCCATCCGGGACGGCGTGCTGACCGAGGGGCGGGCGGCGTGAGGGTGCGGATCCGTCGTCGTGCCGAGGGCATCGAGCCGTCCCGTTTCCACTGGCGGGACCTGGTCTCCGAGTCCACCGCCGGGCTGCTCCAGCGGCCGGCGCGCGCGGCGCTCACCGCCCTGGGCACCGTGCTCGGCGTCGGTTCCTTCGTCGCCGTGCTCGGTCTCACCGCCACGGCGGCCTCGCAGATCGACGCGCGCTTCAGCGGGCTGAGCGCCACCGAGGTGACCGTCCAGGACGTCAGCGGCGAGCACACCGAGTTCGAGGACCTGGCGTTCCCGGACGACGCCGACCAGCGGGTCGAGCGCCTCAACGGGGTCGCCCACGGCGGCGTGCTGTGGACGGTGCAGCTGCGCGAGGGGCAGGAGGTGCGTTCCGCACCCGTCGCCGGTGCGGGTGCCGCGAGCCAGATCCAGGTGGTCGCCGCCTCGTCGGGGGCGCTGCTCGCGGCCGAACCCTCGGTGCGGGAAGGGCGGGTGTACGACCGCTGGCACGACGCGACCCGCCAGCGGGTCGCGGTGATCGGCATGGGCATGGCGGCCCGGCTCGGCATCACCACGCTGGAGACCCAGCCGGCGCTCTTCATCGGCGACGAGGCGTTCTCCGTCATCGGCATCGTCGACGACACGCGGCGCAAGGCCGATCTGCTGCTGTCGGTGATCGTCCCGCGCAGCACCGCGCAGGAGCTCTGGGGGCCGCCCAAGGACGGGGCGGAGATGCTCGTCAGCACGAGGGTGGGGGCCGCGCAGCAGGTTGCGGGAGAGGCGCCGGTCGCGCTGCGCCCGGACCACCCCGAGTACCTCAGGGCCGTCCCGCCGCCGGACCCGCGCACCCTGCGCAGCGGGGTGAGCGGGGACCTGGGGCAGCTGTTCCTGGTGCTCGCCGCCGTCTGCCTGTTCATCGGCTCGGTCGGCATCGCCAACACCACGCTCGTCGCCGTCATGGAGCGGACCGGCGAGATCGGGCTGCGCCGCGCGCTCGGCGCGCGGGGGCGGCACGTGCTCGCCCAGTTCCTCACCGAGTCGGGGGTCCTCGGGGCGCTCGGCGGGCTCATCGGCACCTCGCTGGGGGTGACCGTCGTCGTCGCCGTCGCGATGGCCCGCGAGTGGACGCCCGTCATCCCGCCCGCCACGGTCGTCACCGCCCCGGCGATCGGCCTCCTGACCGGTCTGCTCGCCGGGCTCTATCCGGCCTGGCGCGCGAGCCGCATCCAGCCCGTCGAGGCGCTGCGCCGCTGACCTCCGGCTCCCCTCCCCCCCCATTCGTCACGGCCCGGAGCGTCCCGCGCCCCGGGCCGTGCCGCCGGAAAGTTCCCGGTGCGCGAGCACCACCGACGAAGGATGAGCGTGAAGTCCATACCCATGCGGCGCACGGCGCCGCTCACGGTCGCGCTGGCCACGGCGCTGGCCGTGCCCCTCTCGATGCCCGCGATGGCATCCGAGCCGGCCCCTCCCACGAGAACGGCGCAGAAGCCGGTTCCGGCCGCCGAGGACGCGGCCCGTCCCCGCGCGGTCGCCCCGGCCGAGCGCTCCGCCGTCCTCGGCCGGGGCCACACGACGTCCACGGACCGGGCCTTCACCACCTCCGGTGACGGCACGGGCTTCCACCTGCTGGTCGCCGACGAGAAGAACGGGTACGCCTGGAAGACCGCGGCGTCCCTGTCCGAGCCGGGCTTCGAGGCCGACACCTGGATCGGCAACGCCTGTCTCACCGCCTCCGGCAAGCGGGCGGCCGTGGCGTACGCGCCGCGCACGTTCACCAACAAGCCGGAGCTGATGGCCCGCGGAGCCTTCGCGGCGACCGTGGACCTCACCACGGGCAAGGTCACCAAGCTCCCGTTCCAGGCCTCCCTGGCGTACTTCAGCCCCGGCTGCGGTACGGGCGAGCAGGCGGTGTTCACCCAGCTCTCGTACGAGGGCGACGCCGCGCAGCGGACCCGGCTGATCACCGTCGACGCCGTCTCGGGCAGGGCCGGCGCCCCGGTCGCGTACCCCGGTCAGGTCACCTCGGCCGTGCCGACGAGGAGCGGCGTCGTCGCCGCCCGCGGCAACCGGCTGGTCGCCGCCGGTGCCAAGGGCCGGCTCCGGGAGATCACCCGCACCCGGGCGGTCCCCTTCCAGCTGACGGTGGACGCCGCGGGCGGTCTCACCTACATCGACCGCGCCAGGAGCACCGACTCCGGGAAGACGACGACGAGCTACGCCCGCCACCTGGGCCCGCTCCAGCTCCAGCGGTCCGGGGCCGGGGCCGTCACGGTGGCCTCCGGCGCCCTCGCCGCGTGGGACCTCGCGTCCTCCGCCGACGGCACGGTCTACGTCACCGGAAAGGCCACCAGTACGGGCACGCTGCCGGCCCGGGTGAAGAACCCCGGCGGCCTCGCCAAGGGCGCCCTGCTCTCCAGCCACGGCCACGCCGCGGTCACCACCGCCTGGGCGGACGGCAAGGACAGCCGGATCCGGCCCGAGGAGGCGCTGACCGAGCGCACCGCGCGGACCACCCTGCGGCTCCTGGGCAGCCGGCGGACCGTCACCCTGGACGCGCTGCCCGGCCAGGACCGGATCGGCGGCGCGAAGGCCGCCGAGCAGGGCCGTACGACGTCCCCGGCGCTCCCGCGGCCGCGGGGTGCCGCCTCCGCCCGGAAGACCGCGGCCCCCACGGGCCTCACCGCCGCCTCCGCGCCGGACGACCCGAGCGAGGACGCGTCCGAGCGCACCTGCGCGGTGCCCCGGAACGACGTGCGGAAGCAGGCGTTCCAGCCGACCCCGCGCCAGGTCGAGTGGGCGGTGGACCAGGCGGTCGTCGGCCGCCTGGACTTCTACCGGAGCCCGAACTGGAAGAACACCGGCACGGGCGGCTACCAGCCGCAGGGCCTGTTCCCGCCGATCGTCCTGGCGGGTGACCCCAACGGGAGGCTCGACACGGAGGACGGCACCAACGACCGCTGGCACATCCCGGCCCAGATCCTCCTCGGCGTCACCGCCCAGGAGTCCAACATGTGGCAGGCCACCCGGTACGCGGTGCCGGGCGTCACCTCCAACAGCCTGATCGGCAACTACTACGGCGTCGACTTCAGCCCGAGCGGCACCCAGGTCGACCCGTGGGCGATCAACTGGGCGAAGGCGGACTGCGGTTACGGCATCACGCAGGCCACCGACGGCATGCGGCTGCCCGGCCACGACCAGCCGACCAAGTCGGTCCTCCAGCAGGAGGCCATCGCGCTCGACTACACCGCCAACATCGCGGCGGGCGCGCAGATCCTGTCGGAGAAGTGGAACCAGACGTACAACGCGGGGATGAAGGTCAACGACGGCCACCCCAAGTGGATCGAGAGCTGGTTCTTCGCCCTGTGGGCGTACAACTCCGGCTTCTACGACACCGCCGACTCCGCCGGGCACTGGGGCGTGGGCTGGACCAACAACCCGGCGAACCCGCTGTGGAAGGCGAACCGCACCCCCTTCCTGGAGAACCTCCTCGGCCTCGACGACTACAGCCACGCCGCGCACCCGCAGGACTGGCCGTACGAGGAGAAGGTCATCGGCTGGGCCGCCCGGCCCATCACGGCGATGTTCGCCCCCGGTGACATGCAGGCCGGTTACCGTCCGGCCAACTGGACCACCAGCGGGGACCGGACGCGCGCCAAGCCGCCGATCGACCTGTTCTGCGACGCGTCCGTCTCCTGCGACGGAGGCAAGATCGCCGACGGCGACTCCAACGACCCGGGGAAGGGCGCCTGCACCCTCGACTCCGGCAACAAGGACACCAACCCGCACTGGCTGCACTGCTGGTGGAACAAGGCGGTGTCCTGGAAGAACTGCGGCTCCGGGGCCCAGTGCGGCAACCAGGTCCACCGGTTCAACACCACGTACCCGGAGCAGCCGGACGCCAACTCCTACCCGCCGCGCTGCTCCAGCGGCCTGCCGGCGGGCGCGCTGATCGTCGACGACGTCGCGAACGGCGTGGTCCCGGCCGGTTCGGACGCGCGCAGTTGCGGGGCGGTGAAGTCCGACGGAACGTTCAAGCTGAACTACTACGTCTGGGCGGACGGCACCTACCCCGGCAAGATGGACACCCATCAGATCGGTGCCGCGTACGGCAACCACTTCTGGTTCGCCCACACCCGCAAGCCGGACCCGGACTACGGCCACCGGCTGTACGTCGACGGCGTGTGGAAGCTGAACCGGACGGTCCCCGGCGGGCAGGCCAAGGTCTACGCGCACATCCCGGACCACGGGGCGCAGACCAAGATCGCCGACTACCGGATCGAGACGGTCGGGGGCACGGTCACCAAGACGATCTCCCAGGCGGACAACGCCTCGAACAAGTGGGTCGACCTGGGCGCCTACCAGTTCGGCAGCACCCTGCCGCAGGTCAGCCTGTCGAACTTCACCGGCGACGGGAACGGCGACAAGGACATCGCGTGGGACGCGATCGCCTTCGTCCCCGGCGACTACGACGGCCTGAACGCGGTCACCTTCCCCGAGGCGAACCCGCTGGCCCCGGACATCGACTACGTCGGCACCCAGTACCCCAAGGACGCGGGCCCGATGGGGACGATGATGGCCTCGGCCCTCGACGCCGCGTCCGGTGAGCCCTCCTGCTCCACCGGCGTCGACCGCGTCACCCTGTGCGCCTCGTTCCAGCCGCTCGACGGGCCGGTGCCGGGCGAGCGGAAGGCGACGGTGTCGACCACGGCGGCCGCGGCGGCCGCCACCGCCACCCCCGGCTGGTGCAAGAACGTCAACGGCTCCTTCATGTTCAGCCGGACCGAGGGCTGCCTGCGGGGCATGATGCCCCTCACCGCCACCAAGGACGGCGTGCCGATCGGCAACGCCACCATGAAGGTGATCCAGGAGATCAACCTCGATCCCAAGTCGAACGTCTTCAAGACGTGGACCGAGGTGTCGCTGATCAGCATGACCGGCATCACCTCCACGACCATGACCGACTTCAACGAGGAGTGCTGGACGACGACGGCCTGTTCCGAGAGTTACGGCCCCTGGATCGGCAGTACGACGTGGACGACGGGCGACCCGCACGTCGCCACGCGCACCAACACGTTCACGTGGAACAAGGTCACGGGCGGCCGCAGCGTCCTCGACCTGACCTGGGAGACGTTCTGGTCCACCCCGCAGTCGGCCGTCCAGGCCGTCCCGAAGTGGAGCCACCAGGCCTTCAAGATCCGCTGTGACAACGAGGTGGGCGGCAACACGGGCTGCGTCTTCCCGAGCTACACCCCGACCATCCAGATGAACACCCGGAAGTACCCGGCGGCCGCCGCCTACTACTGGGTGCTCATGGAGAAGCTGGCGAGCCACCCGGGCAGCGAGAAGCACGACAAGCCCCTGCACCGCCTCGCGGACGACGCCAAGGCGCAGACGAACCGCGACAAGATGTGCATGCTCGCCGTCGCCGAGTGGCGCCCGAACCCGGCCGCGGACGGGACGAGCTGTGACGAGTACCCGTTCGCCAAGTCGCGCGAGAGCGGCGGCATGACGCTCACCTCGGGCAAGTACTGCGTCCAGATGTACGCCGCGAAGCAGCCCAACGGCACTTCGTGGATGCTGGAGCTCGACGGCAACTACGCGAATCCCAGCTGGAACGAGATCTGCGGCCGGGCCGCGGTCCCGACCAAGCAGAACACGGACGCCGGGGGCGACCTCGGCAGGTTCACGTCGGAGGTACGACTCCTCGACAACGACGCGTACTACGTCCAGACCGGATTCGAGGGCTGCAGCATCAGTTCCGTCTGCAACATCGCCTGACGTCCGAACGGTCTGACGGCCGAACGCGACGCGGCCCGCCCGGTCCCCAGGACCGGGCGGGCCGTTCCGCTTCCGGGCGGCCGGGGTCAGACCGTGGGCCACTCCAGCATCCGGCCCTCGTGCACCGCGGGCCGCCGGCCCACGGCGAGCAGCGGGGTCCCCCGTTCCATCGCGGTGGCCAGGTCGTCGAGCATGGCGCCGAGGCCCGTCCAGGGCCGCCGGTGGTCCGGGTCGCCGAAGGAGAGCTCGCCGACCGTCCCGTGCCCGTCCTCGCGGTGGTCGACGAAGAGCAGGTCGCCGGTGAGCGCCTGTGCGAACGGGACCCAGCGCGCGTGGGAGGTCCGTCCGACCTCGTCCTCGTACCCCTCCTCGACGGCCTCCTCGGCCCGGGAGGCGAGGTGGCGCTGCCACTCCAGGACCTGTTCGGTGTCCAGGAGGCCGTACCCGATGAGGAACGCCCCCGGCTCGACGCTCGCCCGGCGGGGCACCACGCCGTCACAGGCCGCGAGCAGCGCCCGCAGCGCGGGATCCAGGGGGAAGCCGAGTCCGGCCTCCAGGGCGGCGAGGTCGGCCTCGGAGGCGCCGGGGCGCAGGGCCGCGCGGTCGCCCGGGGCGTGCTCCTCCAGCCAGCGGGTGATCCTGGACCAGGCGGGGAGGACGTCGTCGGCGTCGGACATGGTGACTCCGGTCAGTTCGGGGTGGAGGCGGCCACGCCCGCGCAGGACTCGTCGGGGCCGTGGGCCGTGACCCGGGGGCGTGCCGGGCCGGTCTTCTGGAGGTCGATGGTGAAGCAGCGGGTGGCCGTGCCGTCGGCCGGCCCGAAGAGGGCCGGTCCCCGCTCGTACGGGCGGGAGAAGAGGACGAAGACCCGGGTGCCGTGCCGTCCGGCCCGGGTGGCGACGAGCGCGCCGTGGCCCGGGGACGCGTCGAGGGCGTCCCGCACGTCCTGGTCGGAGGGGGTGGCGCCCTTGGTGGCGACGAGGGCGTCGGCGAACCGCGTCGCGTCCGCCCGGGTGGCCTCGAAGGCGTCCCGTTCCCGGGCCTCCTGGCGGAAGTGGGCGACGGTGAGGTAGGCGGCGAGCGCCAGGACGGGGGCGAGCAGAACCGCACCCAGGACCTTGGCCCAGGGTGCGGTTCCGCTTCTGCGTTCGTTTCTCACTGGGTCCCGAGGTTACTTGGGAAGGTTGTCCAGCGCACGGCGGAAGGCCTGCGAGTAGGCCGTCGTACCGGTGGTGTTGGGGTGGTAGCTCTCCCGGCTGACGCACCAGGTGCCGCCGAGCTCGCACTTGAAGTCACCGGGGCCCTTGCCCGCGGTCACGATCTTGTTGATGCCCTCGGGGGAGTCGCAGGCCCGCTTGCCGGCGAAGTCCCCGTCGGGGGACTCGAAGAAGACCGGCAGGCTCTCCGCCTTGAGCTTGTCGACGACCGCCCGCTGCTTGCCCTCCATGTAGACGGCGTTGTCGTTGATGCGGATCATGCCGGCGCCGCCGACGCCGCTCACGCAGGTGAGCGAGTTCTCGTTGAAGATCTGCGGGTAGCCGAGCAGGACGATCTTCGCCGACCACGCCTCGGTGTGGATCTTCCGCAGCAGGTCCTCGACTCCGGCCATGGCGTTGTCGATGTCCCGGTGGACGTCCTCCTCGGCCGGGCAGCCGAGGGTCGCGCACGCCTGCATGACCTGCGGGAAGCCCGCGTCGTTGCCGCCGACCGTGAGCGTCACCAGGTCGGTGTCCCCGCTGAGGACGCCGGAGTCGATCTGGAACCGCTCGTGGAAGTTGCCGTCGGTGCCCCAGACCTCGTTGCCGTTCTTGTCGACGGCGTGGCCCGTCTCCATCTGCCAGGAGCGCGCTCCGGAGCAGGAGACGTTCTGGAGCTCCAGCTCGGAGGAGAAGCCGTCGGCGAGGGTGCCGACCGACGCCGAGCGGCCCGGCAGGGTGGTCTTGCGGACCCAGGAGTTGGCGCTGCGGCGGCAGGCGTTCCAGCGGGAGCTGACGTCGACGTCGTTGTCGGACTCCTTGGCGTACGAGCCCGCGCCCTCTCCGGAGGTGTACGAGTCGCCCATCTGCACGACCTGCTGGGGCTTGCCCGGCAGCGGCTGGAAGGCGACGGCGTCGAAGGCGACGTCGTCGTCCCCGGTGCCGTCCTCGGACTCCGTGGTGAGCTGGACGCGGGGCACGCCGTTCATCCGGAAGGCCCCGAGGGACGTCCAGCCGTTGGTCCCGCGCTTCTGGTTGACGTACCGGTGGCGGTCGAAGGAGCCGCCGCCGGTGTCGATGTCGTACCGGGCCTGCTGGGTGTGGGCGCCGTGGTCGGGGAGGTGGACCAGGACGCGCATCCAGTCGGTGCGGGCCTGGTTCAGGGCCCAGGTGCCGGTGAAGTTGAGGCGGTCTCCCTTGGCGGTGACGTCCCGGGTGTGGCCGAAGTAGAAGTGGCCGCCGAAGCCCGCGCCGAGCTGGTGCAGGTCGATCTTGCCGGGGTAGACCGTCGCGGCGGTGCCGTCGTGGGCGATGCCGGGCTCGCCGGTGAAGTCCGCCTTGAAGGTGCCGGAGTTGCTCCAGTCGCCGTTGGCGCAGCCCGGCCGGATCGACGGGGTCCCGCCGGGGAGGTCGTCGACGACCAGCGCGCCGGAGGGCAGGCCGCTGCGGGTGCAGTTCGGCGGGTACGCGGTGCCGTCCGCCTGCTCGGCGTCGTAGTCCGGCGAGGTGAAGCGGAAGAGCTCGTTGCCGCAGGAGTAGGAGCAGTCGGTCTTCCACTGCACGGACAGGTGGAACCAGCAGTGGAAGTCGTCGCGGGTGCAGGGTCCCGCGCCGGGCTCGTTCTTCGCGGTGTCGGAGATCTTCGAGGGCTCGCACCAGTTGTAGACGCCGCAGAAGAGGTCCTCCGGCGGCTTCACGCGCGCGCGGTTGTACTTCGCGGAGCCCACCACGGTGGCGTCCTCGGTGGTGCCGTTCCACCAGGCGGCGCGGAAGGCGGCGACCAGGACGCCCGGGGACTCCAGGAACGACGGCGGGTGGGCGGCGAAGCCGAGCACCTTCTCGGGGTACGGCCAGTTCTGCGGGCGTGCGGCGGCGGAGGCGTCCTCGTTGCCGAGGCGGTCCTCCATGAACGGCAGGCGGCCGGCGTCCCACTCGGGGTTGGCGGGGTTGTTGGCCCAGCCCACGCCCCAGGCGTCGTTGCCGTTGACGTTCTCGTAGAAGCCGGAGTTGTACGCCCACAGGGCGAAGAACCAGTTCTCCAGCTTGGCCGGGTTGCCGTCGTGGACCTGGAGTCCGGCGCGCCGGGTCGTGTTCCACTTCTCGACGAGGATGCCGATGCCGGCGGCGACGTTGGCCGCGTAGTCCAGGGCGACCGCGCGCTGCTGCTGGTAGTCCCAGGCGGTGCCGCCCTTGCCGTGCTCGCGGCCGGCGAGGCGCATGTGGTCGGTGACCTGGGTGACGCCGTAGCCGCAGTCGGCCTTCGACCAGTTGACGTCCCAGTCGTTGGCCGGCTTGCCGTCGTAGTAGTCGACGCCGTAGTAGTTCCCGATCAGCGGGTTGCCGGTGACACCGGGCACCGTGGAGCGGGAGGCCTGCCACATGTTCGACTCCTGGGCGGTGATGCCGAGGAGGACCTGCGCGGGGACGCGGCCGCCGCCTTCGAGGACCGGGTTCGGGAAGAGGGTCTGCGGCGAGTACGCCGGCATCCCGAGGTTCTTCCAGTTCGCCGGGCGCGAGGCGCCGATGTTCAGCTTGCCCGTGATGGCCTTGTCGACGGCCCACTCGACCTGGCGCGGCTTGGGCTGCATGGCCTGGTTGCGCGGGTCGTTGCGGGGCACGGAGCAGGTGCGCTCCGACTCGACGAGCTCACCGGCGGAGCCGGTCGTGTCGGCGGCGGCCGTGGCGGCGGTGAGGGCGCGGGTGCCGGCGGTCTGGGTCGTCGGGCCGCCCGCGTCGGTGCCGGTGCCCTCGGGGGTGCCGAGGAGCGGCGACGGGGTGCGGGAGGTCCCCCACTTCGGGGCGGTGACGTCCATCGGCGTGACGGTGAAGCCGACGCTCCTGCCGGTCTCGCGCAGCGTGGTGTCGATGTTCACCGGGCGGGCGTCGGAGGCCTTCTCCCGCTGGAGGTACTTCGGCGAGCCCAAGTTGTCGGCCCAGACGGTGTGCTGGACGACCGCCTGCGCCTTGGTGGACAGCGTGGCGTCCTTGTGGACGCCGGACAGCCGGGTGACGGACTTCGGCAGGCTCGCGCCGGCCTCGGGGGTGACGTCGCCGGTCAGGTAGACCTGTCCGCCGACCCGGGCGAGACCCGTGTTCCCGAGGGAGCCGTGGCCGAGCTCGGTGACCTTCCTGCCCGCCCAGCGGCGGACGAGCGCGGTCTCCTTCTCCTGGAGGCTGTCGCGCTGGTCGCGCTCCAGGAAGACGTAGCCGCCGTCGGCGTCCTTGCTGATGCGGTACGGGACGGTGCCGGTCGTCGCGAGCCTCTTCTTGGCGCCCTTGCCGTCGATCTCGACGAGGGTGCGCCCGGAGGCGGCGGCGATCCTCCCGGCGCCGGCCGGCACCGAGGAGGTGATCTGGCCGTCGACGACGACGGGCTCGGCGACCTGGCCCGTGGCGGTGTTCACGCGGAAGAGGCGGGTCTGCTTCTTGTCCTCGCCCGGGGACTGGGTGAGGACGACTTCCTCGTCCGCGCCGCAGCCGGGGTCGTAGTACGAGAGCGAGGCGTTGACCTTCAGCTTGGTGACGGCGCCGCTGGTGAGGTCCACGACGGCGGTGAAACCGCCGCGGGCCATCAGCCGGGGGTCGTTGGTGAAGGTGCGGGGGGCGTAGACGACGACGGCGCGCTTGCCGGAGCCGGTGACGCACGCGTTGCCGATCCACTGGTCCACGTCGAAGCCGGGTTCGGCCAGGGACGCGAGCGTCTTCCAGGCGTAGCCGCTCTGTTCGGTGGCGGTCAGCAGGTGGAAGCCCTGGGCGTCGCCGGTGGTGGTCCAGGCGGTGTCCGTGGACTTCTGCCAGTCCTCGCCGAGGACTTCGGCCCGGTCGGCGGCCGGGACGCGGTCCGTCGCGGGGGCGGTGTCGGTGGTGACGGGCGCCGTCGGCGGGGCGGCGGGCCCGGGCTGCGCCCAGGCCGCGGCCTGGGTCAGTCCCGCGAGCAGAGCGCCGGCAGCCACCGCTGCCAGGGGTGCTCGCGTCGATCGGAGGAATCTCAACTGCGCTCCTTAGAGGCTCTTTCGGCGCGGAAGCCTCCCCCCGGAAACGGTGGCCGTGCATCCACGCCACGCGCGATCATGATCATGACAGCGGTGGCCGTCAAGGGCGTCGGGCGCAGTTCGGCACGTCCCGGGGAGGGACGTCTCGGCACGATCAGGAGCGTTGCGACAGTAGTGCCCGCGGGCCCGCTCGACCAGAGCGCGACCCTTCCGGGGCTGGGCGTCGCCCTGCCGTTCGCGGTGGGGCCCCCGCCTACGCGCAGACCCAGCCGACCATCACCAGGTCCCACGAGGGCGACTTCGTCTGCGGCGGGCAGGGCGTCCACCGCATCACGGCCGTCGACACGGGCGACGAGGCGCCGACGCCCCCTGCACGGTCTCCGGCGCCGCCTCGGTCGTCGACCCGGGATCCACCGACGGCGACGCGGTGAGCGGCCCCACCACCGTCCCCGGCGCCGCGAACAGCAGCGCGCAGGGCCTCGCCGTCAACCCCTCCTGACGGCCGGAGACACCCCCTCGACGTCGTGAGGGGGTGGCGCGGGGACCGCCGCACCCCCGTCACCGGGGGGCGGGACGACGGCGGTCCCCGCGAGGGACACGGGCCCGGGTCAGGGCCGGTGCTCCGCGTCCGCGGCGTCTGGCAGAAACCCGGGAGCCGCTCCGGAAGTCCGTGACGCCGACGACCACCAATGTGCCGGACGCTTGTTAAGCAGGTGCTGCGGGCACGTGTCGCCCTCGTACCGGTTGTGCGAACTGCCGACGCGCTACTTCGTGCCGCCGTTGGCCAGGAAGGCCAGCAGGTCCTGACGGCTCACCACACCGGTCGGCTTGCCCTCGACCAGCACGATCGCCGCGTCGGCGGACTCGCCGAGGACGGACATCAGGTCGGCGACCGGCTCGCCCGAGCCGACCTGCGGCAGCGGCGCGCTCATGTGCCGCTCCAGCGGGTCCTCCAGGGAGGCCTCCTTGGTGAAGAGGTGGTCCAGGAGCTCGCGCTCGACGACCGAGCCGACGACCTCGGCCGCCATGACGTCGGGGTGGCCGGCGCCGGGCTTCACGATGGGCATCTGGGAGACGCCGTACTCGCGCAGCACCTCGATGGCCTGGCCGACGGTCTCGTCCGGGTGCATGTGGACGAGGGACGGCATGACGCCCTCCTTGTGGCGCAGGACGTCGGCGACGGTGGCGGTGGAGGTGTCCTCCAGGAAGCCGTGGCCGGCCATCCACTCGTCGCTGAAGATCTTCGACATGTAACCGCGGCCCGAGTCCGGCAGCAGCACGACGACCACGTCGTCGGGACCGAGCTCCCTGGCGACCTCCAGGGCCGCGACGACGGCCATGCCGCAGGAGCCGCCGACGAGGAGGCCCTCCTCCTTGGCGAGGCGGCGGGTCATCTGGAAGGAGTCCTTGTCGGACACCGCGACGATCCGGTCCGTGACGGTCCGGTCGTACGCGGTCGGCCAGAAGTCCTCACCGACGCCCTCGACCAGGTACGGCCGGCCGGAACCGCCCGAGTAGACCGAGCCCTCCGGGTCCGCGCCGACGACCTTCACCTTCCCGCCGCTGACCTCCTTGAGGTAGTTGCCGGTGCCGGAGATGGTGCCACCGGTGCCGACGCCCGTGACGAAGTGGGTGATCCTCCCGTCCGTCTGCTCCCAGAGCTCGGGACCGGTGGTCTCGTAGTGCGAGCGCGGGTTGTTGGGGTTCGAGTACTGGTCGGGCTTCCAGGCGCCCGGCGTCTCGCGGACGAGGCGGTCCGAGACGTTGTAGTACGAGTCGGGGTGCTCGGGGTCGACGGCCGTGGGGCAGACCACGACCTCGGCGCCGTAGGCCCGCAGCACGTTGATCTTGTCGAGCGACACCTTGTCGGGGCAGACGAAGATGCACTTGTAGCCCTTCTGCTGGGCCACGATCGCCAGGCCCACGCCGGTGTTGCCGGACGTGGGCTCGACGATCGTGCCGCCGGGCTTGAGCTCACCGCTCTGCTCCGCAGCTTCGATCATGCGCAGGGCGATCCGGTCCTTGACCGAGCCTCCGGGGTTGAAGTACTCGACCTTGGCCAGAACGGTCGCCTGAATGCCCGCTGTGACGTTGTTGAGCTTCACCAGCGGGGTGTTGCCGACGAGGCTGATCATCGAGTCGTGGAATTGCACCGTAATCTCCGGGGTCTCCGTAATGGTGTGGCCAGCGTATGCGTAGTCGGAGCGGGTTACGGGGCAGTTAGACCCTGAACGGCTTGAAGGAGGTGACGGCCCCCATGTCGAGGGCGAGGGTGGCGCGGCGGATCGCCGCGGGTGCGGCGTACGGCGGCGGGAGCATCGGGCTGCTCGGTGTGGCGGCGGTGGGGATCCTCCTGGCCGAGGCGCAGCTGGCCAAACGCACGGTCTACGGCGCCCCGGCGCCGCTGCCGCCGGTGGCGGACGGCTTATACGGCCGCGCCTTCGGCACGGAGGACCCGCTGCGGCTGGCCCTTCTGGGTGATTCCACGGCGGCGGGCCAGGGCGTCCGCCGCGCGGGGCAGACGCCGGGCGCGCTCCTCGCCTCCGGGCTCGCGGCGGTCGCGGAGCGCCCGGTGGTGCTGCGGAACGTGGCGCTCTCGGGGGCCCGCTCGGACGACCTGGAGCGGCAGGTGTCGCTGCTCCTCGCACAGCCGCTCGGGCCGCCGGACGTGTGCGTGATCATGATCGGTGCGAACGACGTCACGCACCGGCTGCCGCCCACGGAGTCGGTGCGGCTGCTCGCCTCGGCCGTGCGCCGGCTGCGGACGGTGGGCGCGGAGGTGGTGGTCGGGACCTGCCCGGACCTGGGCACGATCGAGCCCGTCTACCAGCCCCTGCGCTGGCTGGCCCGGCGGGCCTCGCGCCAGCTGGCGGCGGCGCAGACGATCGTGGTCGTGGAGCAGGGCGGCCGGACCGTGTCGCTCGGCGACCTCCTCGGCCCCGAGTTCGCGGCGAACCCGCGCGAGATGTTCGGGATCGACAGCTTCCACCCCTCGGCGGAGGGGTACGCGACGGCGGCGATGGCCGTCCTGCCGACGCTCTGCGCCGCGCTGGGCGTCTGGCCGGAGCCGGACCGGCTGGAGCCGGCGCGCCGGGAGAACATGCTGCCGGTGGCGAAGGCGGCGGCGGAGGCCGTGCGGGAGGCGGGCACGGAGGTCACGGGGGCGCGTGCGCCGTGGGCGCTCCTGAAGCACCGGCGCCGGCGGCGCCTCCCGGTCCCCCCGGAACCCTCCCCGGAAGACGCCCAGGCGTGACCCGTCGCGGGCCGCGCCCACCGGGGCGGGACCCGCGACTGAGCGCTCGCTTAGAAAAGAGGTCCGCGTCACACCGTCCAGGCGGTGACCCGTGCGGTACGTACGGGTAACTTCCCTTTCAGTCCGCTCACTCCGCACCCTCATGGAGCCGTGATGCCCGAAGCCGTGATCGTCTCGACCGCCCGCTCGCCCATCGGCCGGGCCTTCAAGGGCTCCCTCAAGGACCTGCGGCCGGACGACCTCACCGCGACCATCGTCCAGGCCGCCCTGGCGAAGGTGCCGGAGCTGGACCCGCGCGACATCGACGACCTGATGCTCGGCTGCGGCCTCCCCGGCGGCGAGCAGGGCAACAACCTCGGCCGGATCGTCGCCGTGCAGATGGGCATGGACCACCTGCCGGGCTGCACGGTCACCCGCTACTGCTCCTCCTCGCTGCAGACCTCCCGCATGGCGCTGCACGCGATCAAGGCGGGCGAGGGCGACGTCTTCGTCTCGGCCGGCGTCGAGATGGTGTCCCGCTTCGTGAAGGGCAACTCGGACTCCCTGCCCGACACGCACAACCCGCTCTTCGCCGACGCGGAGGCCCGGACGAAGGCCGTCGCGGAGTCCGAGGGCTCCACCTGGCACGACCCGCGCGAGGACGGCCTCGTCCCGGACGCGTACATCGCGATGGGCCAGACCGCGGAGAACCTGGCCCGCTGGAAGGGCATCAGCCGCCAGGAGATGGACGAGTTCGGCGTACGGTCGCAGAACCTCGCCGAGCAGGCCATCAAGAACGGCTTCTGGGAGCGCGAGATCACCCCGGTGACGCTGCCGGACGGCACGGTCGTCTCCGCGGACGACGGCCCGCGCGCGGGCGTCACCCTGGAGGGCGTGCAGGGCCTCAAGCCGGTCTTCCGCCCCGACGGCCTGGTCACCGCCGGCAACTGCTGCCCGCTGAACGACGGCGCCGCCGCGCTCGTGATCATGTCCGACACCAAGGCCCGCGAGCTCGGCCTGACCCCGCTGGCCCGGATCGTCTCCACCGGCGTCTCCGGCCTCTCCCCCGAGATCATGGGCCTCGGCCCGGTCGAGGCCTCGAAGCAGGCCCTCCGGCGCGCCGGCCTGACCATCGGCGACATCGACCTCGCCGAGATCAACGAGGCCTTCGCCGCCCAGGTCATCCCGTCCTACCGGGACCTGGGACTGGATCTGGACAAGGTGAACGTCAACGGCGGCGCCATCGCCGTCGGCCACCCCTTCGGCATGACCGGCGCCCGGATCACCGGCACCCTGATCAACAGCCTCCAGTTCCACGACAAGCAGTTCGGCCTGGAGACCATGTGCGTCGGCGGCGGCCAGGGCATGGCGATGGTCATCGAGCGGCTGAGCTGAGCC
>NZ_JBVJPE010000008.1:0-290205 GCF_055582805.1 Streptomyces sp. NPDC107498 | reverse complement strand
CGGAGCGGAGGGTGGGGGTCGCCCGAGGAACGAGGGCGGCACCTGCCCGCAGCGGTGGCGAGGCTCAGCGCGACCAGACGAACGAGCGGCTGAGCTGAGCCGGAGCGGAGGGTGGGGGTCGCCCGAGGAACGAGGGCGGCACCTGCCCGCAGCGGTGGCGAGGCTCAGCGCGACCAGACGAACGAGCGGCTGAGCCGACCGGCGGTCGCTCTCCGGCGACCGGGCGGGTCAACCGCATCGCGTCCGAGCCGTGACCGAATCTCCCCCAGGATGTGACCTATATCCTGGGGGAGTTCGTTTTCCCAGGTCAGAGCGGTTTCGGGACTAAACACCTGGCAGAAATACCTGTCCAATTCGTGACGTAATGCACTGACAGCGGGCACCACCCCGGGACAAGCTGATGTAGGAAGTCGGGGGATCGACTCGGAATCGGGAGTACGTCAGTGAGCGCCATGTCTCTTGTCCTGCTGCTGACCACGGCCGCCGCCGCGGCCGTGGGCGCTGCTGCCCTGCACGCCGTCCACGGTCTCCGCAAGGAGGTCACCGCCCTCCGGGGCGAGCTGGCCGCCGGTCACGGCGGGACGATCCCCGCCGCCCGCACCTCGCCCGCCGCCGAGATACGGGCCGCGGTCACCGAGGCGCTGGCCGAGGAGCGCGAGCGCGAGCTCGCGGAGGCGCGCGCCTTCTGGGCCGCGCAGGAGGCCCGTGACGCGGCCGACGCCCCGTCCCTGCTGGGCGGCCTGGGCGGCCCGGCCGAGGACGGCGCCTTCTTCGTGCCGCGCCAGACCGACTTCGTGGGCCTGGAGGCGATGGCCCTGGAGGCCATGGAGGCGGAGGCCGCCGCGCTGGACGGCCCCGACGCGCTGGACGGCCTCGACGAGTACCCCGAGGACTCGGCGGAGCTGGCCGCGGCCCGCCGCCGGCACCCCTCGCACCCGGACTTCGTGCCGGTGCAGACGCCCGTGGTCACCGACCACGAGCGGACGGTGGCCCGCCTGGAGGAGCTCGCGGACACCCGCACCGCGCTCACCGACGTCCGCCCGGGCCCGCTGGGCACCCTCGACGTGTACGTCTTCGCGGACGGGACCACGCTCTGCATGACCCCCGGCCACCGCGAGACCGCGGAGCGCCTCGCCGAGGCCCTGCGCGCGGGCCGCACCCCGGTCCTGCTCGGCGGCTCGGGCGTCTCGGGCGCCTTCGCCCTGACCTTCTCGTACGGCGACACGGACGAGGAGAACGTCTACATCCTCGCGGACCGCGTGATCGCCTCCCTGTAGCCCCGCGGAACCCCGCCGCGACACCCAGGGGGTCCGTGGCCCCCGCAGGGCCCCGGCAGACCCCCCGGGCCCCCGCAGGGCCCACGGCCGTCCCCAGACCCCCGCAGCGGCGCGGCGGCCCCCGCGACCGGAACCCCTACAGCCCCGCGCGCTCCGTCGCCTCCCGTACCAGCCTCACGGCCTCGTCCAGCTCCTCCTCGCGGGAGTCGGCCGGGGTCGTTCGCAGGACCTCCGCCAGGTCGTTCCCGGCGACGGCGACCTGGTCGCCCACCGCGAACAGGCCCGCGTCCGGCATGGTCCTCGGCTCCCGACCGGGGTTCTCGGCGCGCTGGGCGCGCACCGCCAGCTCGCGGGCGAGGGCCAGCCCCTCGGCTGCCGCGGACTGCCGGAGGCGGCTCTGCGGGGCGGCCCGCAGCCGGTCGGCGAACCGCTCGACGGCGGCGGTCAGTTCACTCGTATCGCGCACCCCGTGACCCTACGCGCCCGTCCGGGCCTCCTGCCAGCGGGTCGATTCCCGGGCCGACCGCGCCGGTTGTGCCGACCCTGCCGACCCTGCCGACCCTGCCGACCGGGGAGGTCGCACACGGGCCGGCGGTCTCCTCGACGCGACCCGTTCCCGGGAACGCGGAAGGGCCCGCCCGGCACGAAGCCGGACGGGCCCTTCCCCCCGAGTCGGGAGGGGCGTCAGTCGTCGCCCTGCAGGATCGACAGCAGACGCAGCATCTCCAGGTAGATCCACACCAGGGTCATGGTGAGGCCGAAGGCGGCCAGCCAGGCCTCCTCGCGCGGCGCGCCGTAGGTGATGCCGTCCTCGACCTGCTTGAAGTCGAGGGCGAGGAACAGGGCGCCGAGGACGATGCCGACGATGCCGAAGACGATGCCGAGGCCGCCGCTGCGGAAGCCGAGGCCGTCACCGCCGCCGAAGACGGAGAACAGCAGGTTGACCACCATGAGCAGCATGAAGCCCATCGCGGCGGCCATCACGAAGCCGTAGAAACGGCGGGTGACGCGGATCCAGCCCATCTTGTAGGCGAGGAGCACGCCGGCGAAGACCGACATCGTGCCCAGGACCGCCTGGATGACCACGCCGTCGGCGATGTACGTCGAGACGGCGGCGGAGATCACGCCGAGGAAGACGCCCTCGAAGGCCGCGTAGGCCAGGATCAGCGCGGGCGACGGCTTGCGCTTGAAGGACTGCACCAGCGACAGGACCAGCGCGACCAGGGCGGCGCCGACGGCGATGCCGTAGGACTTGCCGAGGTTCGCCGGGTCGACCGGCAGCAGCAGCCAGGACAGGACGGCGGTGACCACGACCGTGCCGAGCGTCATGGCCGTACGGCTCACGACGTCGTCGATCGTCATCACGTTGCCGCGGGCCTGCTGCGGGGCGCCGAGCTGTGTGTCCTGCGGGGCGTACGGGTTGGTCGCGTACGGGTTCGCCGCGCCCTGGGCGTACGGGTTGGTTCCCGCGGCGGGGCCCCCGGCCTGCGGCTGCTGCGCGTTGAAGCCCGCGTAGCCCGCGTCGCGGCTGAACCCCCGTCGCGAGAAGACCGGGTTGCTGCTCCTCATCTCACTCCTCCATGGCGGACCGCACGGCGCGGCCTTGCGTCAAGGGTAATGCGTAGGCAAAAGAAACACCCTCGTGCTCGGGGAGGATCTTTTCCCGCAAGGTTTCGATCTTCGCCGGCGGCGGAGGACGTCCCTCGGCCAGGCTCGCCCTGTCCGTGCCCCCTCCTCGACAGGAGAAACCATGACCACCGCGCCGAACCGGACCTGGGACCTGCGCAACGCGACCGCGTGGGTCTTCACCGCGAACGAGCACCTCACCCGGCCCGTCCTCCTCGTCGGCGACGCCGGCACCGAGCTCGCGGACCTCGCCACGCGCGCGGACCACGGCTCGTACTCGCTGCTCGCGGAGCTGGAGGCGCGCGGCCACGACCTGGTCCTGCTCGGCCTGCCCGCCGACAGCTCCATGACCGGTGGCGGCGGGATCGTGCAGAACACGGTGACGCGCGCGCTCGGGGAGCGCCTGGACGGCGCCCCGCTGACCGTCGGCGGCACCGGGCAGGGCGCCCTCGTCGCCCGCTACGCCCTGGCGGGCATGGAGTACCAGGGGCTCGACCACGGGACGGCCGTCCTCTTCTCCCACAACGGCGCCGCGCCGGAGCTGGAGGACGAGGCCGAGCTGAGCCGGATGGGCGGGCGGCCCCGGCGGCCCCGCTTCCTGCGCCTGACCGACGTCGGGGTCGCGGACGGTCTGGACGAGGACGTCGCGGACGGCTCGACGAGCGGCGAGCCGGCCTCCGGCGGCCCGCTCCTCTCCGAGGAGTACGGCTCCTGGCTGCTGGACCGGCTGCCGCAGTAGCGAACCGTGGTGCCCGGAACCGGACTCGAACCGGTACGGCCCGAAGGCCAGCGAGGTTTAAGCTCGCCGTGTCTGCATTCCACCATCCGGGCGTCGCCGCGAAGCTCCGCGTCGACACGTGAGCCTATCGGGACGTTTTCCCCCGATCAGCGGAACGTCCGACCGATGTTGTCTTATTTTATTGACGTCTGAGGGTGTGTCAGTGCAGGTGGGGGCTGTCCCGCCACACGGTGACCGGGGCCACGGGCGCAAAGCCGCGCCCCCTGGAATGACGAAAAGTCGTCGCGCTTCTGTCACGTCGACACGACGGCGTCCCTCAGGGGCGCCGTCATACCTCAGGAGGACGGACCGACCCCCCGGTCAGACTCGAGACTGCCCCCGGAACGGGCATGTGGACGGACGTCCCGGGCCCTGACGGCCGACACGATGGAGGGGTTCCCGAATCGCCGTCGCAGTGACAGGAGTCCTCCCGTGACCACCACCCCCACCGTGTCCCGCGCCACCGCGGTGGCCGCCCGCGCCACGGATCTCACGAAGGTCTACGGACACGGCGAGACCCAGGTGGTCGCGCTCGACCGGGTCAGCGTCGACTTCCGGCAGGGCGAGTTCACGGCGATCATGGGCCCCTCCGGCTCCGGCAAGTCGACGCTCATGCACTGCGTCGCCGGTCTGGACTCCTTCTCCTCCGGCTCGGCCCGGATCGGCGAGACGGAGCTCTCCAGCCTCAAGGACAAGCAGCTCACCCAGCTGCGCCGGGACAAGATCGGCTTCATCTTCCAGGCCTTCAACCTGCTGCCGACCCTGACGGCCCTGGAGAACATCACGCTGCCGATGGACATCGCGGGCCGCAAGGCCGACAAGCAGTGGGTCCAGCAGGTCATCGACATGCTCGGCCTCTCCGCCCGCCTCAAGCACCGCCCCACCGAGCTCTCCGGCGGCCAGCAGCAGCGCGTGGCCGTGGCCCGCGCCCTCGCCTCCCGCCCCGAGATCATCTTCGGCGACGAGCCCACCGGAAACCTGGACTCCCGTTCGGGCGCCGAGGTCCTCGGCTTCCTGCGCAACTCGGTGCGGGAACTGGGCCAGACCGTCGTCATGGTCACCCACGACGCGGTGGCCGCCTCCTACGCGGACCGCGTGATCTTCCTCGCGGACGGCCGGATCGTCGACGAGATGCTGCGCCCGACGGCGGACGGCGTCCTCGACCGCATGAAGGCCTTCGACGCCAAGGGCCGTACGAGCTGACGCGGCCCCGAGCCGCCCCCGTCCGCCGCCCACTCGAACTCCAGGACCCACCCATGTTCCGTACCGCCCTGCGCAACGTCCTCGCGCACAAGGCGAGACTGCTGATGACCGTCCTCGCCGTGATGCTCGGCGTGGCCTTCGTCTCCGGCACCCTCGTCTTCACCGACACCCTCTCCCAGGCCTTCCGCAACCAGTCGGCGAAGAGCTACGACGACGTGGCCGTCGCCGTCGAGATGTACCCGAACCCCGAGGAGGCCCGGAAGGCCCCCGGCCTCTCCCGGCGGGACGTCGACGAGGTCGCGAAGCTCGACGGGGTCGCCTCCGTCTCCCCCCGCGTCGGCGGCTTCGCCGGCGTGCCCGACAAGAACGGCAAGCTGATCGGCAGCGGCTGGTCGAACAAGGGCACCAACTTCGCCCCCGGCAAGGACGGCGAGGACCGTTCGTACGCCTTCACCACGGGCACGGGCCCGGCCGGGGCCGGCCAGGTCGCGCTGGACAGGGACACCGCCGACAAGGGCGGCTACGAGGTCGGCGACACCGTCCGCGTCGCCACCAACGGCCCGGTGAAGGAGTACACCCTCTCGGGCGTCTTCACCACCGAGGACGGCGCCGTCAACGCGGGCGGCAGCCTGGTCGTCTTCGACACGGCCGTCGCCCAGAAGCTCTACCTGAAGCCCGGCTTCTTCCAGAGCATGACCGTCACCGCCGCCCCCGGCGCGGACGACGGCAAGCTCCTCGACGAGGTCCTGAAGGTCGTCCCCGAGGCGGCCACCGCGCAGACCGGCCAGGCCCTCGCCGACCAGCAGGCCAAGGACATCGAGGCCGGACTCGGCGCGCTCAACCAGGTCCTCCTGGGCTTCGCGGGCATCGCGCTCTTCGTCGGGATCTTCCTGATCTCCAACACCTTCACCATGCTCGTCGCCCAGCGCACCAAGGAACTGGCCCTGATGCGCGCGGTCGGCGCCTCGCGCCGGCAGATCACCCGCTCCGTCCTCGCCGAGGCCGGTCTCGTCGGCCTGGTCGCCTCCGCCGTCGGCTACGCCCTCGGCATCGGCCTGGCCGTCGGGCTCCGCTCGGCCATGAGCGCCTTCGACATGAAGGTCCCGGCCGGCGACCTGGTCCTCGGCGTCACCCCGGCCGTCAGCGCCTTCGCCGTCGGCGTCCTCATCACGATGCTCGCCGCCTGGCTGCCCGGCCGCCGCGCCGCGAAGATCCCGCCGGTCGCCGCCATGAGCAGCGTCCACGCCACCGCGAGCACCAAGTCGCTCGTCGTACGGAACTCCTTCGGCTCCGTGCTCACCGCGCTCGGTGTCGTGCTGATCGTGCTCGGCGCGGGCCGGGGCGGCGACGACGGCCGCATGTTCATCGCGGGCGGCGCGTTCCTCACCCTCATCGGCGTCATCGTCCTGATCCCGATGCTCTCCCGGCCCGTGATCGCCCTGATCCGCCCGGTCTTCGTGAGCGTCTTCGGGGTCTCCGGCAAGCTCGCCGGCCTGAACGCGGTCCGCAACCCGCGCCGCACCGGCGCCACCGCCTCCGCGCTCGCCATCGGCCTGACCCTCGTCACCGGCCTCTCGGTGCTCGGCGCCACCGTCGGCTCGGCCCTCGACAAGACGACGACCGACCAGATCAAGGCCGACTACATGGTCTCCATGGCCAGCGGCAACGGTCTGAGCCAGGAGGCGCTGACCGCCCTGGAGAAGGCCCCCGGCGTCACCGCGGTCTCCCCGCAGCAGGCGGGCGCCTTCGAGCTGAAGGGCTCGTACGTCTCGGTCTCCGGCGTCACCCCCGGCGACATCGGGAAGGTCCTCAAGCTGGACGTCGTGAACGGCTCGCTGTCCTCCCTCGGCGGGAACACGATCGCCGTCGACGACGAGGTCGCCGCGAAGCGCGGCCTGAAGGTCGGCGACACCGTCCCGGTCGCGTACCTCGACGAGCAGAAGGGCAGGCTGACCGTCGGCGCGGTCTACGAGGCCAACGAGTTCGTCTCGCCGGTCCTCGCCGACCACCGGCTGGTCACCGCGCACGAGCAGCAGGCCGAGATCCGCGAGATCTTCGTCTCGACGGACGGCGGCGCGAGCGCGGCCCACGAGCAGGCCCTGTCGAAGGCCATGGGCGACAACCCGGCGATCCAGGTCATGGACCACAAGGACATCCGCGACACCTTCGGCGGCCCGATCAACATGCTGCTCAACATCATGTACGGCCTGCTCGGCATGGCCCTGATCATCGCCGTCCTCGGTGTCGTCAACACCCTCGCGATGTCCGTCTTCGAGCGCCAGCAGGAGATCGGCATGATCCGGGCGATCGGTCTCGACCGGCGCCGGGTGAAGCGGATGGTCCGTCTGGAGGCCGTGGTCATCTCGGTGTTCGGCGCGGTCGTCGGCATCGGCCTCGGTTCGTTCCTCGGCTGGGCGATCGGCGAGACCTTCAAGAACAGCCTGCCGGGCTACGCCCTGGTCCTGCCCTGGGACCGGATCGGGCTCTTCCTGGTCCTGGCCGCCCTGGTCGGCGTCCTCGCCTCCCTGTGGCCGGCCCGGAGCGCGGCGAAGCTGAACATGCTCTCCGCGATCAAGGCCGAGTAGCCGGACCCGTACGGAGAAGAGGGCCGGACCCCCGCGCGGGGGTCCGGCCCTCATCCGTTCACTCCTGCCAGACGCGCGGCCGCAGCGCCGTGCCGCTCGCGCCCGACACCGGGGTCCTCACGGCGAGGAACTGGTTCACGCCGATCCGGTTGCGCTCGAAGGAGACCGCCGAGGCCGCCATGTAGAGCCGCCAGATGCGGGCCCGGCCGGGCGAGGTGAGCCGGACCGCCCGGTCCCAGTCGGCCTCCAGGTTGGCCACCCAGCGGCGCAGCGTCAGCGCGTAGTGCTCGCGGATCGCCTCCACGTCCCGGACCTCGAAGCCGGCGTCCTCCAGGGTCGTCAGGGTGCGGCCCATGGGGGCGAGTTCGCCGTCGGGGAAGACGTACGCGTCGATGAAGGCGTCGATCTCGTAGGCCTCCTCGTCGGGTTCGGGGCGCCGGGAGATCTGGTGGTTCAGGAGCCGTCCGCCGGGCTTGAGGAGGCCGTACAGGGTGTCGGCGTACTCCCGGTACTGCACGGCGCCGACGTGCTCGGCCATGCCGATCGAGGAGATCGCGTCGTACGGCCCGTCGGTGACGTCCCGGTAGTCCTGGACGCGGATCTCGATCAGGTCGGTGAGGCCCTCGTCGGCGATCCGCTTGCGGGCGTAGGCGGCCTGCTCGCGGGAGAGGGTGACGCCGACGACCCGGGCGCCGTACTCGCGGGCGGCGTGGAGGGCCATGGAGCCCCAGCCGCAGCCCACGTCGAGGAGCCGGTCGCCCTCCTTGAGGTTCAGCTTGCGGGCGATGAGGTCCAGCTTGTCGCGCTGGGCGTCCTCGAGGGTGCCGTCCTCGGTCCAGTAGGCGCACGAGTAGACCATCGAGGGGCCGAGGACCAGTTCGTAGAAGTCGTTGCCCACGTCGTAGTGGTGACTGATCGCCTGCTTGTCGCGGCGCTTGCTGTGCCGGTTGCCGCTGCGGCCGCGCACCTCCTCGGCCGGGGGCTTCGGCGGCGGAAGGGCCCCGGCGATCCGCAGCAGGGCGCCGGCGGCGGCGCGCAGCCTGGGGTCGCGCACGGAGGCCAGCAGGCTCCTGGTCTCCCCGCCGCGGTCCCACAGGAGGCCCGAGATGCTGTCCAGGAGTGCGTAGAGGTCCCCCTCGACGTCGATCTCGCCGGCCACCCAGGCGCGGGCGAGGCCCAGTTCGCCGGGTTTCCAGATCATGCGCCGCAGGGCCCGGCGGTCGCGGACGATCAGGACGGGGCCACCGGCGGGGCCTGCCTCGCTGCCGTCCCAGGCTCTCAGGCGGACCGGGAGCGGGCCGCCGAGGAGTTCCTCGGCGAGAGTCGCCAGCCGCGTCGCGGCGTCGGCCATGGTGCACACCTCCGTGATCTTCGTACCCCAGAAATGTTCGTCACCAAGGGAACACCGTCGGTAGGCGCCACAGTCCCGACGCGGCGCAACGAGTCGGCAAAACACGCGAAGGGCCGTCCGCACCACGGATGGCGGACGGCCCTTTTACGGCCTTGCGTGTCACTGCTGTTGCTGCTGTTGCTGCTGTTGCTGCGGTACTGCGGTACTGCGGTGCAGCTGTGCTGCGGGGGTCTTACGAGGCCTTGGCCTTCTCCTGCGCCGGGGCGGCCGGCGCCGGGGCGGGCTTGGCCGCCTCGTAGAACTCCTCGCGCGGCGTCTCCATGGCGCCGAGCGACACGACCTCGCGCTTGAGGAACATGCCGAGGGTCCAGTCGGCGAAGACGCGGATCTTGCGGTTGAAGGTCGGCATCGCCATGCCGTGGTAGCCACGGTGCATGTACCAGGCGAGACGGCCCTTGAGCTTGATCTTCATCTTGCCCATGACGATCATGGCGACGCCCTTGTGCAGACCGAGTCCGGCCACCGCGCCCTTGTTGGCGTGGCTGTACTCCTTCTGCGGGAAGCCGCGCATGCCGGCCACCACGTTGTCGCCGAGGACCTTGGCCTGGCGCAGGGCGTGCTGGGCGTTCGGCGGGCACCAGGCGCGCTCGCGCGGGACGCCGGCCTTGATCGCGGCCATGTCCGGGACCTGGGCGTTGTCGCCCGCGGCCCACACGTAGTCCATGCCGTTGACCTGGAGCTTCTCGTTGCAGTCCACGTGGCCGCGGGGGCCGAGCGGCAGACCGAAGCGGGAGAGCGCCGGGTTCGGCTTCACACCGGCGGTCCAGACGATCGTGTTGGAGTCGACCTCGAGGCCGTTCTTCAGCACGACGTGGCCGTCGACGCAGGAGTCCATGGAGGTCTCGAGGTAGATCTCGATCCCGCGGGACTCCAGGTGCTCCTTGCCGTACTGGCCGAGCTTGGGGCCGACCTCGGGAAGGATCTTGTCGGCCGCGTCGACCAGGACGAAGCGCATGTCCTCGCGCGAGACGTTCTGGTAGTACTTCGCGGCGTCGCGGGCCATGTCCTCGACCTCGCCGATCGTCTCGGCGCCGGCGAAGCCGCCGCCGACGAAGACGAACGTCAGCGCCTTGCGGCGGACGTCCTCGTCGGTGGTCGAGTCGGCCTTGTCGAGCTGCTCGAGGACGTGGTTGCGCAGGCCGATGGCCTCCTCGATGCCCTTCATGCCGATGCCCTGCTCGGCGAGGCCGGGGATCGGGAAGGTGCGCGAGACCGCGCCCATCGAGATGACCAGGTAGTCGAACGGCAGCTCGTACGCCTCGCCGACGAGCGGCGCGATCGTGGCGACCTTGCGGTCCTGGTCGATGGTGGTGACCCGGCCGGTGAGCACCTCGGCTCCGCGGACGACGCGTCGCAGCGGGACGACGACGTGACGCGGCGAGATGCTGCCGGCGGCGGCTTCGGGGAGGAAGGGCTGGTAGGTCATGTACGACCGCGGGTCGACGACCGTGACGGTCGCCTCCGCGTAGCGCATCTTCTTGAGGATGCGCCGAGCTGCGTACAGGCCTACGTACCCGCCGCCTACTACGAGGATCCTGGGACGCTCCGTGGTGCTCATGGGATCGAGTATCCACCCCTCCGGAGGGGGGTGCTCGTGCGCCCCTTCACAAGGTTCGGGGACACCTCTGCTACACTCCGCCGCCCACGTGATCCACGTCATGGTCCTGCAAAGGAACCGGGGTGCACTGGTGAACGTTGTTCACCCCTCGTGAACTGGCCTGGAGAGCCTCCGTTAACGCTGAACCGGAGCCCGGCTTCACACGATGGAAACATCGAGCGAATCGGCCCCCGAACCTGCGAAAGGGCCCCGGGGCACCCCTCGGACGGCCTGAAGACCCCCCTCGGGCGCCCTTGGGGCCCTTTTCCTTGTGAAGAACTTCACGAACCTTTTCCGACGGGTTGTCGCCGCCAGGTGCGATAGGCGCCCGCTATGCCACGGATAGGGCGATCCCATCGAGGATGTCGTGCTCGCTGACGACGACCTCGCGGGCCCCGACGCGCTCCACGATCTCCCTCAGGACGAGCGCCCCGGCGACGATCACGTCGACCCGGCCGGGGTGGACGACGGGGATCGCGGCCCGCTCGTCGTGGGTGGAGGCGAGGAGCCGCTCGGTCACCTCGGCGACCTGGGCGGCGGAGATCCGGGAGTGGTGGACCTTCTCGGAGTCGTACGCGGGCAGTCCGAGGGCGATCGCGGCGACCGTGGTGACGGAGCCGGCGAGCCCGACGAGGGTCTCCGCCGTGTCGATCGGCACGGCCTCGGCGGCCAGGTCCAGCGCGGCACGGACGTCGGCGCGGATCGCGGCGACCTCCTCGGCGGTCGGCGGGTCGTGCCGGACGTGCCGCTCGGTGAGCCGGACGCAGCCGATGTCGACGGAGCGGGCGGCCTCGACGCTCTTGTTGCCGACCACGAACTCGGTGGACCCGCCGCCGATGTCCACGACCAGGCGCCGGTCGTCGCCGTGGAGCTCGCCGGTGGCGCCGGTGAAGGAGAACTCGGCCTCCTGGTCGCCGGTGATGACCTCGGGCTCGACGCCCAGGATCTCCACGACCCCGTTCACGAAGTCCGCGCGGTTCTCGGCGTCGCGGGAGGCGGAGGTGGCGACGAAGCGGAGCCGCTCGGCGCCCAGTTCCTCGATGATCCCGGCGTACTCGCGGCAGGCCGCGAAGGTCCGCTCCAGGGCCTCGGGGGCGAGCCGGCCGGTCTTGTCGACGCCCTGGCCGAGCCGGACGATCGTCATCCGCCGGTCCAGCTCGACGAGCTCGCCCGTCTCGGGGTGGACGTCGGCGACGAGGAGGCGGATGGAGTTCGTACCGCAGTCGATTCCGGCGACCCGGGTCATTCCGAGGACTTCCCTTCGTCGGTGCACGGGTTCACGCAGGGGCCCTTCGCCCACCACTCCGGCAGCATCGCGAGCGCCTCGTCGCCGAACGGGTTCACGCCCGGGCCCGCGGCCAGCGAGTGGCCGACGAGGACGTGCAGGCACTTGACCCGGTCCGGCATGCCGCCGGCGCTCGGGAAGCCCTCCAGGACCTCGATGGCGTCGCGCCGGGCGATGTAGTCCTCGTGCGCGGCCCGGTAGGCGGCGGCGAGTTCCGGGTCGGTGGCGAGCCGGGCCTGCATCTCCTTCATGACCCCGTTGGCCTCCAGGGTGCCGATGGCCGAGGCCGCCCGGGGGCAGGTCAGGTAGTACGTGGTGGGGAACGGCGTGCCGTCGGGGAGCCGGGGCGCGGTCTCGACGACGTCCGGGTTGCCGCACGGGCAGCGGTGCGCGATCGCGCGCAGGCCGCGGGGCGGGCGGCCGAGCTGGAGCTCGAAGGCGGCGATGTCCGTCCCGGTGGGCTCGGTGCGTTCGGTCTGCGGAGGGGGCGTTTCCATGTCTGCCTTGCTCGTGTGTC
The DNA here is from genome assembly GCF_055582805.1 of Streptomyces sp. NPDC107498. Classification (NCBI taxonomy): domain Bacteria; kingdom Bacillati; phylum Actinomycetota; class Actinomycetes; order Kitasatosporales; family Streptomycetaceae; genus Streptomyces; species Streptomyces sp. NPDC107498. The sequence goes on along the minus strand of NZ_JBVJPE010000008.1, from coordinate 277,926 downwards.
GCGGAGGAGTGGTCAGGGACGGTCGGCGTGGTCGACGCCGTCCCAGAGGTTGTCGTACCAGGGGCGGTCGGCCGCGCCCTGGTCGGCGCGGGGCCGTCGCTCCGCGTCGGGGTCGTTCACGGTGAAGCCGGTCTCACCGGGGAGCACGTAGTGGAGGTGCTCGCGGGCGAGGCGGCGGACGTAGGCCGGGTCCTGGAGGCGGGCCTTCTCGTCCCTCAGCTCCTCGACCCGCCGGGCGGCCTCGGCGGCCCGGCGCTCCTGTTCGGCGATCTCGCCCTGCTGGGAGACGTAGCTCCGCATCGGGTAGGCGAGCGCCACGACGAGGGAGCAGACCACGAGGGCGAGGAAGGCCGCGCGGCCGGTGAGCCGGGAGCGGCGGGCCTGACGGCGGGTCTGGGAGCGGTAGACACGGGCGGCGGTCTGCTCGCCGAGCAGTCTGATCCGGGTCGCGGTCGAGAACCGGTCCCGGTCCTTCGCGGCCATGTCGTGTCGCCTCCCCTGTTCACGCGTACGTCCCCGCACACGGTACGGGACCGAGTACGGGGACGTACGGAAGCCGCCCTACGGAGAGGGTCAGGCCTTGAAGCGCGGGAAGGCGCTGCGGCCGGCGTAGACCGCGGCGTCGTCGAGGATCTCCTCGATGCGCAGCAGCTGGTTGTACTTGGCGACGCGGTCCGAGCGGGCCGGGGCGCCGGTCTTGATCTGGCCGCAGTTCACCGCGACGGCGAGGTCGGCGATGGTGACGTCCTCGGTCTCGCCGGAGCGGTGGGACATCATGCACTTGAAGCCGTTGCGCTGGGCGAGCTCGACGGCGTCGAGGGTCTCGGTCAGCGAGCCGATCTGGTTGACCTTGACCAGGAGGGCGTTGGCGGTGCCCTCCTCGATGCCGCGGGCCAGGCGCTCCGGGTTGGTGACGAAGAGGTCGTCGCCGACGATCTGGACCTTGTCGCCCAGCTTCTCGGTGATGACCTTCCAGCCGGCCCAGTCGTCCTCGAACAGCGGGTCCTCGATGGAGACCAGCGGGTACGCGGCGACCAGCTCGGCGTAGTAGTCGGTCATCTCGGCGGCCGAGCGGGACTTGCCCTCGAACTCGTAGGCGCCGTCCTTGTAGAACTCGGACGCGGCGACGTCGAGGGCGAGCGCGACGTCGGTGCCCGGGGTGTAGCCGGCCTCCTTGATGGCCTCGACGATGAGGTCGAGGGCGGCGCGGTTGGACTCCAGGTTCGGGGCGAAGCCGCCCTCGTCGCCGAGGCCGGTGGAGAGGCCCTTGCGCTTCAGGACGCCCTTGAGGGTGTGGTAGATCTCCGCACCCCAGCGAAGGGCCTCGGAGAAGGACTCCGCGCCGATCGGGGCGATCATGAACTCCTGGATGTCCACGTTGGAGTCCGCGTGCGAACCGCCGTTGAGGATGTTCATCATCGGAACGGGCAGCAGGTGCGCGTTCGGGCCGCCCAGGTAGCGGAAGAGCGGGAGGTCGCTGGCCTCGGAGGCGGCGTGCGCGACGGCGAGGGAGACGCCGAGGATGGCGTTGGCGCCGAGCGAGCCCTTGTTCTCGGTCGCGTCCAGGTCGAACATGGCCTGGTCGATCAGGCGCTGCTCGGTGGCGTCGTAGCCGACGAGCTCCGGGCCGATCTGCTCGATGACGGCGAGGACGGCCTTCTCGACGCCCTTGCCCTGGTAACGGTTGGGGTCACCGTCGCGGAGCTCGATGGCCTCGAAGGCACCGGTGGAGGCACCGGACGGAACGGCAGCACGGCCGGTGCTGCCGTCGTCGAGGCCGACCTCGACCTCGACCGTGGGGTTGCCTCGGGAGTCCAGGATTTCCCGGGCTACGACGACGTCGATGGACGGCACGAGCATCTCCTTCTGGGATGTGACGCTGGATGTGACGCAAGGTCGGTGCAGGGTCGCTTGGCCTTGCGGCAAGAGCCTAACCGGCTCGGGGGCTCCGGCCGGCCGGGCGCCCGCCCGCTGGGACGAAAAAGGACCCAAGGGCATGCATCCCGGGACGAAGGACCCCGTATCTACTGGGCGGTAACCACCGGCACCCGGGCCCCTCACGGGGGAACCCCGGTCCGGCGCGCACGGGGGAAGGGCGCGCCGGACCGGGGTGGTCACCGCGGGAGGGTCGTCGGGGCCGCGTGAGCCGCCGGACTCACGCGAGCCGCCGGGCTCACTTCAGGTGGAGCTGCTGACCCGGGTAGATGAGGTCGGCGTGCTCGACGACGCCCTTGTTCAGCTCGAAGAGCTTGGCCCAGCCGCCCTTGACGCCGTGCGCCTGGGCGATCTTGCTGAGGGTGTCGCCGGTGACGACCTTGTACTCGCCGTCGCCCTTCTCGACCTTCTCGCCGGTCGGCGTGGTGACGGTCTTGGGGGCCTTGCGCTGCTCGCTGCGGGTGGTCGGCTGCTCGGCGCGACGCTCCTGCTGCTTCGGGGCGGCCTGCTGCTTCGGGGCGGCCTGCTGGGGCTCGCTCTGCTGCGGGGCGCTCTCGGCGGCGCCGCCGTCGTAGGAGGCACCGGAGAGGCCGACGCCGCAGTTCGGCCACGCGCCCTTGCCCTGGCCCGCGAGGACCTTCTCGGCGACGGCGATCTGCTGGGACTTCGACGCCAGGTCGGCGCGCGGGGCGTAGGCGGTGCCACCGAACGCGGCCCAGGTGGAGTTGGTGAACTGCAGGCCGCCGTAGAAGCCGTTACCGGTGTTGATGGACCAGTTGCCGCCGGACTCGCACTGGGCGACGGTGTCCCACTCGGCGGAGGTGGCGGCCGAGGCGGTGCCCGCGGTCAGCAGCGGGGCGGCGACGGCGACACCGGTGACGCCGACGAGCGTGGCGACCTGGGCGGCCTTGGAGGGACGACGGTGTTTGCCCTTGACGGAAAACAGCATGGGAATTCTCCTCACCGACGCCTGTGAGGTGAGCTGTCGGGTTCGGGCCGGAAAGTTGCCCGGCCGCGTGTCCTTGCACGCGGCTTCACCCCAAGCCGGTCGTCGGCCGTCTGTCTCAACGGCCGGGACCGGCACTTACCTTGGGTCCCCCACTCCTGCCTTCGGCGCTTGCGCGACGACTGTTCCCGTCGGCCGACGGCAGGATTCGGCGTTTCGGTCGACGGGGCCCGCGGTGGCGAGCGGAGACGACCGTAGACACAGACCCCCCGGAAGTTCAAAGAGGCACATCGGGGAGAAATCGCCCCTGTTCGCCCTTTCGGGGGTGTCGTTTGCGCAGGTGAGAGGTGACGGAAGCGAAGTTTGCGGACGCGACACGCCAGTTGGGACGAAGAGACCCATGTCTCACTTGCCCAGAAGTGGACATAACCCCGCGAACTAACCGGCCGCCGTCGTCGAACCCGCCGTCAGGTCAAGGCTCTGACCAGGCAGGATGAGGTCCGGATCGATGCCCACCGTGCGCCGGTTGGCGTCGTAGAGGGCGGTCCAGCCCCCGGGGAGTTCGTTCTCCTGCGCAATGCCGGACAGGCTGTCGCCCGGTCGTACGGTGTACTCGTCCGGAGTGTCCTGACTGTCCGTTGTGCCCGAATCCTTCGCCTCGTCAGTCGCGGGCTCGGCGTCGATCCTCTCCCCCGCCTTGTCCTTGCTCGAAGCGTGTCGCCCGGATTCGGGCGAGCTGTCCGGCTTGCCGGATTCCTCCGGCGCGGCTCCGCCCCGGTGCTTGCCGGTGCCGGGCGCGGCCGACGGCGCGTCACCCTTCGGCGTACCGGTCGAATCCGGCGTACCGGGCGTAACGGACGCATCGGAGGTGCCCGGGGTCGTCGGCGCGGCGGGCGCGGTGGACGTGGCCGGCGCGGACGGCGTGACGGAGGTCGCCGGAGCGGTCGACGCGGCCGGCGCGGAGGGGGTCGCGGGCGTGGCGGACCGGCCCGCCGCCCCCGCGGGAGCCGCCGGCGCACCGGCGGTGCGGTCGGACTCGGGGAGGGGGCCGGTGGGCGCCTTCGGGAGGGCGGCCGGGCCGGGGTTCACCCCGGTGGGCTCCCCGTCGTTTCTCAGACCCGCGATCGGCGCGCAGGTGGCCCACTCGGTGCTGCCCTTGGCGAGCGCCTTCTCGGCGACCGCGATCTGCTGGGCGCGGCTGGCCAGGTCGGGGCTGGGCGCGTACGCGAGGCCGCCGTGCCGCTCCCAGCTGTCCTGGGTGAACTGGAGGCCGCCGTACATCCCGTTGCCGAAGTTGGCGCTCCACTGGCCGCCGGACTCGCACTCGGCGACCCGGTCCCAGGTGGCGGCGTCGGCGGCGGAGGCGGATCCGGTGGCGAGCAGCGGCAGCGCCATGGCGGATCCGGTCACGCCTGCGGCGACGACGAGGGCGGGGGCCTGACGGGGGCGACGGTGTCGTCCGTTCCCGGAACGCATAGGAGCGCCTTTCGCGTGACGGCTGAGACTGCCGGGAAACGTAGCGGCATTCGAACGTCCGTCACAAGTCGATGGCGCCACGATCACACGAAGATCACATTTCTGATGGCGCATCAGTGGACGGGACCGGTACGGAAGGGGAGAACTCCACCGGAAGCGTGCGCAAACCACGCATGATGAGCCCACCGCGCCACCGCAGTTCGGCCGGATCGGCGGCGAGTCGCAGGTCCGGCAGCCGGGTCAGCAGGGTCGCGAGCGCCGTCTGTCCTTCGAGGCGGGCGAGCGGCGCGCCCAGGCAGTAGTGGATGCCGTGCCCGTAGCCGAGGTGCTGGTTGTCGCGCCGGGCGAGGTCGAGCGCGTCCGGCCCGTCGAACCGCTCCGGGTCCCGGTCGGCGGCGGCGAGCACCACGAGCACCGGGTCGCCCGCCGGGATCTCCTGCCCGCCGACGGTCAGCGCCCGCGTCGCGTACCGCCAGGTCGCCATCTCCACGGGCCCGTCGTACCGCAGCAGCTCCTCCACGCCGGTCTCCAGGAGGCCGGTCTCCCCGGCGGCGAGCGAGGCCTGGAGCCGCGCGCGCTGCTCGGGGTGGCGCAGCAGCTGGTACACGCCGTTGCCGATGAGGTTGACGGTCGTCTCGAAGCCGGCGAACAGCAGGATGAAGGCCATGGCGGCGGCCTCGTTCTCGGTGAGGTGCTCGCCGTGGTCGGAGGCCTTGATGAGCCCCGAGATGAGGTCGTCGCCCGGTTCCTCGCGCTTGCGGTGGATCAGCTCGGCGAGGTAGCCGCGCATCTTCTTCACCGACCGGGCGACCCCGCCGCGCGGCCCCCCGCCGTGCCGGATCATCATCCCGGCCCAGTCCCGGAAGTCGTCCTGGTCCTCCGGCGGCACGCCGAGCAGGTCGCAGATCGCGTAGATGGGGAGAGGAAAGGCGAACTCGTGGATGAGGTCGGCGCTCCCCTTCTCCGCGAAGGCGTCGATGAGCCGGTCCGTGAGCTCCTGCACGCGCGGGGCGAACTCGGCGACCCGGCGCGGGGTGAAGGCCTTCGAGACGAGCCGCCGCAGCCGGGTGTGGTCCGGCGGGTCGATGTTGAGCAGGTGCGTCATCAGCTCGGCCTTGCGCTCGCCGGGGATGCCGGTCTTCCCCTTGGCGTGCGGGGACTCGTCGTGGTGCGCGGGGTTCTTGGACAACCGCTGGTCGGCGAGGGCCTGACGGGCGTCCGCGTACCGGGTCACGAGCCAGGCCTCGACCCCGCTGGGCAGCGTCGTCCGGTGGACGGGCGCGTGCTCCCGCAGCCAGGCGTAGGCGGGGTACGGATCGCCGGCGAACTCCCAGGTGAAGAGCTCGGGCGCGGGGACGGGACCGGGGGTCGTACTCACGGCACGACCGTACAGGGCGGCCCCGGAGGAGCAGACGCGGAGAAGCGGTGCCCCGGCGCCCCCGGGGCCCGTCGTCGCCTTCCCGTCCGCCCCGCGACGACGGGAAGGCGACGACGGGAAGGCGACGACGGGAAGGCGACGACAGAACCTAGGGGGCCTCCTTCAGCCCCTCCGCCGCGCGGATCGCGTCGCGGTAGGTCCGGGCCGCCGCCCGCAGGGCCGCCTCCGGGTCCACCCCGGCCGCGTCGGCGCGGGCCGCGAGCGCGAGCAGCTCGTAGCCGACGCCCTCGCCCGCCGGGAGCCCGACGTCGAGGCCCGCCGCGCGGACCCGGCCCGCGAGCTTCGCGGCGAGCGCGAGCCCCGGCTGCCCGAGCGGCACCCCGTCGGTGACGGACTCCCGCTGCTTCTCGACGGCCTTGGTGCGCAGCCAGTGCGCGTGGACGTCCTCGGGGGTCTCGGCGGTGGCGTCCCCGAAGACGTGCGGGTGCCGGTGGATCAGCTTCTCGACGAGCGTCCCGGCGACGTCGTCCACGGAGAACGGCTCCTCGGCGTCCTCCTCGGCGATCCGGGCGTGGAAGACGACCTGGAGCAGCACGTCCCCGAGCTCCTCGCGCAGCTCCCGCCGGTCGCCCTCCTCGATCGCCTCGACGAGCTCGTACGCCTCCTCGATGGCGTACTTGGCGAGCCCCCGGTGGGTCTGCCGCGAGGTCCAGGGGCACTCGCGGCGGATGCGGTCCATGATCTGCACGAGGTCGAGGAGGCGGGCGCCGGGCAGGTCGTACGAGCCGGGCAGCAGCTCCAGGTCGGGCACGGACACGCGGCCGGAGCCGGCGAGCCGGGCGAGGCCGTCGGTCAGCGCCCGGTCCCCCTCGCCGGAGGGCAGCAGCAGGACCGTACGGCCTCCGGCGCAGGCCTCGACGAGCTCCTCGGCGGTGGGCCGGACGTGCTCGACGGCGACGCCGGCCTCCCGCAGGTAGGGCAGCTGGGGGTGGTCCTCGTCGGGGCAGAGCACCCGGTCGGCCCCGTGCAGCGCCTGCCAGGCGGGCCAGGACAGCAGTCCGGGCGCCACGCGGTGGCTGGCGGTGAGCAGGACGATGCGGCCGGGGCTCTCAGAAGTCACCCCTCGAACCTACCCGGACTCAGGCCCCGGACGGGACGGCGGCCGGGTCCCGGCTGATCTGGCGGAGCCAGGGGGCCGTGGTGTCGGAGAGCCGGACCTGGGCGTCGTCCCAGCGGCCGTAGCGCGGGTTCACGTCGATGCCGAGCTCCTTGGAGGCGGCGGAGAAGACGTCCGTCAGCTTCTTCTGGCCCTCGGGGCTCTCGGTGACGCCCAGCTTCTGGGCGATCTCGTTCATGAGGACGTTGCGGCGGACGAACGCGTCGATCTGGTCGGGCGCCACGCCCTGCTCCTGGAGGAGGACGGCCGCGAGCCGGTTCTCGCCGCCGCTCTGGCGGACGAAGGAGGTCCTGGCCTGCTGGAGTTCGGCGCGGGTGGCGGTGACGCCGTGGTCCCGGGCGACCTCGTCGACGACCCGGTCGAAGATCATCACGTTGAGCTTGCGGCGGCCGAGGTCGCCGGTGGCCGCGACGAGCTGCGCGGACTGCGGCGAGGCCGCCTGCGCGGCCCGCACGTCCGCGACCTGTGCCTGGAGGCTGGAGACCTCGATCCGCTCGCCGCCGACGACGGCCGCCGCTCCTGGATGGGCATCACTGCCGCAGGCGGTGAGCAGCGGGGCCGCGGCGAGGAGCGCGGCGGAGACGGTGAGCGCAGTGCGGCGGTGCAAAGGAGCCTCCCGGGCTGGTCGTGCGTCAGTTGAACGACCTTGCGGTGATCGATGGTAGGGAGTCGCCGGGGCCGGAGCCACTACTTCGGAGCGACTGTTTCCCACAACGACTCACCCGTCACCCGGGTGTCGGCCGCTTCCGGAGCACTGCTCGTCTCCTTCAGGAGGTAGTGCGGCCGCCGCTTCACCTCGTAGTAGATCCGTCCGACGTACTCGCCGATCAGCCCGGCCATCACCATCTGCACGCCGGCGAGGGCGGTGACGGTGACGAGGAGGGTGACGTAGCCGGGGGTGTCGACGCCGTTGACGAGGGCGTCGCCGACGATCCAGGCCGCGTAGCCGAGGGCGACGACGGTGAGGAGGAGCCCGAGGTGGACGGCGGCCCGCAGGGGCTTGTTGTTGAAGGAGAGGAGGCCGTCGAGGCCGTAGTTGAGGAGTTTGCCGAAGGTCCACTTGGAGCGGCCCTGCTCGCGGACGGCGTTCTCGTAGGAGAAGGTCGTGGTGCGGAAGCCGACCCAGGAGAAGAGTCCCTTGGAGAAGCGGTTGTACTCGCCGAGTTCGAGGACGGCGTCGACGGTGCGCCGCGACAGGAGCCGGAAGTCGCCGACGCCGTCGACGAGCTCGACGTCGACGAGCCGGTTGATCGCCCGGTAGTAGAGGCGGGCGGTGAGGGTGCGGGTGACCCGGTCGCCCTCGCGGGTGCGGCGGGCGACGACCTGGTCGTACCCGTCGGCGTGCAGGGCGACCATGCGGTGCACGAGCTCCGGCGGGTGCTGGAGGTCGGCGTCCATGATCACGACGGCGTCCCCGGCGGCGCTCCGGAGTCCGGCGAGCATCGCGGCCTCCTTGCCGAAGTTGCGGCTGAAGGAGAGGTAGCGGACCCGGTCCGGGTCGCGGCCGGCGAGCTCCCGGAGCAGCGGGAGGGTTCCGTCCCGGCTTCCGTCGTCCACGTAGACGAGCTCGAACTCACCGTCGAGGCGCGAGAGTTCGGCGGTCACGTGATCGTGGAAGCGGGCGAGGACGGCCTCCTCGTTGAAGCACGGGACGACGATCGAGAGCAGCACGCGGACCACGACAACGGAGCCCGGTGACCCGGCCGGGCCGGGTGGATGACCTCCAGACGACCATCGCGTGAACTGGCCTCGCGGGCCCGCTCCTTCCCGGGGGGACGCTGGCATATTCGAACGGTCATGCAGAACGCCACGCGCTCCCCGTCGCCCTCCGTCCGCCCCGCCGGGCCGCTCGCCCCGTCGCTCGCCGGGGACCCCGCCGGGCGGCTCGCCCCGGTGCTCGCCGGCGTCCTCGCCGTCGTCGCCGTCTGCGGCGGGGACGCCGTCGCCCGGGTCTTCCCCTTCGGTCCGCGCCACCGGGCCGTCAACGACCTCGCCAACCAGTTCGTGCCGTTCCACGCGCACCTGTGGGACCTGCTGCGCGGCCGGGCGGACGGCGGGCTGCTGCTGGACTGGCAGGCCGGCTGGGGCACGAGCTTCCTGCCCGACTACGGCACCTACCTGTCGAGCCCCTTCGCCCCGCTGGTCGCGCTCTTCCCGCGCGGCGACATCGAGTACGCGGTGTACGGGATCACCGTCCTGAAGACGGCGGTCGCGGCGGCGGCGATGACGTTCCTGCTGCGGCGGATCGGGCCGGACGGCACCTGGTGGTGGGCGGCGGTGCTGGGCGCCTCGTACGCGCTGTGCGGGTGGTCGCTCGCGGAGGGCGCGTACAACCCGATGTGGCTGGACGGCCTGATCGCCCTCCCGCTGCTCTGCCTGGTGGGCGAGTGGGCGCGGGAGGGCCGCCGGCCGCTCCTGGGGCCCCTGGTGGTGGCGGTCTGCTGGCTCGCGAACTTCTACACGGCGTACATGGCCACCCTCGGCGCCGCCCTGGTGCTCCTGGTCCGCCTGGCGGCCACGGACTCCTTCCGGTGGCGGACGCTGCTCCGGGCGGCGGTGACGACGGCCCTCGGCGTCGGTCTCGCGGCCCCCGTCCTGGTGCCGGTCTTCCTCGGCTCCCGGCACGCCCACCCGGGCGTCGTCCGGGACTTCGCCCCGGCGGCCGGCACGGACGTGCTGGCCCGGCTGCTGCCGGTGACCTACAGCTTCGCGACCCCGGCGGCCTTCGTCTGCACGGCGGTGCCGCTGCTCGCGGGGGCGCTGCTCTTCCGCCGGGACGCGCCGGGCCGGGAGCGGTGGCTGTGGGGCGGCCTGTGCGCGGCGGTCGCGGTGTCGATGCAGTGGGGCCCGACGCACCTCGTCTGGCACGTCTTCGCCACCCCGAACGGCAGCCCGTACCGCCAGACCTTCGTCCTGTCCGGCGTCCTCGTGCTCGCCGCCTGGACGGGCCTCGCCCACGGCCTCCCGGACCGCAGGGCGCTGCTCGGCGGGACGGCGGTCGTCCTGGCCCTGACCGCCGGGGCCCTGCCGAGCCCGCTCCTCACCTCCTGGGCGCTGCTCCTCGCGGGCGCGGGCCTGGCGGCGGTGGCGGCCGCGCTCCTCCTCCCCCGCCGGGGCCGGTACGGACTCCTCGCCGCGCTCCTCGTGACCGGGACGCTCCTCGGCCAGGCGGCGGCGACCACGGCGTACGCGGACCGGGAGCGGCTCGCCCGGCTCGACGACTACCCGCCGTGGGGCGCGGAGCACGCGCGGCGGGCGGCGGCGCTCGCGGCGGCCGACGGCTGGCCCGCGTACCGCACGGACTCCGGCCTTCCCCGGGTCGCGGGCAACGACCCGCTGCTCCTGGGCGGCCAGGGCGCCGCGTACTACAGCAGCCACACCCCGGCGGTCCTGACGGCGACCCTGGCCGCGCTGGGCGGCGGCTGGACCTCGCGCGGCCGGAACCTGCTGAGCCTGGACGGTCCGGTGACGGACGCGCTGTTCGGGGTGGGCGCGCGGTGGCGGGACGGCGAGGTCGTCCGTGCGGACGCGTACCTGCCGCTGGTGACGGTACGGCCCCCGGGCCCGCCCCCGGTCTACGGCCCCTCGCCCTTCCGCAACCAGGAACTCCTGCTCGGCGCCCGGGTGTACGGGGCTCCGCACGCGGGCGCGTGCCGGGTCGGTACGGAGGTCTTCCTCTGGGCCCCCGACGCCACGGGCACGGCCCGCCTCGGCGGGAACGCCCCGGTCCGCCTCCTCGGCGGCACCCCGAAGCGCCGCGCGGCCCTGACGTCCCTGGGCGTCCAGCGGGTCCCCGGCCTGAAGCCGGTCCTGCCGGGGCCGGGCGAGCTGGGCTGTCTGGACCACGACCGCCTCCGCGCGGCGGTGACGGTCCTGCGCGCCCGCGCGGCGACCTCGATCCGCGTCACCCCGGACGGCGTCCGGGCCACGCTCCCGGCGGGCGCGGGCACGGCGGTCGTGGCGACGCCCCGCATCGCGGGCTGGCACTGCGACGGCGCCGAACCGACCTCGTACGGCGGCCTCCTCGCCGTCCCGGCCGGGCGCGGCGAACTCTCCTGCACGTTCCGCCCACCGGGCCTGCGGGCGGGCCTGGCGGCGGGGGCACTGGCGGCGCTGGGGCTCGCGGGGGTGGTCGTGGCGCGCGTCAGGGGCGGGCGCGTCGGGGGCGGGCGCGTCGGGGGCGGACGATCGCCCCGGTGACGGCCGCGCCCACGACGGGGACGCCCCCGGCGGGGACGACGGGCGCCCCGTCCCGGGGGGCCGGCTCGCCGGAACCGCGCGGGCGACGGTCGCCGGCGGCACGGTTCACCCGACCGCCCCGCCGCACACGGCCTCCCAGCGGACCTCGCCGTCCTGCGTCTCGTCCGTCGGCGCGAGACCGGCCGCGCGGGCGACGGCGGCGGAGGCCGCGTGGTCGGGGTGGACGTGGGCGACGACGGTCCGGACGCCCCGCTCCACGAGCAGTCCGACGAGCCCCCCGGCGGCCTCGCGGGCGATCCCCCGCCCCTGCCAGTCCGTCCCGACGACCCAGGCGACCTCGGCGGTCCGCCCGCCGTCGGTGACCGTCGCCTGCACGGTCCCGGCGAGCCGGTCCTCCGCCCGGAGCCGCACCGCCCAGTTGCACCAGACGACCGCCGGGTCGGGCGATCCGGCGACCAGCCGCTCGTACCGGGCGCGCAGTTCGGGCGCGGTGAGCGGGGTGCCGCCGATGAAGGCGTGGAGGGCGGGGTCGGCGAGGACCCCGGCCATCTCCTCGGCGTGCGCGACGGCGAGCGGCACGAGGTCGAGCCGCCCCGTCCGTACGGTCGTGCGGGCGAGGTCTCCCCCGCCCCCTCCCTCTCCTTGTTCCTGTCGTTCCTGTCGTTCCTGTCGTTCCTGTCGTTCCTGCTTCACGCGTCGACGTCCCGGATCCCTCGGCCGTTGTCCCCGGTCATGGTCGTCCTTCCTTCCGCCGCGGACGTCGGTGGCCGTCGACGTCGTCGAGGCCCGGCACCCGGAGCCCGCCGCCGGGGGCCGGACCCGGTCCTACACGTCCTCCCCCAGGAAGCCGGGGTCCGTTCCGTCGAGTTGCACGGCCGTCTCGCGTCCGAGTCCGAGCAGCTGCCCCAGGGGGACGACCGCGCGGCTGGTCGCGGCCAGGTCCCGGTGCGCCTCGGCGGACCACAGGGGCGGGTAGAGGCTGAGGCCCTCGCCACCGGTGAGACCGGGCACCTCGTCCCGCCAGCCGGGCCAGCGCAGCCCCTCGTAGAACTCCTCGGCGCCCCCGGCGAGCACCCACGACAGCCAGGCCCCGTATCCGGCGCCGATCGCGTCCCAGCGCAGCGAGTCGGGCGCGAAGTAGACCATCTCGCCCGGGCTGCCCGGCAGTCCGGTCTCCTCCTCCGTACCGCCCTGGATCGCGAAGGCCCCGCCGAGCACGTCGTGCGCGACGACGAGTCCGGCGGCGGGCCGCCAGGCGGGGTCGGGCTCGGCGGGGTAGCCGTTGACCCGGGCGAGGCCGGGCAGGCGCCGGTCGTTGTGGACGGCCGGGCTGCCGTACAGCCGCAGCCAGCCGTCGTCGACGAGCGCCCCGCCGGTGCGGAAGAGGAACGCGCCCAGGTACGAGCGGACGGTGACCTGGGTCTGGAGGAGCGTGGCCGCTCCTCGCGCGGGGTCGGCGTCCAGCAGCTCGACGGGCACCTCCGCCGCCCGCAGCTCCGCTTCGAGCAGCGGCCACGCCGGGTCCTCGACCTCGGTCAGTTCGCTCAGTCCACGCGGTTCTCGCACCCTGGCATCGTCGCACGCACCGTCCCCTCGCGGTTCTCCGTTGATCGACGGCACTTCGGGGGGTATCTTGCATTGCATGGTTCCTGGCGAAGCAAGATCAGAGGCGTCCGGAAGGGTCGCCAGTCAGCTGCGCAAGGGGGTGCTGGAGTACTGCGTCCTCGCCCTGCTGCGCGACGGTCCGCGCTACGGCGTCGAGGTCCTCGACGAGCTGGCCGCCGTCAGCGTCATGACCACCAGCCAGGGCACGATCTACCCCCTGCTGTCCCGGCTCCGCCGCGACGGGCTCGTCGACACCGAGCTGCGCGAGTCGGCCACCGGCCCCGCCCGCCGCTACTACACGCTCACCGCGCCCGGCAGGACCGCGCTCGCCGAGTTCGCCGAGAGCTGGCCGCGCTTCCGCGACGGCGTCGACCACTTCCTGACCGCACCCCACGGAGGCTCCGCATGACCGGCACCGAACACCCCCTCGTGACCGACTACCTCGCCACGATCGAGCGGGAGGCGTCCTTCCTGCCCGCCGGGCGCCGCGAGGAGCTCCTCGCCGACCTGCGCGAACACCTCGCGGTCGCCGTCGGGGAGGAGCAGGACCCGGAGGCCGTCCGCACGGCGCTCGAACGGCTCGGCAGTCCCTCCGCCATCGTCGCGGCCGCCCGCGCGGAGGAGCCGGAGGCACCGGAGGCCGAGCCCAAGGCGCGGCCCAGGTCCCGGAGCGTGACCACCGCCGTCCTGCTCGGCGTCAGCGGAGTCGCCACGTTCACCTCCCCCCTGGCCGGCCTGGCCGTCCTCCTCGCGGGCCTCGGCCTGCTGTGGACGTCCGACGCGTGGGAGCAGCGCACCAAGACCGTCGCGACCGCCCTCACCCTCACGACCCCGATCGTGGTCCTCCTCGGCGCCTTCCTCCTGGCCGCCCGCGTCGGCCCGACGGAACTGTTCGCCCTCCTCGTCCTGGGCATCGCCCTGCCGGCCACGGCGGCGGTGCGCCTGCTCCGCGCCCGGCCCGGGGCGGCCTGACCGGGGGTGGGACCCGGAGGGACCACCCCCTCGTCCGACCAAGATCATCACGGGTGCAGAATGACCCGCATGACCCTGGCGAACACACCGAAAACGGCCACGATCGATGACGCCCGCATGGTCGGCCGCACCCTGGCCTCCGCCTTCGGCGACGACCCGATGATGCGCTGGTTCTTCCCCGACGCCACCACCCGCGAGGCGGGCCTCGGCCGCTACTTCACGACCCTCTTCACCCGGCAGTACGGCCTCCACGGCGTCTGCGAGCGGACCGATTCGGCCGCCGCCTTCTGGGTGTCGCCCGAGGGCGCGGACAAGGCCGTCCCGGACGCGGAGACCGTCCAGGAGCTCGTCGAGATCCTCGGCGACCGCGCCCCGGCCTTCCAGGAGGCCGTCACGGCGGCCGCCGGACACGGACCCACCGAACCCCACTGGTACCTCGCCGTCATCGGCGCCGACCCCGCCGCCCGGGGCCGGGGCCACGGCTCCGCCCTCCTCCGCTCCGGCCTCGCGAAGGCCGACGCGGACGGCCTGCCGGTCTACCTGGAGTCCTCCAAGCCGGACAACCTGCCGGTCTACGAGCACTTCGGCTTCGTCGTCCGCGACGAGTTCGCACTCCCGGGCGGCGGCCCGGTCCTGTGGTCCATGAAGCGGGAGCCCCGCGCCTAGGGCCTGTCCGATGTCCGGCTCCGCGAACCCGATCGAGATCGTTTGTCAGACAGAACCCAGGACACCTCCGGGCCCCGGAAGTTCCAGGGAAGGGCGAGGCCGGCGATCACGGCTTCGCGGTCGCGGGACGGGGTGACGCGACAGGTGCCGAACGGGAGCGGCTGCGCGAGGCGGGGCTCGGAGCGGGTACAGCAGCCAGGGCTCGCGAGGCCCAGTCCGCAGATCAAGGGAACGCACTCATCGTTCCGCGCATCCTCATGACTGCACCACGGGGCGTGAACCTCGCGTCCTCGGAAACAGAAGTGAGCTCCACCATGAACCCGTCCCCTGTCGCCATCTCGGCGCCCGGCACGAGCGGAAGAGTCCGGGCCCTCGCGACGGTATCGGCATCGGCCGGAGGCATTCTTCTCGGCGTACTGACCAACCTGGCCCAGGGCTGGCTTCCGGGGGCCTGGAACCAGATCGCCAACTCCGGCGCCGTCTGGTCCGTCGCCGCCTTCGCCGCGGGCGCGCTGTGGGCCCGGCAGGTCAGCCGGCCCGCGGCCGCCGTCGTGGGCCTGTGCGCCGAGTCCGGCCTCGTCGTCGGTTACTACGGCTACGCAGAGGTCGTGCGCGATGGAATGGGATCTCTGTTCGCTCCCCTCGTCTGGCTGGGCATGGCATTCATCGCCGGCCCCCTCTTCGGCATCGCGGGATCTTGGTGGCGAGGCGACGACCCGCGCCACCGCGTTGTCGGCCTCGCCGCCCTCGCGGGCGTCTTCGGCATGGAGGCCGTCCACTACGCGTGGGGCCTGCACTACGCGTCCCAGGCATGGGCCTGCCTCTCCGCCATGGTCCTCGTGGCGCTGCTCATGGGCCGTACTCACAGGGAACGCGCACTGACCCTCGTCACCGCCGTTCCCTTCTCACTCTTGGCCTACCTCGCTTTCGTGAAGCTGCTCGAGGCGGTCCTCGGCTGATTCGTGCGTCCCCTGATACCGCGGCATGATCCGAGGGCTACTAGGGGGTGGCTTCCGTGTCACACCTCCCGGCCGCGCTCCGTCAGGGCAGTGACATCGACACGAAGCCCGAAGGAGACGGCGATGGAAACGCGTTCGATCACGGCAGAGGTCCCGATGGTTCCGCGGATGGCCGAGGACCCCGCGGAGCTCGTCCCCGAGCTGGCGGAGGTCTCGGCGGCGCTGTTCAAGGTCACCGGCAACGGTTCGGTACCGCGCTCCACGATCAGCCTGGTCCAGCTGCGCGCGGGTCAGATCGTCGGCAGCACCTACCTGACCGTTCTGCACACGGGTTTCCTGCGCAAGGCGGGGGAGTCGGAGGAGCGGATCACGTCGGTGGCGTCCTGGCAGGACTCGCCGTACTTCACCGGTGCGGAGCGTGCCGCGCTGGCACTCGTGGACGCCGTGCTCCAGCCGTCCGCGGACGGCGAGAGGGTCTCCGACGAGCTGTACGCACGGGCAGCCGAGCACTACGAGGCGAAGGCGCTGGCCACGCTGATGTTCGCGATCGGCCAGGTCAACTTCTTCATCGCCGTGGCGCTCATCGCCAAGCCGGTGCCGGGCCGGTCCTTCGCCGACCCGTGGAAGTGAGGCCGCCCGGGCAGGGCTCGACGCCCGGGTCCCGAGGCGGGATCCGGGCGGGCCGACCCCCGGACGCGTCCGGCGCGACTGTCTTGTCGTAGCGGGTGGCCGGCCCCCGCCACTCCCTGATCCCCTTGAGGACCGGGATGAGGGGCGGGCCGTCCACGGCCCCTCGCCCACAGGGCCGTTTCGCCCCTCAGGACAGGCCCTGGGGATGGTCCTGCCACAGGTGGCGCCGGAGCAGCACGTTCGCGTCCGTCACCGCACTGTGGTCGAACCGCTTCCGGGCCTCCCGCCGGTCCCGTACGAGCAGCGCGCACGCGACGCAGTGCGGTACGGGCTCCGGCGGGCGGCTCAGGTCGGGTACGGGCTCCGCCGTCCCGGCCCTGGCCCGCTCGTTGGCCGCCCGCACGCCGGCGCTCAGCCGCTCGGCGGGCGTGGCCGGACGCAGACCGGCGGGATCCGCCTGCCACTCGCGCCCGCCGCCGACCGGCCGGAGCATCGCGTAGGGCCCGGCAACCCCCTTGAACTCACCGACCACACCGGCCACTTGGTCGTAGACCCAAGCTCCGAGTTCCATGGATGCCGCTCCCTCCGGTGGACTACCCTCTGTGATCCCGGCACTACGAGCATGGCCCGGGAGACAGAGGACCCGGAGCGGTGTCGGGCTGTACTTCCCCAGGTCGCGCGGGTAGTTCCACATCTTCCACAAGGGAGTGCGCGCGATGCCGACGAGACGGGTGGTGACGGGCCGCAGCCAGGAGCCGAGGAAGCGGTTCGCGGAGGAGCTGAAGTCACTGCGGACCGAGCGGGGCCTGAGCCTGCGGAAGCTGGGCGAGGTGGCGGGCTGGGACTGGTCGCTGTTCTCGAAGATGGAGAAGGGCGAGACGCTCGGCGGCCCGGAGGTGGTCCAGGCGTTGGACCAGTACTACGGGACGGGGCGGATGCTGCTGGCGCTGTGGGAGCTGGCGGTGGGGGACCCCACGCAGTTCAAGGAGCGGTACCGCAGGTACATGACGCTGGAGGCGGAGGCGATCAGCCTGTGGCACTACGCGGTGACGGCACCACCGGGCCTCCTCCAGACACCGGGCTACGCCCGTACCCTGCTCGCCGCAGGCGGCATGCACGGGGACGAGCTGACCACCCAGGTCGAAGCGCGGATAGGCCGTCGCGAGCTGCTGGCGGGAGAGGATGCACCACCGTTCCACACGATCTTGTCCGAGACGGTCCTGCGCACACCGCTGCCCGACCTCGGCGAGTGGCGGGAGCAGCTGGAGTACCTGCTGGAGATGAGCGACCACCGGAACATCACGATCCAGGTCCTGCTGAATTCGATCGGGCCACACGCGCTGACGAACACCCACACGATGTTCCTGCGGCTTGCGGACGGGCGCCCCGTGGCCTGGGTGGAGACCGGCTATTCAGGCGAGTTGGTGGAGGATTCGGCCGCCGTCGAGAGACTCCAGGTCCGATACGATCTGGTCCGTGATCTGGCCCTTTCCCCGGTAGATTCACGGAAGTTCATCATGTGGATGTTGGAGGAAGCATCGTGCGAGCCGTCGATCTGAGCACCCTCATGTGGCGCAAGAGCTCGTACAGCAACCAGGACGGCGGCGAGTGCCTCGAAGTCGCCGACCGCCTCCCCCACACCCCCGTCCGCGACTCCAAGAACCCCGCCGGCCCCGCGCTCGTCTTCGGGAACGGCGCCTGGGCGTCCTTCGTCGCCGGGGTCAAGGGCGGGCAGCTCAGCGCCTGAACCGTCCGACCGCCTGGGGCGGCGCTCCCCGTCGTGCTCGGCACGAGGATCTGGGGCGGCGGGGAAGGACGGGCCTTCCCCCTCGGTCCAGGCCCTGCCGGGGAGTTGGCGGAACGAGTCGCCACCCGAGCGCGCACGGTGGGGCCTTGATGGTCGTGCTCACTTCCGTGGCGAACAGGCCGCCGGCCACACGGCGGCCCGGGAAACAACGGGGGACTGCTCATGCAGAAGACTGCCGTCATGCGCCTGGTCGGGGCCGCCCTGGCAGCGGGCGCGCTGGTCACGACCGTCCAGGTGCCGAGCGCGAGCGCCGCAAGCGGATGGACGCTCCAGAACGCCAACAGCGGCACGTACCCGGAGATCGCCGACTGGCGCACGGACAACGGCGCGCCCGCCCGCCGGTGGGAGTGCACCGGTCCCTGAGCAGACCGGCGAACGACCCGTCCGGACCATCACGACGAAGACCGGTGCCGCACCAGGGCCCGTCCGGCCCCGAGCCGCCGGACGGGCCCTAGGCCGCGTCGGCGGCGAGCCAGGCCCTCGCCGCCGCCTCGGCCGCATCCGCGTCCGCGTCCGCCTCGCAGTCGGGGCAGCGGCCCGGTTCCCAGGCCCGGAAGGCGACCTCCTCGCACGTGACGCAGGTCTGGATCGGGGGCGGGCCCTGGACCCGGGGCACGGCGGGGAGCGGCGGTGGGAGGAGGGCGTTCAGGCGGTGGGAGAGGAGGCCCGCCGGGTGTCTGAGGGGGTCCGGGAGGTCGGCCAGCAGGGTGCGGCGGACGGCGTCGGAGGTCGCGCCCCTCGCGAACCAGGCGTCGACGGCCGGGGCCAGGTGCCGGATGTCCCGTGCGGAGAGCAGGAAGCGGGCGTCGTGGCGACGGAGGTCGAGCAGCAGTTCGGTGGCCGGGTTCCGGGGGACGGCGGGAGCCTCGTCCCGTACCGGCTCCCGCGACGGCTCCGGGTCGGGGTCCGGGTCGGGGTCCGGGTCGGAGTCCGGCTCCGGCTCCGGCTCCGGCGGCTCGATCGCGCCCGGGTTGTTGTACGAGAACGTACGCGTCACGATCCGCCCGTTCGGGAGGCGCTCGCGGATGCGGGCCAGGTAGCCGTGGGTCTCCAGCTCGCGGAGGGCGGCGGCGATGCGGATCTCGCCCTCGGGGAACTGCTCGGCGAGGGACTTGACGCCGATGCGGGTGCCGGCGGGCAGCGACTGGATGTGGACGGCGAGACCGATCGCGGTGAGCGAGAGGTGCCCGTGCTGCGAGAGGTGGTTGCCGACGACGATGTAGCGCGTCGTGTGGGTGACGTTGACGTGGATGACGCCCGCGCCGGGAACGGGCGCGCTAAGGTGCTGGGTATCCATGGGGAAGGTCTTGCTTCCTCGATGGCCAGGCCCCCGCCGGGATTGCGACTCCCGTCGGGGGCCGAGCATTTTCAGTTCGGTCAGCCCGGAGCATATGCCAGGCAACCACCGTGAAATCCACCCGAGTTGGCACAGTTCCCTCGTGTGGGTGACGCCCTCGCGCGACGCGCGCCCCCAGCCGTGACCACTCAGAACGGGTGGGGTGGGGTGGGTACTTACCCCGGTACTTGAAAGGACGTCGGCGCGTCCCGGATCGTGGCGCCGCCCGACCCGGTCCACGACGAGCGACCGCTCCGACGCCTTCCGGAGTCGTCACCGGTCGGACCCACGAGGAAGTTCGGTTCCCTGACGCCCGGATCCTGGCACCCCGGGACCCGGCACGCCGAAGCGGCCTCCTCCCCGGCGGGGGGGGCGGAGGCCGCTTCGTGCCGTCGCGGAGGACGTGCGGAGGACGCTCAGTCGAGGCAGAACTCGTTGCCCTCGATGTCCTGCATGTTGATGCAGGACTCGTTCTCCTCGTCCGCGTACAGCGTCTTCAGGTGGGTCGCGCCGAGCTCCACCAGGCGGGCGCACTCGGCCTCCAGGACGGCCAGGCGCTCCTCGCCCACCAGCCCGGTGCCGGCCCGCACGTCGAGGTGCACCCGGTTCTTGACGGCCTTGCCCTCGGGAACGCGCTGGAAGAGCAGGCGCGGGCGCACCCCCGTGGGGTCGGAGCACGCGAAGTAACGGTCCTGCTCCTCGGTCGGCGTCGAACGGTCGTACTCCTCCCAGGTCGCGAACCCCTCCGGGGCCGGCGGCAGGACGTACCCCAGGACCTCGCACCAGAAGGCGGCGAGTCGCACGGGCTCCGCACAGTCGAACGTGACCTGGAACTCCTTGATCGATGCCATCCGGGCACCGTAACAAGGAGGGCCCGCGCCCCTCACGTCCTTTTCAGGACCCGTGGGTCGCGGCACTGGTCAGGACCACCAGGCGCCGGGTCGCGCGGGTCATCGCCACGTAGCGGTCGACCGCGCCCTCGACGCCCTCGCCGAAGGACTCCGGGTCGACGAGGACGACCAGGTCGAACTCCAGGCCCTTCGACAGCGTCGGGGTGAGCGAGCGGACCCGGGGGCGCTCCGCGAACGTCGGGGAGCCGATGACGCAGGCGACGCCTTCGGCGTTCTCGGTGAGCCAGGTGTCGAGGATCGCGTCCAGGTCGGTGACCGGGGCGTGGGTGACCGGGATGCCGTTGCCGCGGATGGACGTCGGCACGTTGGCGTCCGGGAGCGCGGCGCGGATGACCGGCTCGGCCTCCGCCATGACCTCCTCCGGCGTGCGGTAGTTGATGCTCAGGGACGTCGTCTCGATGCGGTCGAAGCCGACCCGCTCCAGGCGCTCCCGCCACGACTCGACGAAGCCGTGCCGGGCCTGGGCGCGGTCGCCGACGATCGTGAAGCTCTTCGACGGGCAGCGCAGGAGCAGCATCTGCCATTCCGCGTCGGTCAGCTCCTGCGCCTCGTCCACCACGATGTGCGCGAACGGGCCGTCGAGCGGCTCCAGTTCGGCGGTCGGCAGGGCGTCCTCGTCGATCAGGCTGTCCTGGAGGTCCTTGCCCCGCAGCATCGTGACCGCGCCCTCGCCGTCGGCGTCGGCCGCGACGATGCTGTCGATGACGCCGGCCATGCGCTCGCGTTCGGCGGCCACGGTGGCCTTGCGCCGGAGGTTGAGCCGGGCCGTCGCCGGGTCGCCGAGCCGCTGCCGGGCCGCGTCCAGGAGCGGCAGGTCCGAGACCGTCCACGCCTGGGCGTCCGCGCGCCGCAGCCGCCTCACCTCGTCGGGGGTCAGCCAGGGCGCGCACATCCGCAGGTACGCGGGGACCGTCCACAGGTCGCCGACGAGGTCGGCCGCCTCCAGCATCGGCCAGGCGCGGTGGAGGGCGCCGGTCAGCTCCCGGTCCTGGCGTAGCGACTTCCGGAACTGCGCCTCCGGGACCTCCTCGCCGTCGTACTTGTCGAACAGGAGGGAGACCAGGTGCTCCCAGATCTGCTCGCGGGCCTCGTTGTGCGGGGTCCCCGGCTCCACCGCGTCGAAGGCCTCCGCCCAGTCGGCGGCGGTCAGCCGGATGTCCGACCAGTGGGTGGAGACGGTCATGCCCTCGGTGGGCGGCTCCTCGTAGAACGCGACGGCCTTCTCGATGGCCGCGACCATGTCCCGGGAGGACTTCAGGCGGGCCGCCTCCGGGTCGGTCTCGACCGTCGCCCTCGCGCCCTCGGCGACCAGGTCGCGCACGGTGCAGGTCCGTACGCCCTCCTCGCCGAGGCTCGGCAGGACGTCGGCGACGTAGTTCAGGTAGGGCTGGTGCGGGCCGACGAAGAGCACGCCGCCCCGGCGGTGCCCGAGGCGCGGGTCGGAGTAGAGCAGGTGCGCGGTGCGGTGCAGGGCGACGACCGTCTTTCCGGTGCCGGGGCCGCCGTCGACGACGAGGGCGCCGCGCGAGCCGGCGCGGATGATGGCGTCCTGGTCGGACTGGATGGTGGCGAGCACGTCCCTCATGCGGGAGGAGCGGTTGCCGCCCAGGCTGGCGATGAAGGCGGACTGGTCGTCGAGCGCGGCGTGCCCTTCGAGGCCCTCGGCGGTGAAGACCTCGTCCCAGTAGTCCGTGATCCGGCCGCCGGTCCAGCGGTAGCGGCGGCGGCTCGCCAGGCCCATGGGGGTGGCGTGCGTGGCCGCGAAGAACGGCTCCGCCGCGGGGGAGCGCCAGTCGACGAGCAGGCGGCGGCCGGTGCTGTCGGTGAGGCCGAGGCGCCCGACGTAGAGGGGCTCGGGGTCGTCCGCGCCGACCACGCGGCCCAGGCAGAGGTCCAGGCCGAAGCGGCGCAGCGTCCGCAGGCGGCCGGAGAGCCGGTGGATCTCCGCGTCCCGGTCCATCGCCTCCCGGCCGATCCCGCCGGGCGCCTTCCGCTCGGCGTCGAGGCGCGCCGACAGTTCGGCGACCGTCTCGTCGAGGCACCGCGCGATGGCCGCGAAGTGCCGCTCGTCCGCGGCGATGAGCGCCGGGTCGGCCTTGGGGGCGAGGTTGCCGGAGAGGTCGAACACACCGGCAAGAAGAGACGTCACGTCGTAAAGCTCCCGTTTTCACATCGTCTGGGGTTACGAGGAGCGATTCTGCGCCACGGAGGGGGCCTTGCCGCAAGCCCCCCTGTGCGCTATAGGTTGAAAGTGCGAGAGGTGGGTGCTTCCCTCTCGCTTCTTCCCCGCTTCTTCCTTGGCCGGCTCGTCCGGCTCGTCCGGCTCGTCCGGCCTGTCGGGGAAATTTCTCGGATCCGGTTCGCAACCTCGGGCGGCGCCGCACGTCTGGTGGGTTGAAGGCGCCCTTCAGCTCATGTTCCAGACCGTGTTTCCGACCTTCCTCGGGAGAATCCCATGTCCAGCCACGTCAAGCGGAGTCACCGCCCCCGTCCCCGGGTCCTGGGCGTCGTCGCCGGTGTCGCGCTGCTCCTCGGCGGCGGCTTCGCCGCGCAGGCCGTCGCCGACGCCGGCTCGAAGCCGGCCCCGGCCCCCGCCGCCCCGGACGTCCCGGACGTTCCGGCCGCCGCCCCCGCCGCGCCGAAGCCGGTCGCCGCGCCCGAGGGCGTGACCGCGCCGAGGCCCGCGCCCGCGCCGCGCCGGGAGACGGCCCCCCGGCCCGCCCCCGCGCCGGTCGCCCCGAAGCCCGCCGTGCCCGCGCCGGTCCCGGCGCCCGCCGCCCCGAAGCCCGTCGCCGCACCCGCGCCCGCACCCGCACCCGTCACCGCGCCCGTGCCCGCGCCCGCGCCCGCGCCCGGCAAGTAGCGGTGCCCGGCGGGCGGGGCCGGTCATCCGGCCCCGCCCGCCCGCGCCCCTCCCGCCCCCGACGGATCGAGGCCCATGCCGTACGCCCTCCCCCTGCCCCTGGCGCCGCCCTGGTGGTCCCGGCTGCTCGCGCGCGTGTCCCGGGCGGCCCGTGACCGGAACGCGCCGGTGCGGGAACGCCGTCCGCGCGTCGTCGGCACCCCGTACGGCGGCGACGGCCCCGCTCCCACCCTCACCGAGCTGTACCTGGCCCGGCGGCTCGACATGGTGCGGCTCGCGGTCTTCCTGGTCGACGACCTGCCGACCGCCGAGGACGTCGTGCAGGACGCGTTCGCCGCCGTGTGCCGCGCCCACGGGACCTCCCTGGACGGACTCCAGGACCCGGGGGCGTACCTGCACACCGCCGTCGTCAACGCGGCCCGCTCCGTGCTGCGCCGGCGCCGTACCGCGCGCGCGTACACCCCGCCCCACCCGGGCTCCGGGGCGCCCGTCGACGAGCGGCTGCTGCTCGCCGAGGAGCACCGGCACGTGCTCGACGCGCTGGCGGAGCTGACGCGCCGACAGCGCGAGGTGCTCGTGCTGCGCTACTGGTCGGAGCTGACCGAGGAGCAGATCGCGCGGACGCTCGGGCTGTCGCGCGGCACGGTGAAGTCCACCGCGAGCCGCGCCCTCGACGCCCTGGAGGGAAAGCTGCGGAAGAGGACGGAGGCCGATCGATGAACCCTCCCGCGAACCCTTCCGTGGAGGAACGGCTGCGCGCCGCCCTGGCCGCCCGCGCCGCCCTCGTGACCCCGCGCGACCTGCGTCGGGCCCCTCCTCCACAGGGGCGCCGCCGGGGGACGCACCGGATCCGCGCGATCGCGCTCACCGTCCTCGGGACGGCCGCCGCCGTGGCCGCCGTGTGCGTCCTGGTGCTGATCCCGGACGGGCCGGGGGGCCCGGACCCGGTCCCGCCGGCCCGTACCCCCGCCCGTGTCGGCACGCCCCCGGTGCCCACCCCGGCCCCGGATCCGCCGTCCGCCCCGTCCGTGGCGTCGCCCCGGCCGGTGGAGTCCCCGTGAGGGGTACGGGGAAGGGCCGGAACCCCCCGTGGGTTCCGGCCCCTCGCCGTCAGCGGTGCGCGCGACTACTTCGCGGCGACCCCGTTCAGGCAGAGGACGAACTTGTCCGCGTCCCACTCCTGCGCGAGCGCGAGCTCGCCGACCTCGCCGCACTTGTTGACGTCGAAGGTGTTGTCGACGACCTTGGCGACCTTGTACAGGTTGGCCTTGCCGGAGGAGCAGTCGACGGTGTCGACCTCGGGGGCGTCGTCGGGGCCCGTGACGGTGACGCACTCGCCGACCTCGGCGCGCACCGGGGCGTCGCCCGTGAGGTACGGAATGCCCAGCTTCACCGCGAGGCCCACGACGAGGAGGACGACGAAGCCGCCGACCTTCTTGAGGAACGCGGAGCCCTTCTTCGCCGGGGCGGGGGCGGCGGGCTGCTGCTCGGGGGCGACGGGAGCGGACGGCGTCGTCATGTGGGATTCCTTGGGGACGCGGACATGATCAGACGCGAACGTTACATGTATCAAAACCGGCAAAAAGGATCATGAAGATCCACCGCGTGATCAGATGCCGAGTCGTGACCCTGTCGCCCCGTCGGAGACACCGCCCGGCCACCGCCAGGACCCCTCAGGCCCGTCGTCCCAGCTGCCGCTGGTGGTCGAGCGCCCGCCGCAGGTCCACCGGAAGCGGGTGGTACGGGCCGTAGGCGCGCTCCGCGTCGAACAGCAGCCGCTGGAGCTCCTCCTGACCGGCCGCGTGCTCGCCCGCCGCCAGGAGCAGCAGCCCGATCCGCTGCCGGATGCCGAAGGCCCGCGCCAGGTCCCGCTCGTAGTACGGCAGGACCGCGCGGAACTCCCCGAGCGCGGCGGCCGCCTCCCCCAGCTGCTCCAGACAGAGGGCCGCGTCGTAGCGGAACTGGAGGAACTGCGGGTCCGCCGGGCCCGCCTCCGCGCCGCGGTCCTCCGCGAGCCGACGCAGCTCCGGCAGCGCGCGCCGGTACTGGCCGTCGTCCATGAGCGTCGACGCGTACTGCTTGCGCAGGATCCGGACGACCGGCGACCGCTCGCCGTGTTCGGCCGCCGCCGCGGGCAGGATGGCGCCGAGCACGTCCACGGCCTGGGTGAGCGAACCCTCCGCGAGCAGCCGCTTCACCTCGTCGACGGCCGCGGCCACGTCGGGACGCGCGGGCTGCGGCCCGCTCCCGTACACCCGGGGGTCGGCGCGGGGATCGGCCCGCGGGCGCGGGGGCGCCACCGGGACCGGCGGGATCGGCACGGGCCTCGCCGTCGCCCGGTCCGGCCAGGGCGCGTGCGGGCGCAGGAACGGCCGGGTCGGGTCCATCGGCCCCGTCGGGGCGCCGCGCGCCGGGAGCAGCGGCAGCAGGTGCTCGTACGTCTCGTGCGCGCCGGACGGCCGGGCCTGCGGATCCTTGGCGAGCAGCCGCAGGACCAGCGCTTCGAGCGCCTCGGGGATCTCGGGGCGCAGCTGCCGGAGCGGCGCGGGCGGCTCGTACAGGTGCCGGTGCAGCACGCCGAGCGCGGTGGAGCCCGCGAACGGCACGTTCCCGCTGAGGAGTTCGTGGAGCAGCACCCCCAGCGCGTACAGGTCGGTGGACGGGCCGACGGCGCCGCCCATGGCCTGCTCCGGCGCCATGTACGCCGGGCTGCCGATGGGCGAGCCGGTCTGCGTGAGCCGGGTGGTGTCGGTGTCCAGGACGGAGGCGACGCCCAGGTCGAGGACGGTCACGGTGCCGTCCGGACGGACCATCACGTTCCGCGGCTTGAGGTCGCGGTGCACGATCGGCACCGCGTGCACGGCGGCGAGCACCGCGCACAGCTGGGCGGCGACGCTGACCGCCCACTCCCAGGGGTACGGGTCGTGCTCGGCGAGGTGGTCGGCGAGGTCCGCGCCCTCCACGTACTGCATGACGAGGTAGAGGTCGTCGCCGTCGCTGCCCGCGTCGTGCACGGTCACCAGGCCCGGGTGGTCGACCTGCGCGGTCACCCGGCACTCGCGCACGAAGCGGCGCCGCAGCTCCTCCGCGGCGGTGGCGGGGCCCGTCATGACGGCCGGCCGGAGCAGCTTCACCGCGACCCGGCGGTCGAGGCGCCCGTCGTACGCCGTCCAGACCTGCCCCATCCCGCCCTGGCCGATGACGGTGGCGAGCTCGTAACGCCCGCCGATGACCCGCCCGTTCACCTGCCGCCTTCGCCTTCCCCGGTGTGCCCGGGGTCCTTCCTGAGCAGGTCGCTCAGCTCGTCGAGCTCGGCCCGGACCTGGTCGATGCGGGGCCCGTGCGCGGCGGGCGGCTGGTGGGCCGGGGGCACGGCGACCGGGCGGGCGTACGGGTTCGGGTGCCCGCCCGGGCTCGGGACCGTGACGGCGGAGCCGGGGTCGTACCCCGGCGGGCGGAGCGCGGGAGCCGCGACGCCGGACCGGTCCAGGCGACGGATCTCGGTCACCAGGTAGTACGTGATCGAGCCCACCACCAGGACCGCCATGAGGCCGACGGCGACGAGGGACTCCGCGGTGGTGGGCTCCTCGTCGGCGGTGACGCCCGCGTACGTGAAGAGGCCCGCCGCCAGCAGGAACGCCGCGGCGAACAGCGCCCAGTCCCCCGCCCTGCGGGTGACGACCGCGAGCCGCAGCAGCGGCGCCCAGGCCAGGAAACCGCAGCTGAGCAGCGCGAGGGCGGAGAAGAGGACGAGCAGCGCGACCCGGCCGCCGGAGGCGGGGCTCTTCGGCGGCTGCGGAACCTGCGGGGCCTGCGGGGGGCCGTACATCCTGCTGCTCCTGCTCGGACGGATCGGGGTGCGGGGACGAGCGTATACACCCCCGCGGACAACGGTTCCGGGATACCCGGAACCGTTGTCGAAGCGAGCCCGGGCGGGACGCCCTCAGGGGGCGACGGTGCCGTCCGCCAGACCGTCGTACAGACCCTGGACCAACTGGTCGCCGAGGCGCGCGGCCAGCCGCAGCGACTCCTCGAACGCGGCGAGCGCCCGGAACCGCTCCCCGAACCGACGCTGTTCGGCCAGGGGCAGGCGCGGCAGCTGGAGGCGGCGCACGTCGAGCCGGGTCGCGGTGGAGGCGTAGCTGCTGGCCTGCCGGGTGTTGGCGGTGGCCCGCAGGAAACCGGCCAGGAACCAGGGGTCGAGGGCCGCCGGATCGGGGCGGAGCAGCTGGAGGTTGCGGCCGAGCGCGGCGCCCTCGGCGGCGGCGTCGACGACCCGGACGGCCGCGCCGCCGCCGAGGACCGGGACGACGACGTCCCCGGCGGCGAGGAGGACCGGCTCCTCGGGCGGGCCGTCGGGCAGCGTCCCGGAGGGCGGCTGGGCGGCGAGCACGTCGTGGTCGGTGAGGACGGCGACCGGGGCGTCGGCGGGGGCCGTGCCCACGCCGCCCGCGCGCAGGGACAGGGCCCCGGCGCGGGCGAGTTCGCCGACGGTGGTCGTGGGTCGGCCGAGCCCGGCACCGCCGGGGGCCGGGTCGGTCACGGGCGGCGGGGTCAGTTCCCGGGTGCGGTGCAGCGTCTCGGTCAGCCGCTCGCGGACCCCGGCCAGCTGGGCGGCGCCCTCGGCGGCGGTGGCCGGCGGGAGGTGCCGGGCGGGGGCGAGGTCGACGTCGTCGTCGAGGAGCTCGATGACCGGCACGGAGCGGCTCGCGCCCGGGGTCCCGACCAGGGTCCCGTCCCGGTCGAAGGGCGTCCAGGCGTCCATGACGGCGGAGTGGACGGCCGGCCAGTCGAGCCGGTCGCGGCCCTCCCGGCCCGGCCCGGTCTGCTCGGCGGCGGCGTCGACGAGGAGGAGTTCGGCGGCGGGCCGCCCGCCCTGGACGGGCCTGCGCAGCACCCAGAGGTGGAGCGGGACGCCGTACGGCGGCGCGGCGCCGGCCGGGAGGGCGACGACCGCGCGCAGGGCGCCCCGGCGGAGCAGGTCGGCCCTGATGCGGCGGCCGGAGCGGCGGGAGGCGGCGGCGGGCGGCATGAGGAGGACGGCGGTGCCGCCGGGGCGCAGACGGGCCAGGGCGTGCTGGACCCAGGCGAGTTCGGACTCGGTGCGGGCCGGGAAGCCGTACTCCCAGCGCGGGTCGTAGGCCAGTTCGTCGTGGCCCCAGTTCCGCTCGTTGAAGGGCGGGTGGCACAGGACGGCGTCCGCCGCCAGCGTCGGGAAGGCGTCGGCGCGCAGGCTGTCGCCGGACCGGACGCGGATGTCGGCGTCGGTGGCGAGCGCCAGGCGCAGGGCGGTCAGCGCGGCGAGGTCGTGGTCGGCGTCCTGTCCGCAGACGGCACCGGGCCCCTCGACCGCGCTCAGCAGGCCGCCGGTCCCGGAGGCGGGGTCGAGGACGGTGAGCGGGACGCCGTCGCGCCCCGTCCTCGGGGTCGCCGCGAGCGCCGCCATGAGGGCGGCGGGGCCGGGCGGGGTGAGCGTGTACTGCCGGGGGTTGGCGTCGAGGTGACGCCCGAGCAGGAACTCGAAGGCCGCGCGGACGCCGGTCTCGGCCGCGAGCTCGGCGGCCCCGCGCAGGAGCGGGAGGGAGGCGGCGAGCGCGGAGGCGGTGGGGGTGAGGACCGCCCGCTCCGGGCCGAGCCGCTCGGTGAGCGTCTCCTCCAGGGCGACGGGCAGCACTTCGGCGAGCCGCCCGTCGGGGAGTTCGGCGAGCGAGGGCCAGGCCGCGGACCGGTCCCGGACGAGGAGGAGGGCGCAGCCCGCGTGGACGAGGGCGGTGACGGCCCCGGCCGGATGGCCCGCGATCTGCTGCCAGACGCGCTCCTTGAGCGGGACCTCGGCCAGCTTGCCCTGGGCGCGGAGCCATTGCTCGACCTCCGCGAGGGCGAAGGACGGGCTCGTCTCCGTACCGCCGACGGGCTTGGGGAAGTCGGGGTGGCGGCGCCGCCAGTTGCTGACGGCGGCCCGGCCGACGCCGGCGAGCCGGGCGATCCCGGCGGCGGTCACCTCCGCGGTCCCGGCCTCGGCCCCGGTCGCCTCCGCTCCGGCGCCCGCCCGCTCCGCGCCCGCCTCTGCTGCGTTCTCCGGCACGTGACCCAACTCCCCTGGCTCGCCCTTCTGGCTGTGACACCAATCCTAGCGACGAACGTCCGCCACACCACTTCACAGTGTGAGTCGATGCATTTTCTGTGAACCGTGTTGACTCGGTTCACAGGCTCTGCTGTGATTGACCCATCGCACCAGACATCGTCTCCGTCCGGGAGGACACACCCATGTCGTACGACACCCAGGTCCCGCCCGCCGCCCCGCGGGTCATGCGCAACGGCCTCGGCACCGCGGCCCTGATCCTCGGCATCATCGGCACGCTCTCCGGGCTCATCCCGCTCTTCTTCTGGCTGGCCGGCATCCTCGGCCTGATCGCGCTGATCCTGGGCCTGGTCGGCAAGGGCCGGGTGAAGCGCGGCGAGGCGAACAACAAGGGCGTGGCGCTCACCGGCGCGATCCTGGGCCTCGCGGCCCTGGTCCTCTCGGTCGTCGGCGCGGTCATCACCTTCACGGCCGTCAGCGACGCGGTCGAGGAGATCGACAAGGCGGTCAAGGACTCGGCCCCGAAGGACCCGGCGGCGAAGAACCTGGCGGACGGCGACAGCTCGGTCTACGACGACGACCTCAAGGTCACGGTCTCGGACCCGAAGGCGTACTCCCCGAGCGAGTTCGCGGCCGGCCACACCGAGGGCAACAAGGCCTACCAGGTGACCGTCGTCATCGAGAACGGCGGCAAGAAGAAGTTCGACGCCACGCTCGTCACCCTGTCCGGACGGGCCGGCAAGAACGGCGTCACGGCCGAGCAGATCTTCGACGAGAAGGTCGGAGCGGGCTTCCAGGGCAGCATCATGCCCGGCAAGAAGGCCACCGTCACCGTCGCCTTCGACGCCCCCAAGGACGCCAAGAACCTGACCGTCGAGGTCCACCCCGGCTTCGACTACAACGCCTCGCAGTGGGAGCTGAAGGTCGGCTGACCGGGCCGGACGCCCCCGCCGCACCGCCGCGCCCCCACCGCCGCACCCCCACTTCGCACCTCGCACCTCGCACCTCGCACCACCGCACCGCCAAGGAACCGGGGCCCTTCGGGGCCCCGCCCCCGTACGCCCCCCGGAGACACCACCGTGCATGCCGCCCCCCGCCGCACCGCCGCCACGGCCCTGCTGTGCGCCGCCCTCACCCTCGGCGCCACCGCCTGCGGCCCGTCCCCGGACGGCGCGAAGCCGGCCGGGCCCTTCGGGGAGCTGAGCGGTTCGCAGATCGTCGACGAGGCCTTCGCCGCGACGAAGGGCGCGAAGGCGCTGAGCGTGGACGTCGACGAGCGGGAGGCCGCCGAGCCGATCGAGGCCTATCTGTCCCTCGACGCCCGGGGACGCTGCGCCGGAACGCTGACCACGGGCACGACCGGCACGGTCGAGCTGATCAAACCGGACCACGAGAACGTGTACATGCGCTTCGACGAGGCCTCCCTGCGCGAGCAGGTCGAGGACGAGGACCCCGAGACGCGGAAGGCGATGCTCGAGGAGCTCAGGGGCCGCTGGGTGAAGGGCCCCGCCTCCGACCCCGACAACAGGGCCGTGCTGGAACTCTGCGACCTGAAGCAGCTGCTCGACGGGTTCGAGCAGGGCGCGAGCGGGGTCGTGAAGGGCGCGGAGACCACCGTCGGCGGCCGGAAGGCGCTGGCCCTGACGGAGCCGGGCGTCGGCGGCGAGAGCAGCACGGTCTACGTGGCCGCGGAAGGCATCCCGTACGTCCTGCGGATCGTCGCCGAGGGCGGCGAGGAGCCGGGGACGATCACCTTCTCGCGGTACGGCAGGCCGGTCGAGGCGACGGCCCCGGCGGCGAAGGACGTCGTCGACACCGAGTGACGGACACGCGTGAGGGGGGCCGTCACTCGGTGACGGCCCCCCTCACGCGCAGGGGTCGGACGGGTCGGATCCGGTGCCGGACCCACACGTTGGGCTCCACGTACACCGCGTAGCCCCGCGTGGCCTCGCAGTGGACCGGGACCAGCGCGCCCGGGACCTCGACCGGGCCGTCCGCGTCGAAGGGGAGGCCGGTCCACTTCCGCCACTGCTCGACGGAGCCGGAGACCGTCATCGAGGCCGGGGCCACGGACTCGATCACACCGCCCGCGCGCACGTGGACGCGGAGCCACGGGTCGTGCGGCAGGCCGTCGGCCTCGCGCGTGCGGAAGGCGTACTCGTGGATGGGGGCCTCGGCCTCCAGGTGCTTGCCGTTGGGCCGGACCGGGGCGACCAGCTCGGCGAAGCCCCGTCCGCCGGCGTTCTCCCGCATGGCGGCGAGCATCCGGTGCGAGAGGCCCCTGCCGAGGTGGTCGAGGTCGACGGTGATCTCGATCGCGCTCACGGTGTCGGCCTCCCGGCCGTGCCGCAGGTCGGAGAAGGCCCAGTTGAGGACCTCGTCCCAGCCCCGGGCGGGCAGCTCGCGGCGGCCCTCCGCGTCGAGCCGGAAGGGCACGCTGAAGCCACGGGCGACGACCGCGCCCCCGGCGTCGGTGGCGACGAGCACGTACTCCGGGAACTCCCGGACGATCCGGCCCATGTTGGCCCAGCCGACCGGGTCGTACATCATGAACTCGGGCCACAGGTCCTTCATGGACCACATCGCCCCTTCGAGCTCGGGCCGTTCGGCGAGGGTGGTGACGTTCAGGTCCATGCGGCCAGGCTAAGGATGGCCCACCCGGCCGCCCAAACGTTTTTTCGTGGCGGCCCGGCGCTACGGGAGCCTCTGCTGCGGGCAGGTGTCGAGGACCCGCTTCATCGCGTCCCGCTCCCCCGCCGTCACCCACACCCCGTACTTCTTCTTCACCGCGATCTGCCGGGCGACGTACGTGCAGCGGTACGCCCGGTTCGGCGGCAGCCAGGTGGCGGCGTCGCCGTCGGACTTGCGGCGGTTGGTCGCGGCGTCGACGGCGAGGAGGTTGAGCGGGTCGTTGGCGAAGCGGCGCCGGGTCGCGCCGTCCCACGTCTGCGCCCCCTTCTGCCAGGCGTCGGAGAGCGCGACGACGTGGTCGATGTCGACCTTGGAGCGACCCCGGACGTAGCGGACGGTGGTGCCGGTGTACGGGTCGTCGGCGAGGGTGCCGGAGGCGACCTTGCAGTGGCCGTCCGTGAAGCGGACGCCGGTCAGGTCCCGCTTGAGCACGTCGTCACGGGTGCCGCAGCCGTTGCCGTCGACGTCCACCCAGGCGCGGCCGAACTTCTCCCGCTCGTAACCGGTCTTCGGGGCGCGGCCCTTGACCGTGAGGGTGTCCACGGCGGCGAGCGCCGTCCCCCGCGCGGCGGACGTGCCGCCGACGCCTCCCGGGACGTCGGCCCCGGGCGAGCAGGCGGCGGTGAGGAGCACGGAGACGACGAACGACGAGGCGGCGAGGGTCCTTCGGTACGTCAGCATCCTGAAATCCTAGGCGGACGGTTGTGCCCGCTTCGTACCGATGGTCGTGCGCCGGGCGGCCGAGGGCCCGGGTCGCGCCTTTCGCCGCACCGGGTCGCGCCTTTCGCCGGCCCCGGACCGGCCGGACCGGGGCCCCCGGGTCACACCTTGCCGATGCCGAGGGTGCTCACGGCGGGCAGCAGGCCGGAGCCGACGACGGTCAGCCACGGTCCGCCCAGGAGGTCGGCGAGCCGGGCGGTGTCCTCGGGGCCGAGGGCGTCCCACGGCCCGGCGGCCAGTTCGTCCGTCCGCCGTTCCACCTCCGCGCGCAGGGCGCGGCCCGCGTCCGTGGCGACGCCGTCCGCGTCCAGGAGCCCCCGGGCCGCCAGGCGCTCGCGCGCGGCGTTCCACGCGTGCGCGCTCCAGCCCCGGCTCTCGAAGACCGGTTCCGGCGCGGCTCCGACGGCCGCGAAGGAGACGAGCGACTCGGCCGGGTCGAGGCCGGCGGCGACCAGGGCGGCGACGTGGCCGTCGCCCCGGTGCTCGCGCAGGATCGTCGCCGCCTGCCACAGGACGAGGTGCGGGGCGTCCGGCCAGGGCAGTTCGGCGTGGGCGGCGGCGAGCGGGCGGCCTTCGAGGCCGGCCGCCCCGGCGGCGCGGCGGGCGAGGGCCGCGGCCCCGGCGAGTTCGGGGCCCGCGACGACGTCCTCGCCGAGGACGGCCCGGTAGGTCCGGTCGACGGCGCGGAGCCGGGCGGCGAGCACGTCGGCGGGGGCGGCGACCTCCCAGGCGGCGGGGACGTGCCGGGCGACCTTCTCGGGGCTGAAGCCGTAGAAGGCGGAGGTGACGCGGACCGGCCCGACGGGGCCGAGGGCGGCGGCGCGCCAGGCGAAGTAGGAGGGCCAGCGGTCGGCCGTGTCGTAGCCGAGGGCGGCGGCCTCGTCGAAGGCCTCGGGGGCGTAGTAGAGCACGGCGTGCAGGGGTTCGAGCAGGTGCCACATCTGACGTACGCGAGCGGTTTCCACGGGGCCTCTCTTCGTGTCGCCCTCGACTTGACACTGACAAGATTGCGCCCGCCCGGCGAACTTGTCAATGACTAGACAGCGGCTAGGCTGCGACCATGACGAGCCGGAGCACCTACCACCACGGCGACCTGCGGCAGGCCGTCCTCGCCGCCGCACTCGACGCGATCGCCGCCGACGGGCCCGGCGGGCTCAGCCTGCGCGACCTCGCCCGCCGCGCGGGCGTCTCGCACGCCGCCCCCGCCCACCACTTCAAGGACCGCGCCGGACTGCTCACGGCCATCGCCGCCGAGGGCTACGGCCTTCTCGCGGAGGCCCTGGCGGACGCGCCCGAACTGCGCGAACGCGGCGTGCGCTACGTCCGGTTCGCCGTCACCCACCCCGCGCACTTCCAGGTCATGTTCCGGCCCGAGCTGCTGCGCGCCGACGACCCGGACCTCCTCGCCGCCAAGGAGCGCGCCTCCGCCGAACTCCGCGCGGGCGTCGCGGAGCTCCGCCCGGACGTCCCCGACGCCCGGCAGGCCGGCATCGCCGCCTGGTCGCTCGCCCACGGCTTCGCGACGCTGCTCCTCACCCACAACGTGCGGGACGCGACGGGCGACCAGGACCCCGAGGAGTACTTCCGCTCCCTGGCCGGACTGCTCTTCGGCGCCCAACTCCCACGACCGGCAGGGGAATAGCCCGCACCGGTCGGCAATTGATCACGGCATGCGAACCTCGAACACCCTCCGCCGCGCCGCCCTCGCCCTCCTCACCACCGGCACCCTCGCCCTGGCTCCCACCGCCCTCGCCGACACCGGCTCCCACGGCCCGGCCTGGCGCGGCGCCTGGGCCGCGTCCCCGCAGTCGGCGTCCGCGCCGTTCGGCCCCAACTGGTCGCAGCAGGGCTTCGACGACCAGACGGTCCGCCAGGTCGTCCGCGTCACCGCCGCCGGCACCCGGACCCGCATCGAGCTGACGAACCGTTACGGCACCGGCCCGCTGCGGATCACCGGCGCGACCGTCGCCCGCACCGCGGCCGGAGCCGCCGGCAAGGCCGCCGGAAGCGCAACAGAACCCGGCTCCGTGCGCACGCTCCGCTTCGGCCACCGCCCGTCCGTGACGATCCCGGCCGGCGAGACCCTCCTCAGCGACGCCGTCGGCCTCCCCGTCAAGGCCTTCGAGCAGCTGACCGTCACCCTCTACCTCGCGGGCCCGACCGGCCCCGCGACCTTCCACTCCGCCGCCTCGGCCACCAGCTACCGCGCCGAGGGCGACCACCGCGCCGACCTCTCCGGCGCCGCCTTCCGGGAGACCGACACCTCCTGGTACTTCCTCTCCGGCGTCGAGGTCACCGGCGGCCGCGACACCGCCCGCCGCGACGGCATCGTCACCTTCGGCGACTCCATCACCGACGGCGTCGGCTCCACGACGGACGCCGACAACCGCTACCCCGACGAGCTCGCCGAGCGCCTCGCCGCCACCGGCCGGAACCGCGCCGTCCTCAACCACGGCATCGGCGGCAACGAGGTCGTCAACGACACCACCTGGGCGGGCGAGAAGGCCCTCTCCCGGTTCCGGAAGGACGTGCTCACCGAGCGGGGCGTGGGCACGGTGATCCTCCTGGAGGGCATCAACGACATCGGCGGCAGCGGCCCGGCCTTCCCGGGCGGCCCGACCCCCGAGGTGTCGGTGAACCAACTCGTCGAGGGCCACCGCACCCTCGTCCGGCAGGCCCGCGCCCACGGCCTGAAGGTCGTCGGCGCCACCCTCACCCCGATCAAGGGCTCCTTCTACGACACCCCGGAGAACGAGGCCAAGCGGGAGGCCTTCAACGCCTGGGTCCGCACCTCGGGCGCGTACGACGCCGTCGTCGACTTCGACCGCGCCGTCGCCGACCCGGCCGACCCGGACCGCATCCTCCCCGCCTACGACTCGGGCGACCACATCCACCCGGGCGACGCGGGCTACCGGGCGATGGCCCGGGCCCTGGACCTCGACGCGCTCTGACCCCGGGGGCCGTCCGCCCACCGGGTCGGGACGGACGGCGTCCGCACCCCGTCCCGGCCCGTCCTGCCGGAACGGGGCGCCGCCGGGTCTCAGCCGCCGAGGATCGTCGTCAGGAACTCGCCCGTCCACGCGAGGAGTTCACGGCCGACCACCGGCTTCCCGCCGATCTTCCCGCTCGTCGGTCGCGGCACCAGGATCTGGTGGACGGCCGGCTTGATGACCGTGCGCGGGTGGAGGCGCTTGAGCCGCAGCTCCTGCGACTCGCGCAACTCCACCGGGGCGAAGCGGATGTTGGAGCCCTGGAGGACGATCTCGCCCACGCCGCACGCGCGCGCCAGCATCCGCAGGCCCGCCACCAGGAGCAGGTTCTCCACCGGCTCGGGCAGCTTGCCGTACCGGTCGGTGAGCTCCTCGCGCACGGCCCTGATGTCCTCCTCCGAGTTCGCGGAGGCGATCGAGCGGTAGGCCTGGAGCCGCAGCCGCTCCCCCGGCGCGTAGTCGTGCGGCATGTGGGCGTCGACCGGGAGCTCGATCTTCACCTCCAGCGGCGGCTCCTCCTCGACCCCGCCCTCCAGGGAGGCCCGGTAGTCGGCCACGGCCTCGCCGACCATCCGCACGTACAGGTCGAAGCCGACGCCCGCGATGTGACCGGACTGCTCGCCGCCCAGCAGGTTGCCCGCGCCGCGGATCTCCAGGTCCTTCATGGCGACGTACATGCCGGCGCCCATCTCGGTGTGCTGGGCGATCGTCGCGAGCCGCTCGTGCGCGGTCTCCGTGAGCGGCTTCTCCGGCGGGTACAGGAAGTACGCGTAGCCCCGCTCGCGGCCCCGGCCGACACGGCCGCGCAGCTGGTGGAGCTGCGACAAACCGAAGTTGTCACCGCGCTCGACGATCAGCGTGTTGGCGTTGGAGATGTCGATGCCGGACTCGACGATCGTCGTCGAGACGAGCACGTCGAACTTCTTCTCCCAGAAGTCGACCACGACCTGTTCGAGGGCCTGCTCCGACATCTGGCCGTGGGCCGTCGCGATCCGCGCCTCCGGGACGATCTCGCGCAGCCGCGCCGCCGCCCGGTCGATCGAGTCCACCCGGTTGTGGATGTAGAAGACCTGCCCCTCGCGCAGGAGTTCGCGCCGGATCGCGGCGCCGATCTGCTTCTCCTCGTACGGCCCGACGAAGGTGAGCACCGGGTGCCGCTCCTCCGGCGGGGTGGTGATCGTCGACATCTCGCGGATGCCCGTCACCGCCATCTCCAGCGTGCGCGGGATCGGGGTGGCCGACATCGTCAGGACGTCGACGTTCGCCCGGAGCTTCTTCAGCTGCTCCTTGTGCTCGACGCCGAAGCGCTGCTCCTCGTCGACGATGACCAGGCCCAGGTCCTTGAACTTCGTCTCGGAGGAGAAGAGGCGGTGGGTGCCGATGACGACGTCGACCGAGCCCTCCCGCAGCCCCTCCATGGTCGCCTTCGACTCGGTCTCCGTCTGGAACCGGGACAACGCCCGCACCTTCACCGGGAACTGCGAGTACCGCTCGCTGAACGTGCCGAAGTGCTGCTGCACCAGCAGCGTCGTCGGCACGAGCACCGCGACCTGCTTGCCGTCCTGGACGGCCTTGAAGGCCGCCCGCACCGCGATCTCCGTCTTGCCGTAGCCGACGTCGCCGCAGATCAGACGGTCCATGGGGACCGTCTTCTCCATGTCCTCCTTCACCTCGGCGATGGTGGACAGCTGGTCGGGCGTCTCCACGTACGGGAAGGCGTCCTCCAACTCCCGCTGCCAGGGCGTGTCCGGGCCGAAGGCGTGGCCGGGCGCCGCCATGCGGGCGCTGTACAGCTTGATCAGGTCGGCCGCGATCTCCTTGACGGCCTTCTTCGCGCGCTGCTTCGTCTTCGTCCAGTCCGCGCCGCCGAGCCGGTGCAGGGTCGGCGCCTCGCCGCCCACGTACTTGGTGACCTGCTCCAGCTGGTCGGTCGGGATGTAGAGGCGGTCCCCGGGCTGGCCGCGCTTCGCGGGCGCGTACTCGACGAGGAGGTACTCGCGGGTCGCGCCCTGCACGGTCCGCTGCACCATCTCGACGTAGCGGCCGACGCCGTGCTGCTCGTGCACGATGTAGTCGCCGACCTCCAGGGTCAGCGGGTCGATCGTCTTGCGGCGCTTGGCGGGCATCCGCTGCCCGTCCTTGCCGGCCGCCTTCTGCCCCGACAGGTCCGTCTCGGTCAGCACCGCCAGCTTCAGCGCCGGGTCGACGAAGCCGTAGTCGATGGAGCCGCACGCCACGTGCACCACGGACGGCGAGATCTCGGACAGGTCCGCGTCGAGGCGGGCGGCGATGCCCTCGCCGCCGAGGACCTCGACCGTACGGGACGCCGGACCGTGCGCCTCCGTCACGTACACCGCGCGCCAGCCGTCGGCCAGCCAGCCCTTGGTGTCCGCCAGGGCGCGGGCGGTGTCCCCCCGGTACGACTCGGGGGCGTGCATGCCGAGGGTGAGCGTGTCGGCGTCCTCGTCGACGTCCGCCGCGAACGGCGACACCGACCACCAGGCCATGCCCAGCTCGGCCGCCCGGTCCCGTACGTCCGCGATCCCCCACAGCGAGGCCGCGCCCACGTCGATCGGGGCCTCGCCGCCGCCGGCGGTCGCGGCCCAGGAGGCCTGGAGGAACTCCTGGCTG
Organism: Streptomyces sp. NPDC107498; assembly: GCF_055582805.1. NCBI lineage: Bacteria > Bacillati > Actinomycetota > Actinomycetes > Kitasatosporales > Streptomycetaceae > Streptomyces > Streptomyces sp. NPDC107498. Next base: position 239,951 of record NZ_JBVJPE010000008.1, on the reverse strand, counting down.
GTGGCCACCAGATCGGCGGCCCGGGTCCGCACCCGCTCGGGGTCGCAGACCACGGCCATCGAGCCCCCGGGCAGCACGTCGAGCAGCAGCTCCATGTCGTCGACGAGGACCGGCGCGAGGGACTCCATGCCCTCCACCGCGATCCCCTCGGCGATCTTGCCCAGCAGCTCGCCCAGCTCGGGGTGCTCCTCGGCGAGCGCCGCCGCCCGCTCGCGCACCTCGTCCGTCAGCAGCAGCTCCCGGCAGGGCGGCGCCCACAGCCCGTGCTCGGCGATTTCGAGGGACCGCTGGTCGGCGACCTTGAAGTAGCGGATCTCCTCGACCTCGTCGCCCCAGAACTCGATCCGGAGCGGATGCTCCTCGGTCGGCGGGAAGACGTCCAGGATGCCGCCGCGCACCGCGAACTCGCCGCGCTTCTCGACCAGCTCCACCCGGGAGTACGCGGCGGCCGCGAGCCCCTCGACGACCTCGTTCAGATCGGCGGTCCGGCCGGACCGGAGCGCCACCGGCTCCAGGTCCCCCAACCCCTTGACCTGCGGCTGGAGCACGGACCGGACGGGCGCGACGACGACGGAGACGGGCCCGGCGGCGGGGTCGTCGTCCCGGGGGTGCGCAAGGCGCCGGAGCACGGCGAGCCGACGCCCGACGGTGTCGGAACGGGGGGAGAGCCGCTCGTGCGGCAGGGTCTCCCAGGAGGGGTACTCGACGACCGTGTCCGGGTCGAGCAGGGACCGCAGCGCGGCGGCGAGGTCCTCGGCCTCCCGGCCGGTCGCGGTCACCGCGAGCACCGGCCGCCCCGAGTCCCGGGCGAGCGCCGCCACGGCGAACGGCCGCGCGGCCGCCGGTCCGACCAGGTCCACGTGCGGGCGGTTCCCGTCGGCGGCGGCCTTCACCGCCTCGGCGAGGGCGGCGTCCTTGACGACGACATCGAGCAGACCGTGCAGACTCATGGGGTTTCCATCCCGGATTCGGACGACGGCGGCGGGCAACGCGAACAGCCCGACACGTCGCACGGGCCGGGTGGTCCCGGGCACGGACGACCCGGTCGCCCCCAGCCTACGACGTGCCCCGACCACCCGCGCTCGCTACGCCCCGCGGGACGGTGCGCTTCCACCACCCCGTGTGGGCCCGCCTCACGGGCGGTGCCCCCCGCCCCCTGCCCGTGTGGGCAATCGTCCCGCTGGGCGAGGGGGTCCCCCCTGCTCGAGCGGAACGATTGCCCACAACGGGGGTGCGGGGGCGCCGCCCCAGCGGAACGATTGCCCACAACGGGGGTGGGCGGGTGCGGTCCGCGACGGGCGGGTCCCGGTGGAGCTACTCGCTCGCGATCGCCCCCAGTACGTTCATCCGCCCCGCCCGGAACGCCGGGACCAGTGCCGCCAGGAGCCCCACGAAGGCCGAGCCGATGAAGACCGTCACGATCGTGGGCCAGGGGATCTCCAGGACCCCGAGGCCCTCCAGCGCCAGGAGCTTCTGTGCGGCGGTGCCCCAGCCCATGCCCAGGCCGAGGCCGAGGAGCGCCCCGAAGAGGGCGATGACCACCGACTCCAGGCGGATCATGCGGCGCAGCTGCCGGCGGGAGAGGCCGATGGCCCGCATGAGGCCGATCTCGCGGGTCCGCTCCACCACCGAGAGGGCGAGGGTGTTCACGACGCCGAGGACGGCGACGACGATCGCCAGCGCGAGGAGCCCGTACACGATGTCGAGCAGCTGCCCGACCTGGTTCCGGAGCTCCTCCTTGTAGTCGGCCTGGTTCCTGACCTTGTACTGCGGGTACGGCGCGAGCGCGGCCTTGAGCGCCTCATAGGCGGCGGTCTCCTGACCGTCCTCCGCACCGGCCAGGACGAGCAGGCTCTTCGGCATCCGCTCGGCGGGCAGGTGGCGGGCGACGGTGGAGACGTTCGTGTACATCGCGCCCTTGTCGACCTGGCCGACGTCCGCCGTGATCGCCGCGACCCTCAGCCTCGCCGTGTCGCCGCCCTTGAAGGCGACGGCGAGGACGTCGCCGACCCCGACGCCGTGCTCGGTGGCGTAGTCGCTGCCGACGGACATCGCGCCCGGACCGTACGCGTCGGCGAGGGTGCCGGCGGTGGTCTCGCGGCGCAGGTCCTTCACGTACGTCGGGTCGGTGGCGGCCAGGTCGGCCTTCGTGGTCCTCCCGCGCGTGTCGGTGACCTCCGCGTCGACCCACCTGTACGAGGTGACGTGGTCCAGGCCGGGCGTCTTCTCCAGGGCGGCCTGCGCCTGCGGCACGATCGGCTGTCCCGTACCGGACTGCACGATGAAGTCGGCGCCGACGGACCGGTCCAGTTCCTCGGTGGCCGAGGCGACCATCGAGGAGCCGACCACCGAGAGGCCTGCGACGAGCGCGAGGCCGATCATCAGGGCGGCGGCGGTGGCGCCGGTGCGGCGCGGGTTGCGCAGCGCGTTGCGCTCGGCCATGCGGCCGACGGGACCGAAGACCCGCAGGACGACGACTCCGAGGGCGCGCACGACCCCGCCGGCGAGGAGCGGGCCGACGACGACGAAGCCGAGGAGGGAGAGGACGACGCCGAGGCCGAGCCAGAGGGAGCCGGGACCCGCCTCTTCGGCGCGGGCCGCCGCGACCAGGGCGGCCGCTCCGGCGCCGGTGAGGACGATCCCGATCACGCCCCGTACCCGACCGGCCCCGCCGTCGGCGGGAGTGCCCGCGTCGCGGAGAGCCGCCATCGGGGAGACCTTCCCGGCGCGGCGGGCGGGGACGTACGCGGCGAGGACGGTGACGACGACGCCGAGGGCGAGGCCGACGACCGGCGTCGTCCACGCCACGGTGAGGTCCCGGGTGGAGAGCTCCATGCCCATCGAGGACATGATCTTCATGAGCCCGACGGCGAGGCCGACGCCCGCCGCGACACCGGCGACCGAGCCGACGAGGCCGAGGAGGAGCGCCTCGACGAGGACGGAACGGTTCACCTGCCCGCGGTCGGCGCCGACGGCCCGCATGAGGCCGATCTCGCGGGTCCGCTGGGCGACCAGCATGGAGAAGGTGTTGACGATGAGGAAGATGCCGACGAGGAAGGCGATCCCGGCGAAACCGAGCATGGCGTACTTCATGACGTCGAGGAAGCCGGCGACGTCCTCGCGGCCCGCGTCGGCGACCTCGGCGGCGGTGCTCAGCTTGTAGCCCTCGGCGTCGGCGCCGAGGGCGGCGGCCACGTCCGCCTTGAGGGCGTCGTCGCCGACGCCGGGCTCGGCGTCGACCATGACCTGGGTGAACAGGCCCTCACCGCCGAGGAGTCCGCGCTGCGCGGTGGCGGTGTCGAAGTAGACGACGGTGGCGCCGGGGTTGGTGACCTTGAACTCGACGATGCCGGAGATCTTCGCGGTGAGGTCGCCGGTGACGGCGATCGTGCGCAGGGTGTCGCCGATCCTCAGGTGGTGCTTCTCCGCGGTGCCGGCGTCGACGACGACGTCGGTGGGCCCGCGCGGTTCACGGCCGGAGACCAGCTCGACCGAACGCAGCTCGTAGGGGCTCCAGTTGACGGCGATGGTCGGCGCGCCGCCGGTCGGGCCGACGTTCTCATTCCTCGCGTCGACGACGGTCACGCTCAGGGAGGTGACCGAGCCCTGCGCGTCCTTGACGCCCTCGACCTTCCGCACCCGCTCGACGAGCGAGGCGGGCAGGGACTCGGGGCGCCCGGCCTGCGGGACCTCGTCGTCGGCCGCCGCGCCCTTCGGGCTGACGGTGACGTCGGAGGCGGTCGACGCGAAGAGCTTGTCGAACGTCGTGTTCATGGTGTCGGTGAAGACGAGCGTCCCACTGACGAAGGCGACGGAGAGCAGGACGGCGACGGCGGAGAGCGCCATGCGGCCCTTGTGCGCGAAGAAGTTGCGCAGCGAGGTCCTGAGGACGGTCATGACGTCCGCCCGCGCGCGTCGAAGTCCTTCATGCGGTCGAGGACGGCTTCGGCGGTGGGCCGTTCCATCTCGTCCACGATCCGCCCGTCGGCGAGGTAGAGCACCCGGTCCGCGTAGGAGGCGGCGACGGGGTCGTGGGTCACCATGACGATCGTCTGCCCCAGCTCGTCCACGGACGCCCGGAGGAAGCCGAGGACCTCGGCGCCGGCCCGCGAGTCGAGGTTCCCGGTCGGCTCGTCGCCGAAGATGATCTCGGGCCGGGCGGCGAGCGCCCGGGCCACGGCGACGCGCTGCTGCTGACCGCCGGAGAGCTGGCCCGGCCGGTGCTTGAGGCGCTCCCCGAGCCCGACCGTGTCGACGACCCGCCGCAGCCACTCGGCGTCCGGCTTCCGCCCGGCGATGTCCATCGGCAGGGTGATGTTCTCCAGGGCGTTCAGGGTGGGCAGCAGGTTGAACGCCTGGAAGACGAAGCCGATCCGGTCCCGGCGCAGCCGGGTGAGCCTCTTGTCCTTGAGGCCGGTGATCTCGGTCTCGTCGAGGAAGATCTGCCCGCTGGTGACGGTGTCGAGCCCGGCGAGGCAGTGCATCAGGGTCGACTTGCCGGAACCCGAGGGTCCCATGATCGCGGTGAACCGGCCGCGGGCGATGTCCACGTCGACGGAGTCCAGCGCCACGACCCGGGTCTCCCCGGAGCCGTACGCCTTGACGACCTGCCGCGCCCGCGCCGCGACGGCCGTCCCCTCTCCCGTACCCCCGTGCCGGGGGATGGTCACAGCCGAAGTCACGGATTTCTCCTTGGAGCAGTGGGTGGGTTTGTAAGTTCAAGTTAAGGAGCGGGCACGGCACTTCTCCTCCTCCGCCGGGACGAACGGCCCCTGGGCCGCATGGGGGAGATTCCCCTAGGGGCTCCTCCACCCGTGGCGGGAGACCGGCCCCCGGGCGGGAACTCGACCGGACCCGCGCACGGTTCTCCGCACGCGGCCTCGACACGGCCTCAGGGGCCCGCGGTCGTCCCCCGGCCCGGCCACGCGAGGTCGTCGACGGCGAGGAACGGCTCGCCGGCCGGGGTCCCGGGGGCCGCCCCGGTGAACGCCACGACGTCCCGGTGCAGAGGGGACTGGTCGGCGTAGCCGGTGTCGACCGCGACCCGGGCCGCGCTCTCGCCCGCGACCGGGCGGAGGGCGGCATGGCCGAAGCGGACCGGCCTCACGGCGTGCTTGGGCGGCAGGCCGAGCTGCGACCGGAACCGGGACCACAGCCGCTTGCGGCTCCACCCGGCCCCGGCGCCGAGCCCGCCGACCCGGGCCGGGCCGCGGCCGGCGACGATCCGGCGCCAGGCCCGGGCCACCTCCGGGTCCACCGGCGGCCCCGCCCCGCACCGGCGGGCGAGCAGCGCGGCCGTCCACGCGAAACGGTCCTACCGGGACGGGACGTCGCCGAGCCGCTCGCGGATCCGGGACGCCTCCCGGCCCCACAGGTCGCCCAGGGGACGACGGCGCCGTCGAGCTCGGCGGGAGAGACGCCCAGGACCGCGCGGGCGATCACCGGGGACAGGCGGACCTGCACGCACTCGACGTTCTCGCCCCGCGCCCGGACCGCGCCTCCGGTCCCGAGCCCGGGGCCGGCGACGACTGCATCCCCGCTGCTGCCCGGAGGCACAGTCGAGGACGGGCGAGCCGTCGCCGAACTCCAGGAACGGCGTCACGGCCGGGTGCGGCACCATCCGGAGCGCTTCCAGGTCACCGACGCGGAACCCGGCCATGGCGGCGGAGCACGTGCACGGCAGCCGCGCGGCCGCGCCGGGCGCGGCGAGGGCCCCGATCCCCACGTCCCGCCTCGGCGTGTGGGGGCCGGCCCAGGGCGCCCGCCTGATCTCCGCCCTCCCCGCGGGACCCGGCCGCGCCCTCGTCCGCCTCACCGCCAGGAGCGCCCGCCTCTACGACTCCGTGACCGTCGACGACTATCCGGGGCCGCCCGTCCGGTGAGATCCTGACTCGCGCATATTTAGGTGTACGAAGAAAGGAAGGACGCGGTGACAGAGCCGTCGACGACCCGGGCCGGATCCGACCCCGCCCCGACGACCGTCACCGCCCCCACCGCCGACCGCCGCGGCCCCGTCGTGGCCGCCCTCATGCTCGCCATGGGGCTCGCCGCCCTCGACGGGACGATCGTCTCCACCGCCGTCCCCCAGATCGTCGGCGACCTCGGCGGACTCTCCGTCTTCTCCTGGCTGTTCTCCGGCTACCTGCTCGCCGTCACGGTCACCCTGCCCGTGTACGGCAAGCTCAGCGACACCTTCGGCCGCAAGCCCGTCCTCGTCGCCGGCACCGTCCTCTTCCTCGTCGGCTCCCTGCTCTGCGCCGCCGCCTGGAGCATGGCCTCCCTGATCGCCTTCCGCGTCGTCCAGGGCCTCGGCGGCGGCGCCCTCCAGGGCACCGTCCAGACCATCGCCGCCGACCTGTACCCCCTGAAGGAACGCCCCAGGATCCAGGCGAAGCTGTCCTCCGTGTGGGCCGCCTCGTCCATCGCCGGACCGGCCGTCGGCGGCCTGCTCGCCGGCTACGCCGACTGGCGCTGGATCTTCCTCGTCAACGTGCCCGTCGGCCTGGTCGCCCTCTGGCTCATCGGCCGCCACCTCCTCGAACCCGCCCGCACCGCACCGCGCGCACGCGTCCGCATCGACTGGGCGGGGGCCCTCGCGATCTTCGCCACCGGAGCCGCGCTCATCACCGCGCTCGTCCAGGGCGGCGTCGCCTGGCCCTGGCTCTCCGCCCCGTCCCTCGGCCTCCTCGGCGGGGCCGCCGTCCTCGCCGCCCTGACCGTCGCCGTCGAACGGCGCGCGGCCGAACCGATCATCCCCGGCTGGGTCTGGCGCCGCCGCACGATAGCCGCCGTCAACCTCTCCCTCGGGGCCCTCGGCCTGCTCATGGTCGCCCCGACGGTCTTCCTGCCCACGTACGCGCAGTCCGTCCTCGGCCTCGGCCCGATCGCCGCCGGCTTCGTCCTCTCCTCGTGGACGCTGAGCTGGCCCATCAGCGCCGCGCTCTCGAACCGGGTCTACACCCGCATCGGCTTCCGCCTCACCGCGATCCTGGGCATCTCGCTCGCCCTGCTCCTGCTGCTCGCGTTCCCGTTCCTGCCGTTCCCCGGCGAACCCTGGCAGCCCGCACTCCTGATGCTGCTCCTCGGCGGGGCCCTCGGCCTCTTCCAACTGCCCCTGATCGTCGGCGTGCAGTCGACCGTCCCGTACGGGGAACGCGGCACGACCACCGCGTCCGTCCTCTTCTGCCGCCAGGTCGGCCAGAGCGTCGGCGCGGCGCTCTTCGGCGCCGTCGCGAACGGCGTCCTCGCCGCCCGCCTCGGCGCCGACACGGACCTCGACTCCCTGGCCCGCTCCCTGGACGCCACCGACGAGACCCGCCGGGCGGTGGACGCGGCGGTGGACTGGGTCTACCTGGGCGCGGCGGCAGCGGCGGTGCTCGCCCTCCTGGCCCTCCTGACCGTGGCCCCCGCCGCTTCCCGGTGTTGAGGGAGGCGACGGGGGGCGACGACTGACCGCGTACCGCGTACAAGCGGCGGCTGTACTACTCCGCCGAGGCGAGCCCGACGAACCCGGCCCACGCCTCGCGCGAGACCCGGAGGGCCGGCCGGGCCACGTCCTTGGAGTCCCGGACGTGGACGGCTCCCGCGCCGGTGGCGACCTCGACGCACTGGCCGCCTTCGCCACCGCTGTAGCTGCTCTTGAACCAGGCGAGGGATTCCGTGTTGTTCATAGCTCTCCCAGCAACTTCTCGACGAACGCCAGCGACTCTCGCGGGGTGAGAGCCTGTGACCGGATGATCCCATAGCGGGCGGCGCCGAGAACGGCCTGTTTGGGATCGGTCTCCAGGGCGCTGGCGCCCTGGGCCTCGGAGTAGACGAACCTCTTACCGTCCTCACGCGTGATGACGGTAAACGGTCCGTCCACCCCTGAGTTGTCCTCGCAGTCGAGTGGCATGACCTGGAGCTCGACGTTTCTCCTCTGGCCGATGAGGAGGAGCTGTTCCAGTTGTCCGCGAAGCACCCCGCTGCCGCCGAACTTCCGCCGCAGCACCGACTCGCACATGACGAAGCTCAGCAGCGGTTCCGGGCGTCGGTCGAAGATGTCGCGCCGGGCCAGCCGGGCGGTCACCCGCTGCTCGACGGTCTCCGCGTCGAACAGCGGACGCCGATTGCCGAACAGTGCCCGCATGTACTCCTCGGTCTGGAGCAGACCGTTGACCACCAAGGTGTCGTACGCCAGCAGCTCCATCGACTGCTTCTCCAGCTGCGCCATCCCCTGGAAGAACACCGGGTACTGCGCCCGCTCCAGCTGGTCCTTCCAGACCGTCAGGAGCCCGCCCGCGTCCAGCACCTCGTCCGACCGGTCGATCGCGCGCGGCGGAGGGATCCTCCGGCCCTGTTCGAAGGAGGCGATCGTGGACGCCGAGTAGCCCAGGCGCTTGCCCAGCTCCTCGCGTTCCATCCTCGCCCGCAGCCGCAGCGTCTTCAGGCTCTGCCCGAACGCCGCCACCACGCCCTGGCCGGACCTGTCCGCCGCCGCGCCCGCCTGCTCTTCCGTCATCGCGCCCCGCCCCTCGTACCGGCACCGACACCCCACGTACAAGGCCGTCGCGTCAGTGCGTCACCACTAGTCACGCTACGCGACCGGGAGGAGCGTGGAGGGCATGACGAGCAACATCGACAACCCCGCTGACATCACCCAACCCGCTGATGTCTCGCCTTACTCGGGCCGTGGGGTCTTCACCCTTCGCTTCACGTCGACCGCCCGGGGGGCCCGGCTCGCGCGACGGCTGGTCGCCGTCCGGCTGGACGAGTGGGGCGTGCCGTACGGGACCGAGGCGCACGAGACCGTCGTGCTGGTCGCGGCCGAGCTGACGGCGAACGCGGTGCGGCACGGGCACGTGCCCGGGCGGGACTTCCAGCTGTTCCTGCGTCTGCTGCACGGGGTTCCGGCCGTCGCGCGGGTCGAGGTCGGCGACACGCGGGGCGAGCGGCTGCCGGTGCGTCCCGGCCCCCGTCCGGAGGGGGAACTCGCGGACGGGGGCCGGGGGCTGCTGCTCGTGGAGCGGCTCGCGGACCGCTGGGGCTGGTACCCCAGGATCGGCGCGCCGGGGAAGACGGTGTGGGCGGAGTGCGCCCTCGCCTGAGGGGCCGGGCTAGAACACGACGTCGTACCGCGCCCAGCTCGTGACGTTGGTCTTCACGCCGGGCTTCAGGGGCGCCTTCCAGTCGCCCGTACCGGCGTAGAAGGTGACGCCGGAGGCGGTGGGGCTCGGAGTGACGGCGGCCATGAGGTCGGCGTGACCGTCGCCGTTGGCGTCGCCGACGCCGACGAGGTTCAGGAAACCTCCCCAGCCGCCGCCGACCCGGGTGCGGGCCGCGAAGGTGCCGTCGCCCTTGCCGAGGTACAGCCAGAGGGCGCCGTCCCCGTCCCGGGCCAGGAGGTCACCGGCGGGGCCGCCGGCGAGGTTCCCCACGGCGGCGATCTCGTTGTAGGCGCCCCAGCCGCCGCCGACCTTCTTGCGGGCGGAGAAGGGCGTGGTCGTGTCCCCGGTGCCGGGGTAGAGCCACAGGACGCCGGTCCTGTCGGTGGCGAGGAGGTCGGGCCGGCCGTCGCCGGTGACGTCGCCGCCGGCCGCGATCCGGTCGTACGTCTGCCAGCCGCCGCCGATCCGGGTGCGGGCGGAGAGGGGCTTGGCGCGGTCCCCGGTGCCCCGGTAGAGCCAGAGGACGCCGGAGCCGTCCCGGGCGAGGACGTCGGGGGCGGTCGTACCCGCGATGTTCCCGGCGGTCTCGATCCGGTCGTAGGCCTGCCAGCCGCCGCCGACGTCGTCCCACTCCGCGCTCTTGACCGATCCGCCCACCGCGACGGGCTGGGTCCGGAAGAGCCGCAGCAGGCCGCCGGGTTCCCGGCCGAAGAGGTCGGCGGTGCCGTCCTCGTCGAAGTCGTGGGGCGCCTGGGGCCGGGTCACGGTGAACCGTCCGGTGGTGACGAGGTCGGGGCCGATCCCCTCCTCGGGCGAGGCGACGATCTTCCACTCGTACTCGCCCGCGCGGGCCGGGCTCAGCAGCCCGTCCGGGCGCTCCGGGTCCTTGCCGTCCCAGTGCCAGGTGACGCGGCGCGGTGCCCCGTCGACGGCGTCGGCCGGGGCGGGGCGCGTCGTGGAGACCGACCGGCCGCTGCGGACGTGCTTCAGGGTGACCTGTACGGACGCGTCCCCCCGGGACAGGTCCCAGCCGAAGTCGACCCCGCCCGCGAGCTGGTCGCCGGTGAGGGTCGTCGGGACGGTGGAGCCGGTGAGGGCGACGACGGTCGACTGGCCGGTGGACGCGACGAGTTCGACGTCCGGCCGGCCGCCGTCGACGCGCGGCGAGATCCGGTAGAGCCCCTCGCCCTGCTCGGGGGTGCCGCCGCGCACCAGGAGGCTGCCGCCGGGGCCGGCGACGGCGGAGGAGAACGCGGTGAGGAGAGTCGCCTTCTCTCCGGTGTCGATCGACTGGACGGTGAACGGCCGCACCGTCGGGTGGTAGTGGCCGTCGTCGGGGGCGGGGGCGTCGACGTGGGCCTTCTGGCCGGTCGCCACCCAGCCGCCGACCAGGTACAGCGGGTCGCCCAGGTAGGGCGACGGGATCCACCGCTCTTCGGACTTGCCGCGCCGGTGGGCGACGATCCCGTCCCCCGACAGCCGCATCTCGCGCCAGGCCACGTGCGTGGCGGAGACGGCACCCCGCTGGGCGTACTGGTCGTCGTCCTGGAGGTACGTGGACGAGCCGCCCCCGCCGAAGTCGACGACGACCTTGGAGGACCTGCCCGGCTCGCCGACCCAGCAGTCGTAGACCGCGGAACCGGTGTCGGCCCAGCCCTCATCGCCCGAGTAGCACTCGAACTGCGGCCCGCCGAGCACCCATCGGACCTTCAGCGCCCCGTCCTCGATCGTCCCGGTGTACTGCCGCCAGGTGTCGCCCTCCTCCTTGTCCAGGAGGAGGGTGCCGCCGGCCAGGCCGGCGAGGTGGTGACCGCCGAGCGCGTCGAGATCGGCTTCCACCGGCGCGGCGGCGGCCGTGGCGGGCGTCGACAGGTCGTGGATCTTCAGCCGTCGGCTGGTGTAGCCGGTGGCCCCGTCGCCGGTGACGACGAGGTCCGAGCCGCCGCCGATCGCGTAGGTCCCCGGCAGCACGACCGACGAGCCGTCCGCGTACCAGGTCCAGCGGAACTCCGGCGTGGTGCCGCGCGTCTTCGACAGGAAGCCGCTCGGGCCCGCGCCGACGACGTCCGCGTTGCGCGGGAACGGCACGGTGGTGGTCTGCTGGTCCGCCTGGGTGATCCCCGTGGCCGGCGCGGCCGTCGCCGGGGTCGTGGCCATCGTGCCGCCGGTCACCGCGAGGACGGCGGTGACGGCCGCCGCCGTGAGACGACGACCGGATGTGCGTACGTGCTTCAACGTCTTCCCTCCCCTAGAGGGGAAGACGTTAGCCCTCGCCCCCGACACGCCTCCCGGCGCCCCGGTCAGGATCCGGAAGACGGGTCCCGGTCCTCCCGGGGCGGGCGCGGGACCGTCAGGCAGAACGGGTGGCCCGCCGGGTCCAGGAGCACCCGCCACAGGTCCGGACGGGGCTGGGCGTCCGGGACGGTCGCGCCCCACTCCACGAGGCGGGCCGTGGCCCCGTCCAGGTCGTCGACGTCGAAGTCGAGGTGCAGCTGCTGCGGGACCTCCTGGCCCGGCCAGGACGGGGGACGGTAGCCGTCGACGCGCTGGAAGCCGAGGAAGGGGCCGTCCGCGCCGCGCAGTCCGGCGAACTCGTCGTCGGACCGGTCGGCGAGCGAGATCCCGGTGGCCCGGTGGTAGAAGGCGGCCAGGGCCATGGGGTCGGCGCAGTCGAGCGTGATCGCCGCCAGTCTCATGATCATGGGGCGGCAGCCTAGTCGGCGGTCCCGAAGGCCTTCCCTTCCTCCGGCCCGGGCCCCTCCCCGGCCTTCTCCGTCCCGGGCCCCTCCCCGGCCTTCTGCGGCCCGGGCTCCTCCCCGGCCTTCTGCGGCCCGGCCTTCTCCGGCGCGGTCGGACGGCCCGTCAGCGCCGCCAGCGAACTGCGGATGTGCTCCATGTGGGAGTGGATCTCGTCCCGCGCCTCCTCGTGCTCCCGCAGCACCCGCTCCGTCTCGCGCTCGATCCGCTCCGCCTTCATCCTGGCCTCGGCGAGCAGTTCCGCCGCGCGGGCCTCGGCGTCCTCCTGGCCGTGCCGGGCCTGCTCCTCCGTCTCGGCCAGGGCCCGCTGCGTCTCCGCGAGCCGGGCCTCCGCCGCCGCGACCAGCTCCTGGTGGTGGGCGTCCAGGGCCGCCGCCTCCGCCTCGGCCGCACGCTCCGCCTCGTCCCGTGCGGTCCGCTGCTCCTCCCGCTGCTCCGCGAGCAGCGCCTCCGCCCGGTGCCGGGTCTCCTCGAAGGCCTCCCGCGCGGCCTCCCCGGCGCCCTCGGCGTCCCGGCGGGCGATCTGCCCCATCTCCTCGGCCCGCGCGCGGGCCTCCTCCAGGGTCGTCCGGGCCGCCTCGTCCGCCGCCGCCCGGACCTCCTCCGCGTACGCCGCGGCGGCCTCCGTCGCCTCCCGGGCCGCCTGCTCGGCGGCCTCCGCGAGGGCCTGCGCCTCCGCCTCGGCGCCCCGGACGAGCCGCTCGTCCTCCTGCTCGGCCAGCTCCAGGATCTTCTGCGCGGTCCCGCCGAGGGACTCGTACCGCTGCGGTGCGAGCTGCGTGACGGCCAGGCGGAGCCCGGCGGCCTCCGTCTCCATCTCCTTCGCGAGGACCGTGAGCCGCGCCGCCCGCTCCCAGGCGGCGTCGCGCTCCTCCGCGAGTGCGGCGAGGTGGCGGTCGACCTGCTCGGGGCGGTATCCGCGCCCCCGCCCGACGGCGAAACTCATCCCTGACGCCCCTTCTCCCTGGTCCCGACCCGTAAAACTCGACCCGTAAAGAATGCGGCATCAGAACGGACAAAAGGCGCCCAACGTGGCCACACGTCGAGCGCCCTTCATCACATTCCGACACTCCTGCGCTACAGCAGGCCGTCCCACATCTGTTCGAGCAGCACCGACCACCAGTTCTCCGGCGACGCCAGCGCCGCCGGGTCCAGCATCGCCAGCTGCGCCTGGAAATCGACCGTCCAGCGCCCCGCCTGCTCCGGGTTCAACCCGAACCGCAGCCGCCACATCCGGCCGAGCAGCGCCATCGACCGCGTGAACTCCGGCAGCCCCGTGTTCACGAACTGCGGCGGCACCGACTGCCCGCCCGGCCCGGCCTCCACCGGCACCGCCACGATGTGCGCGGTCCCGTACTGGACACAGATCGCCCGGCCGAAGTCCGAACCGAGCACCAGGTACGAGCTCGCGTCCGGCGCCGCCTGCACCTGCCGCTGCGCCGCCAGCTCCGCCAGCGTCGGCACCACCGGCACCGCCGGCTGCGCCCAGAAGAACGGACCGAAGTCCGCCGGCAGCCCCGCCCACACCAGCGTGCGCGCGACCAGCTCCGGCACGCCCTGTCGGGACACCGCCCGCTGGTCGAAGCGGAGGATCCCCGGACCGAACGCCCCGGCCAGCTCCTGCGCGATCCCCTCCGGGGGGATCGGCGGTGCCGGCTGCACCTGCGGCAGCGGCGCCCGCACCGGAGCCGGACGTGCCGGACCGTCCGCGACCTGGTGCAACTCGCCCTGGTGGGTGAGGAGTTGACGCATGCCCTGCTGACGTCCCGCGTGGTCACGGCCGTACGGGGCGATGCTCGTGATCCGCGCCTGCGGCCACGTCTCCCGGATCATCCGCGCGCAGTAACCACCCGGCAGCTCACAGGACTCCAGCTCCGTGTGGAGTTCGAGCACCTGCTGCGGCGGCACGTTCAGCGCGCGCAGCTCGTGCAGGATCTGCCACTCCGGATGCGGAGTGCCCGGCGCCGAACGCCGGATGATCTGCGCCTCCGAACCGTCCGGCGCCCGGTAGCGCAGCACCGCCTGGTAGCCCGGGCCGACCGTCGGCTGACCCGTCGGCTGCGGATAGCCGTACGCCGGGGGCACGGGCGCCCCGGGCACGGGGCCGGGCGCGGACGGCGGCGTGTGCCCGCCGACCGGCGGCGCCGGAGCGGGCGGGGGCGGCGGACCCCCCGGGCCGGGGTGCGCCAGCATCGTCGCGGCGTGCGCGATGCCGCCCGCCGGCGTACCGCCCGGCACACCCGGCGGCGGCGGGGGCGGCGGAGGCGCACCCGGACCGCCCTGGTTCGGATGCGCCAGCATCGTCGCCGCGTGGTGCACCGGCTGCGGCGGCGTCACGGGACCCGGCGCGGACGGCGGAGGCGGCGGACCGGGCGGACCCGGCTGCGCGGGCGGGCCGGGCGGCCGGAGCCCCTCGGGCCCGAGCTGCGACACCAACTGCGTGGGGATGTACGCGTTGCCGCCCGAGGAGGCACCCGGCACACCCGGGGCGCCCGGCGGCGGAGGGGGCGTCGGACCGCGCCCGGCCTTCGGCGACGGGGCGGCCTTGCCGGTCGCGGCGTCCGCGATGTCCCCGGCACCCGGCGCCGAGGGCGCGGGCGGCGGAAACGGCGCACCCGGACCGGCCTGCGCCGGGGCCGGCGAAGGCTGCGGCGCGGGCGGGGCCGGCGGAACCGCGCCCGGGGCCGGGGCCGCCGGGTCGAGACGGGGGCCGATCGCGGTCGGCGGCAGCGCGCTGCCGCCCTTCATCAGGGCGGTCGGCGCGTCCGCGCCCACCGACGGCGCCGGGGCGTCCTCGTCGTCCGTCCCCGACAGCGGCGGCGCGAAGACGGTCGCGGGCAGCGGCACCGCCCCGTCCGCACCACCGGAGCTCGCGTTCGCGTCCACCCACGCACCGGACGGCGCGGGAGCGGGAGGGGGCGTGGGGGCGGGCGGAGCCGGGGGCACGACCGGCGGGGCCGCCGGCGGGACCACGGGCGGGGCCACGGGCGCGGAATCCACCGGCGCGGGCGTCGCCGCCGGGCTCGACGCCGGGACGCCGTCCATCGCCGTCGGCTCGTACGCGTCGGCCTCCGAAGCCGGAGCCGGATCCGGACTCGGAGCCGAAGTCGGAGCCGGACTCGGAGCCGAAGCCGGAACCGGAGCCGGATCCGCAACGGGCCCCGCGTCCGGTACGGACTCCGCAGCCGTCACCGCCTCCGACGCCGACGAGTCCACCGAAGCGGAGGAGGACGACGACGCGACCGAAGCCGAAGGCCCCGACACCCCCGCACCCACCGCGTCCGACGTGTCGTCCACCGGCGCCGACGCGCTCGCGCTCTCCTGCGAGGCGTGCGACTCCTCCCTCGGCAACCCGATCTTGTCCGCCGCGTCCTGCAACCACTCCGGTGGACTCAACAGGAAGGACGTCTGGTTCAGATCGATCCGCGCCGCCGGCACCGCCGCCTGCGCCGGAACCTCGTCCGTCGCCCCGTACTCCTCCTCGTACCGCCGGATCACCTCGCCCACCGGCAGCCCCGGCCACAGCGTCGCCTCACCGCTGTCCCGCGCGATCACCAACCGCTGCCGCCCGCCGTCCGACGTCGGACCGCCCTCGCGGTCCTCCGCCCACACCACGAAACCCAGCTCGAACTCCCGCACCCGCACCTCACGGTGCTGGTAGCCCGGCAGATCGCCGTTGATCCACTCCTCGGCGCGCTCCTGCGCCTGCGCGAACGTCACCACAGCCAGCTCACTCCCCCACCGGGACCACGGGCACGGCACGCGCGAAGCCGCCGTCCACCATCAGGTTCGCCACCGTCTCCAGCTCCGGCGGATTGCCCGCCAGACGCCCGAGGAACGCGTCGAAGTCCGCGCCGCAGGGCAGCAACAGCCGCTCCACCCGCTCGTTCACCGTCCAACCGGCCGCCACCTCGCCGGAATCCCGCGCGTCGTCGTACGCGCAGAACCACACCGAACCGACCGCCGCACCCCGCACCTTCAACGCGATCAGACCGCCCTGGACGAAGGCGACGCCCAGGTAGTCCTTCGTCAGGTGGTCACGGAGACACTTGTTGACGTAGACGAGGTCGTTGACCCCCGCCTCCTCCCGCACCGTGAAGAACGGCTGGTCCACCAGGACCCCCAGCTCCGCGTCGAGCGCCGCCCCCACCGGAGCACAGCCGCCCGCCGCCTTCAGGAAGGAGCGGTACGCCCCCGGCAGCCGGTAGCCGAGGTCCTCCTCCACGCCCTGGAGCTGCTGCTCCGACACCGACACCCGGCCCTTCGGCAGCCCGAAGTGCACCGGCCGGGTCTCCTGCAGCGGACGCGTCCCCCGCTTCGACTGGTCCACGGCGGCCGTCGCCACCCCGCCGTGGTGGCGGAGCAACGCCTTCACCTCGACCGGGACCAGCTCCATCCGCCGCGAACGCGCCACGTGGTGCCAGGTCCAGCCGTGCGGGGTCGCCACCGACGGGATCGTGTCCCACAGCTCGTGACCGGTCGCCGCGAGCGCCGCGTTCGCCGACACGTAGTCCGTCAGCCGCAGCTCGTCGACACCGAAGCCCTCCGGCGGATCGGCGATCTCCGCCGCCGCGCGCGCGTACGGCGAGAAGTCCGGGTGGCCGTACTCGTCCACCCGTACCCCTCGGGGGTGACGGGACGCACGGACCGGATCCGGGAAATGCACGACCTGCCCGGCGTAGGCCGCGTTCGGTGGCGCGGTGTCCTGCCCGAGCCGACCTGTCGTCATGGCGGTTGCCCCCTGCATGGCGTCGCTGACTGTTTGCTACCGACAGCCGACGGCTGCGGCCGACTGATGCCGCACAGCCTATGCGCTGCCACAAGAGGCCGAACCGGCCCCGATCCGACCACGACCGACGGTGACCAACTGTCACGACGCCATGACAGGTACACCATGATTCCGACACACCGAAGACGCGTTTGGCCGCCCCAGCTTCCCCATAAGGCTCCCCATTTGGCAGGCTGTCCACGCAACTCGGGGGATTGCAGGAGGGGAAGACCAGCACCATGTACGCAGCCACAACGCCCACACAGGGTGACCCACGCCTCAACTGGAGCAGCAGCGCCGAGGCCACGCGCGCACCCTTACTGCGACACCGCCGCGACGGAATCCTCCCCACCGTGGGAGCCGCCCTCTCCGTCCGCGGCGAGACCCTCACGTGCACCGCGGGCCGCGGCGACCGGCCCCCCGTCCTGCACGCCCTCGTCCAGGACTTCCTGGACACCCTCACCAGCGGCCAGCGGGAACGCTTCACCGGCCGCTGCCCCGAAGCGATCCTGCTCTCCCGGCACCTCACCGCCACCGAGAACAACCGCTCCAAGCGCGCCCAGCGCAAACCGCTCACCCACAGCGAGGCCCGCCGCTCCCTCAAACAGGCCAAGCTCACCGCCCGGCGCATCCGCGAGGACGGCGACCCGCTCCACGGCAGCTACGCGGCACCCTGCCGTTCCTGTACGGCGATGCTCGCCCACTTCGGCGTCCGCGCCGTCGACCCCACCACGCCCGTCGAGAACGGCTGACCCACCCCATGCCCGACCACCTCAACACCACCCGCTTCCCGGTCAACGTCGACGCCGCCCTCCGCGAGGCCGGCTGGCAGCCCGGCCGCTGGGACATCAAGCTCGCCGAAGAATGGGCCGACACCCTGCGCGCCCACACCTCCCCCGCCGGCCACCGGCACAGCGTCTTCCCCGCCGCCGTCGAGGCCTGGGCCGAATTCGGCGGCCTGCGGATCACCGCACCCGGCCACGGCCGGCAGATAGCGCCCGCCGCCGTCCGCTTCGACCCCCTCGCCGGACTCCACCTCTCCCGCACCCTCGCCGACCTCGGCCGCGCCCTGGACACCGAGCTCGCCCCCCTCGGCGAGGAGGGCGAACACCAGGCCGTCCTCGCCATGGACGCCGAAGGCCGGGTCTACAGCCTCGACCACGCGGGCGACTGGTACCTCGGCAAGGACATCGACGCGGCCCTGTCCACCCTGATCACCGGAGCCCAGCCGACCCGCCTCACGGCCGGCTAGCCGACCGGCGGGGTCGACGGCACGACCGCGCCGACCCAGACCCCCGCCGACAGCACCGCCGCACCCGCTCAGGCCCCCGCCGACAGCACCGCCGCACCCGCTCAGGCCCCCGTCGGCAGCACCGCCGACACCTTGAAACCACCCGCGTCCGTCGGCCCCGACACGAACACGCCCCCGAGCCGCACCACCCGCTCACGCATCCCCACCAGCCCGTTCCCCCCGCTCGGCAACCCCACACCGGCCACCGCCGCGTCCGAAGGACCGTTCTCCACCTGCATCGCGACCTCGGCCTCCCGGTGCGCCAGACGCACCACGACCCTCGCCCCCGCCGCGTGCTTGTGGACGTTCGTCAACGCCTCCTGCACCACCCGGTACGCCGTCCGCTCCACCTCCGACGCATACGGACGCACCTCCCCCATCACCACCAGCTCCACCAGCACGCCCGCCAGCCGCGACTGCTCGCACAACGCCTCCAGCGCGTCCAGACACGGTCCGTCCTCCGCGGCGGCCTCCGCCGCGGCGGCGGCGGCCCGCCCGACGGCGGCCAGGGGCACCGCGGCGGGAGCGGCCGGAACCTCCCCCTCCCGAAGCACCCCCAACATCTCCCGCAGCTCCGTCAACGCCTGCCGACCCATGTCCCCCACCAGCGCCGCGTTCCTCACCGCCTTCTGCGGATCCTTCAACGCCACCGCCTGCAACGCCGCCGCGTGCACCACCATCAACGACACCCGGTGCGCCACCACGTCGTGCATCTCCCGCGCGATCCGCGTCCGCTCCTCCTGCCGCGCCCACTGCGCCCGCTGCTCCGCCCGGTCGGCCAGCAGCGACAACTCCTGCTCCAGACTGTCGGCCCGCTCCCGCAGACTCTCCATGAGCCGACGGCGCGCCCCCACGTAGAGCCCGAGGAGAACGGGCGGGGCGTTCAGCCCCAGCGTCATGAAGAGCGACACGCTCGGCACGTACCAGCCGCTCGGATCGATGTCCTGGGCGACGTCCTGCCGCATCCGCACCACGGTCACGACGAACACGGCGAGCGTCGACATGCCGGCCAGCACGGCCGTGATCCGCCGGGGCACCTCCGAGGCCGCGAGCGTGTACAACCCGACGATCCCCATCAGGAAGCCCATCTCGGCGGGCGCCACGGCGATCGACACGAGCACGACGGCCACGGGCCGGCGGCGCCGCACGAGCAGCACGGACCCCACGAGCAGCCCGAACACCACCCCCAGCGGCACCGGCAGCGACGCCTTGTCGGCGAACCCGACGCCCTCGACGGCACACTCCAGCGCGGACACCAGCGCGAGCGCCCCGTCGAACACGGCGCTCCGCCGTCTCCCCCACCACCAAGTCCCGACGCCCGCGGCGTCCCGGTCTGCCCCCGTTGTGGTCATACCCGACACCCTACGGGTGGGTCCCCACGTCAACCCGGCACACACCAGTCCCTCGAACTATCGAATCGTCCAGACTTTCGATTCGGACGTCCTCATTCCGGACGACGGTGTTCGCACGACAGCCGGGATGAACCCGGCGCAGAGCAACACTGAGGCCATCCCATCGGCGTCGAGCCCTCGACGTCCGGAAGGGCGACCCTCGAACGCCACGGCCCGCGGACCAACCGCAAGAACCCGAACGACAACCACCGCGGTTGTCTCGTGATCCGAATCCTCGGGAGCGCCGATCCGTACCGTCGCATCGAGGGGGCCCGGTGCGGCATAGTAGGGGCCGTCCCGATCTCCCTGACGGAGAATCGGGCACAGGGGGCGAACCATCCCGGATCGTCTAAGGGCAGGACAAATGGTTTTGGTCCATTGAATGAGGGTTCGAATCCTTCTCCGGGAGCCCACAGGTTCGGGTCCTGACCGTCCAGGTCAGGACCCGCACTCATGTCCGCCCCCCGGCCCCCCGGTATCCTTCGTGCGTCCACCACCCAAAGCCGAAGGGCATTCCCGTGAGCGCCAACCGCCCGGCAGCCGTCGTCGTCCTCGCAGCGGGTGAGGGCACCCGCATGAAGTCGAAGACCCCCAAGGTCCTGCACGAGATCGCCGGACGGTCGCTCGTCGGGCACGTCGTGTCCGCCGCCCGGGAGCTGGAGCCCGAGCACCTCGTCGTGGTCGTCGGGCACGCCCGCGAGCAGGTGAAGGGGCACCTGGAGGAGCACTACGCCGGGACCCGCACCGCCGTTCAGGAGGAGCAGAACGGCACCGGGCACGCGGTGCGGATGGCTCTGGAGGAGCTGGGCGCCGCGCCCGACGGGACCGTGGTCGTCGTCTGCGGCGACACTCCGCTGCTGTCCGGGGAGACCCTGAGGGCGCTGGCCGACACGCACGCCGCCGACGGGAACGCCGTGACCGTGCTGACGGCCGAGGTTCCGGACTCCACGGGGTACGGGCGGATCGTGCGGGACGCCGGCGGTGCGGTCACCGAGATCGTCGAGCACAAGGACGCCTCCGTCGAGCAGCTCGCGATCCGGGAGATCAACTCCGGTGTGTTCGCGTTCGACGGGAAGCTGCTGGCCGAGGCGATCGGGCAGCTGCGGACGGACAACAGCCAGGGTGAGGAGTACCTCACGGACGTGCTGTCGATCCTGCGTGGTGCCGGTCACCGGGTCGGTGCCTCCGTCGCCGGGGACCACCGCGAGATCCTGGGGATCAACAACCGCGTGCAGCTCGCGGAGGCCCGTGCCCTGCTGAACCGGCGGCTGCTGGAGCGGGCCATGATGGCCGGCGTCACGGTCGTGGATCCCGCTTCCGTCCTGGTGGACGTGACGGTGACCTTCGAGGCCGACGCGGTGATCCTGCCGGGGACGCAGCTGCACGGTGCGACGCACATCGCCGAGGACGCCGTGGTCGGACCGAACACGCGCCTGACGGACGTCACGGTGGGCAAGGGCGCCCGGGTGGACAACGCGGTGGCGTTCTCCGCGGTCGTCGGCGAGGGCGCCTCGGTGGGTCCGTTCGCGTACCTCCGTCCGGGGACGAACCTCGGGAAGAAGTCCAAGGCGGGTACGTACGTCGAGATGAAGAACGCGACGATCGGCGAGGGGACGAAGGTTCCGCACCTGTCGTACGTGGGTGACGCGACGATCGGCGAGTACTCGAACATCGGTGCCGCGAGCGTCTTCGTGAACTACGACGGCGAGGCGAAGCACCACACCACGATCGGCTCTCACTGCCGTACGGGTTCGGACAACATGTTTGTGGCTCCCATCACCATCGGGGACGGGGCCTACACCGCCGCGGGGTCCGTGATCACGAAGGACGTGCCGGCGGGTTCGCTCGCCGTGGCCCGGGGCCAGCAGCGGAATATCGAGGGTTGGGTGGCCCGGAAGCGTCCGGGGAGCGCTGCCGCGCAGGCCGCTCAGGCCGCCGCCGGGGAGTCCGCCGGCGAAAGCTGACCGGAAACAGGTGCGTCGAACTCGGCGTACCGTGATACGTGCACACAAATTCGGCTGGCACGCACATGCGCTCGACAGGCGCGGGATCGCGGCCAGAGAACACGTCTGAGGAGACAGTGCTGTGACCGGGATCAAGACGACCGGCGAGAAGAAGCTGATGCTCTTCTCCGGCCGCGCCCACCCCGAGCTGGCCGAGGAGGTCGCGCACCAGCTGGGCGTCGGTCTCGTTCCCACCAAGGCGTTCGACTTCGCCAACGGTGAGATCTACGTCCGCTTCCAGGAGTCGGCGCGCGGCGCGGACTGCTTCCTGATCCAGAGCCACACGGCTCCGATCAACAAGTGGATCATGGAGCAGCTGATCATGATCGATGCTCTGAAGCGGGCTTCCGCCCGGAGCATCACCGTGATCATCCCGTCGTACGGCTATGCCCGTCAGGACAAGAAGCACCGCGGCCGTGAGCCGATCTCGGCGCGTCTGGTGGCGGACCTGCTGAAGACGGCGGGTGCGGACCGGATCCTGACCGTGGACCTGCACACGGACCAGATCCAGGGCTTCTTCGACGGTCCGGTGGACCACCTGTCGGCGCTGCCGGTGCTCGCGGACTACGTGGGTGCGAAGGTCGACCGCTCCAAGCTGACGATCGTCTCTCCGGACGCGGGTCGTGTGCGGGTCGCCGACCGTTGGTGCGACCGTCTGGACGCGCCGCTCGCGATCGTGCACAAGCGCCGTGACAAGGACGTCGCCAACCAGGTCACCGTGCACGAGGTCGTGGGTGACGTGAAGGGCCGCGTCTGCGTCCTGGTGGACGACATGGTCGACACGGGCGGCACGATCTGCGCCGCGGCGGACGCGCTGTTCGCGCACGGTGCGGAGGACGTGATCGTGACGGCCACGCACGGCATCCTGTCGGGTCCGGCGGCGGACCGGCTGAAGAACTCGAAGGTGAGCGAGTTCGTGTTCACGGACACGCTGCCGGTGCCGGGTGCGCTGGAGCTGGACAAGATCACGGTGCTGTCGATCGCGCCGACGATCGCGCGTGCGGTGCGCGAGGTGTTCGAGGACGGTTCGGTGACGAGCCTCTTCGAGGAGCACTGAGCTCCACGCGTCCGCGTGAGGTCCGCGTGAGAAGGGCCGCTTCCTCCTGGTGGGGGAAGCGGCCCTTCCTCGTTCTCCCGGGGGTCCTCTCCGGGTTCTCTTCGGGTTGATCCATTTGGGCGGGTCGGGGGTGGCGGGTAGACTGCCGTAGTTGCTCGGCGAGGGAGGCCGGATCCGTGAGGGTCCCGGCGGTCCGTTATCGACGCGCTCTTCGTAGCAGGCCATCGCCAGTCGTGGCCGGGTGACCACCTTTTTCGTCACCTTCTACGAGGAGTGCACCATGTCCGAGGTCAAGCTCGCCGCTTCCGTCCGTACCGAGTTCGGCAAGGGCGCCGCCCGCGCGATCCGCCGTGACGCCAAGGTTCCCGCCGTCGTCTACGGTCACGGCTCGGACCCGATCCACGTCACCCTCCCGGCCCACGACCTCGGTCTCGCGCTGCGCACGCCGAACGTCCTGCTGGCCCTGGACATCGACGGCACCAACGAGCTGGCGATCCCGAAGGCCGTCCAGCGCGACGCCATCAAGGGCTTCCTGATCCACGTCGACCTGCTCCTCGTGAAGCGCGGCGAGAAGGTCACGGTCGAGATCCCGGTCCAGGCCGAGGGTGAGCTCGCCGCCGGTGGCAACCTGCTGGAGCACGTGCTCGGCACCCTGTCCGTCGAGGCCGAGGCCACCCACCTCCCCGAGTCCGTCACGGTCTCCGTGGAGGGCCTGGAGGCCGGTGCCTCCATCCTCGCGAAGGACATCACCCTTCCGAAGGGTGCGACCCTGGTGACCGACGCCGACGCCGTCGTCATCCAGGTCCTGGCCGCGCAGGCCGAGGAGCCGGCCGCCGAGACCGAGGCCGCCGAGGGCGCCGAGGCCTGAGCCGTAGGCTCTGTCTGACGTGACGGGGTGACGGGCCGTACGGGCCCGTCACCCCGTTTCTCTTGTACGGATACGAGGAGACCTGACGCACATGACGGACGACGCCCACGCCCCCTGGCTGATCGTCGGCCTCGGCAACCCGGGGCCCGAGTACGCGGCCAATCGGCACAACATCGGTTTCATGGTCGTGGACCTGCTCGCGGAGCGGATCCGCGGTTCGTTCAAGCGGGCGCAGAAGGCGCAGGCGCAGGTCGTGGAGGGCCGGATGGGGCCTGCGGGGCCTTCGAGCCGGCGGGTGATCCTGGCGAAGCCGATGTCGTACATGAACCTGTCGGGCGGTCCGGTGACGGCGCTGCGCGACTTCTACAAGGTGCCGACGGCGCACGTGGTGGCGGTCCACGACGAGCTGGACATCGACTACGGGGTGCTGCGGCTGAAGCTGGGCGGCGGGGACAACGGGCACAACGGTCTGAAGTCGATGACGAAGGCGATGGGCGCGGACTACCACCGGGTGCGGTGCGGGATCGGGCGTCCGCCGGGTCGGATGCAGGTGGCGGACTTCGTGCTGAAGGACTTCTCGTCGGCGGAGCGCAAGGACCTGGACTGGTTCGTGGACCGGGCGGCGGATTCGGTGGAGTGTCTGGTGGCGGAGGGTCTGGAGCGGGCCCAGTCGGCGTACAACGCGTAGGGCCTGGCGCCGGGACCGTACGACTGTACGATCGCGGGTCATGACGCACGTCCGTACCGCAGCCATGGCCCTGGTCGCCCTGCTCCTCGTCGTCGCGGGCGCCTGGGCCTCGTGGAACTCCGCCCAGCACGTCCTGCTCGCGAAGGGGCGCGAGCACGGGACGTTGACGGTGACCGCCTGCGCGGACGAGACGTGCAGCGGGCGTTACGTGCCGGAGGATCCGTCGTCGACGCGCCGGACGTTGTCGATCGCGCGTTCGGTGGCGGCGGAGAAGGGCGTGACGATCCCGGTGGTGGTGAAGCCGGGTACGGACGAGGGCGTGCGGACGGGCTGGGGCGGGGGGTTGCACGCCTGGCTGCCGTTGGGCGGGGCGCTGTTGCTGGCGGCGCCGTTGGTGGGCGGGGGGATGCGGTTGCCGCGGACGGCGTGGTCGTTGGCGGGGGTCGGCGGTGCGGTGCTGGTGGCGGCGTTCTTCGCGCTGTGACCCGTGCGGTCCCGGTGGTGGGGGCCGGTCGGTCGTGGACCGCCGGTTCAAGGGGGCGTGAGGGGGTGGATAGGCTGCCCCGGCCACCTCCCACGGCATCCTCATCCCACGGATGGACGACTGCACATGCGACGTTCCCTCATTCCCGCAGCCGCTCTCGTCGCGGCCACGGCGGGTTCTCTGTCCCTGGCTTCCGCCGCCTTCGCGTCGGACGGCTCCCACACGTACCCGCTGCACCAGCCGACGCCGATCGTCGCGGCGGACGCGCCGCACGACGGGGACTGCCCGACGATCCCGGCCGACAAGGACGGCTGGCACTTCGTCATCCCCGGCAAGGGCGTGGAGTTCACCAAGCTGACGGTGACGTTCGAGCCGGGTGGCGAGCAGGTCGTCACGGCCTTCGGTCCGCCGGACGCCAAGCACGCGTACGTGGCTTCCGCGCCGGGTGCGAAGCTGGTCTCGGCCGAGGCCGTGGTCGACGGCGTGATCAAGCAGGGCTGGTTCAACCTGTCCCACACCTGCGTGGCCACGTCCACGACCGGCGGCACGACCGGCGAGCAGACCACGGGCGGCTCCACGACCGGCGAGCAGACGACCGGGGGCTCGACCACGGGCGAGCAGACCACCGGAGGCTCCACGACCGGCGAGCAGACCACCGGCGGTTCGACCACCGGCGAGCAGACCACCGGAGGCTCCACGACCGGCGAGCAGACCACCGGCGGTTCGACCACCGGCGAGCAGACCACCGGAGGTTCTACCACCGGCGAGCAGACCACCGGAGGTTCCGCCACCGGTGAGACCACCGCCACGGGTGGCTCCGGCACGGGCGGGACCACCGCGACCGGCGGCTCCGGCACCGGTGGGACCTCCGCCAACGGCGGCTCCACCGCCGGTGGTTCGACGGCGGGTGAGGCCACCGGCGGCTCGGCCGCCGGTGGTTCGGGTGGGGGCGACCTCGCCGAGACCGGTTCCGGTGCCCCGGTCGGCGTCATCGCCGCCGCCGCGCTGGCCCTCGCGGCCGTCGGCGCGGTCCTGGTGACCCGCCGTCGCAAGGCCCAGCAGGGCTGAGGCCGTTCGTGACGGAGCCCCCGCCGGTTTCCCCGGCGGGGGCTCCGTCACGGAGGGCGGGGGCCGTCAGCCGGTGTTGCGGAGGCCCGCCGCCACGCCGTTGACGGTGAGGAGCAGGGCCCGTGCGAGCAGCGGGTCCGGGTCCTGGCCGCTTTCGGCGTCCGCGCGCTGGCGGGCGAGGAGGGCGACCTGGAGGTAGGAGATCGGGTCCAGGTAGGCGTCGCGGATGGCGAAGGTCTGCTGGAGGACCGGGTTGGAGTCGAGGAGCCGCTCGCCGCCGGTGACCTTGAGGACCTCGGCGACGGTCAGCGCGTGTTCGGCCTCGATGGTCTCGAAGACGTGCTTGAGGTGGTCGGGGACGAGGGTGTCGACGTAGTGGCGGGCGATGCGCAGGTCGGTCTTGGCGAGCGTCATCTCCACGTTGGAGAGGAAGTTGCGGAAGAAGCCCCAGCGTTCGTGCATCTCGCCGAGGACGGCGTCGAGGCCGGCCTCGCGCAGGGCCTTGAGGCCGGAGCCGACGCCGAACCAGCCGGGGACGATCTGGCGGGACTGGGTCCAGCCGAAGACCCACGGGATGGCCCGGAGTCCGTCGAGCGAGACGCCGGAGCCGGGGCGGCGGGAGGGCCGGGAGCCCAGGTGCAGGTCGGCGAGCTGGTCCACCGGTGTCGACGCGAGGAAGTACGTCGGCAGGTCGGGGTCCTCGACGAGGCGGCGGTAGGCGGCGTGGGCGGCGTCGGAGACGACGTCCATGGCCGCGTCCCAGCGGGCGAGGGCCTCGTCGGACTGGCGCGGGGCGGTGTGCAGGGCGGAGGCCTGGAGGGTGGCGGCGACCGTCAGCTCCAGGTTCTCCCTGGCCAGGGAGGGGATGAGGTACTTGTCGGAGATGACCTCGCCCTGTTCGGTCACCTTGATCTCGCCCTCCAGGGTGCCCCAGGGCTGGGCGAGGATCGCGTCGTGCGAGGGGCCGCCACCGCGGCCGACGGTGCCGCCGCGGCCGTGGAAGAGGCGGAGGCGGACGCCGTAGCGGTGGGCGACGTCGCGGAGGCGGCGCTGGGCGCGGTGGATCTCCCACTGGCTGGTGGTGATGCCGCCGAACTTGGAGGAGTCGGAGTAGCCGAGCATGACCTCCTGGACGTCGCCGCGGAGCGAGACGAGGCGGCGGTAGGAGGGGTCGGCGAGCATGTCGTCGAGGATGACGTCGGCGGCCTTGAGCTCGTCGGTGGTCTCCAGGAGCGGCACGATGCCGATCTTGGCCCAGCCGGCGTGGAGGTCGACGAGGCCGGCCTCGCGGGCGAGGACGGCGGCGGCGAAGACGTCGTCGGCGCCCTGGCACATGGAGATGATGTAGGACTCGATGACCTCGGGGCCGAAGCGCTCGAAGGCCTCCTTGACGGTGTGGAAGACGCCGAGGGTCTTCTCGCCGGCGGCGTCCAGCGGGGCCGGGGTGGGGGCGAGCGGGCGGCGGGAGCGCAGCTCCTTGGCGAGCAGCTTCTGCCGGTAGTCGCGGGGCATGTCCGCGTACCGCCAGGACTCCTCGCCGAGGCGGTCGAAGAGCTGGCCGAGGGCGTGGTGGTGGGCTTCGGCGTGCTCGCGGACGTCCATGGTGGCGAGCTGGAGGCCGAAGGCGGAGAGGGTGCGGATGACCCGGTCCATGCGGCCGTCGGCGAAGAGTGCGCCGCGGTGCTCGCGCAGGGAGGTCTGGATCAGGGTGAGGTCGCGGATGAGGTCGGCGGTGCCGAGGTAGTCGCGGCCGTCCTGGTGGGGGGTGCCGTGGGCGAGGCGCTCGCGGGTGTTGACGAGCTTCTGCCGGATGCAGGTGGCCTTGAGCCGGTAGGGCTCCTCGGCGTTGAGGCGCTTGTAGCGGGGGCTGATCTCCGGGAGGAGGTCCAGGTCGCGCTGGAGGGAGTCCAGGAGTTCCTGGGTGGCTCCGGTGTAGCGGATGGAGTTGGAGAGGAGCCCGCGGAGGAAGTCGATGAGTTCGAGGGCGTCGGTGATGCCGTGCTCGTGCTGGAGGATCAGGACGTCCCAGGTCACCTGGGGGGTGACGTTGGGGTTGCCGTCGCGGTCGCCGCCGATCCAGGTGCCGAAGGTGAGGGGGCGGGTGCCGGAGGGCAGTTCGACGCCGACGCGTTCCAGTTCGGCGGCGAGGTCCTCCAGGACGTCGCCGACGGCGTTCGCGTGCAGCTCGTCGAGGTAGTAGATGGCGTTGCGGGCCTCGTCGGCGGGCTCGGGTCGGACGACCCGGAGCTCGTCGGTCTGCCAGATGAGGTCGATGTTCTCGGCGAGGCGGAGGTCGGTGCGGCGGCGGTCGCCCTGGGCGACCGGGGTCTCCAGGAGGGCGGCGATCCGGCGGAGCTTGTTGAGGACGGAGCGGCGGGCGGCTTCGGTGGGGTGTGCGGTGAAGACGGGCCGGACGTTGAGGTTCTTGACCGTCTCGCGGACGTGCTCGGGGTCGCCGTCCTTGAGCATGTCGACGGTGCGGGCGAGGAGGCCGCCCTCGGCGGCGCGCTTCTCGCGCAGCTCGCGGCCGCGGTGGACCTGCTCGGTGACGTTCGCGAGGTGGAAGTAGGTGGAGAAGGCGCGCACGAGCTTGGCGGCCGTCTCGAGTTCGACGCCCCGGAGCAGCTCGGCGGCGGCCTCGCCGTCCTCGCGGGTGAGGCGGCGGACCTTCTCGACGAGGTCGAGGAGTTCGTGGCCCTCTTGGCGTACGAGGGTCTCGCCGAGGAGGTCGCCCAGTCGGCGGATGTCGGCGCGCAGCTCGGTGCTGGCGGCGGGGGTCTGGTCGGCACTGCTCACAGGTGCGGCTCCTTGCAGTGTTTGAGCACGTCTGGAGGGGGTCTGGAGGCTTGCGGACCGCGCTGTCCGACGTCCCCAGGATAGGTGTCCACATGGTGGGCGGCGGGCAGGGGCCTCTTGTGCCCTCTTGCCGCGCGCCACGGCGCTGCCATACTTACGACGCCGTAGGTTACGGAGGCGTAGCCACGGATTCGTCCTTCGACGCGTTTACCCCTTCCCCTCACCCCCAGGGACACCCATGACCATGAGCCCCGAGATGACGTCGGCGTCCGAGGCGCCGGACGCCGAGGCGCTGCCTTCCGCCACGCTGGGCGGGGACAGCAAGCGTTCGATCGAGCAGATCACCCTGTTGCTGTTCATCACGGTGCCGTTCCTGGCGCTGCTCGCCGCGGTGCCGTTGGCCTGGGGCTGGGGGGTGAGCTGGCTGGACCTGGGGCTGATGGTGGCGATGTACTACATCGGCTGCCACGGGATCACGATCGGTTTCCACCGGTACTTCACGCACGGTTCCTTCAAGGCGAAGCGGCCGCTGCGGATCGCGCTGGCGGTCATGGGTTCGCTGGCCGTGGAGGGGCCGCTGGTGCGCTGGGTGGCGGACCACCGCAAGCACCACAAGTTCTCGGACGCGGAGGGTGACCCGCACTCGCCGTGGCGGTTCGGGGAGACGGTTCCGGCGCTGATGAAGGGCCTGTGGTGGGCGCACATCGGCTGGATGTTCGACGAGGAGCAGACGCCGCAGCACAAGTACGCCCCCGATCTGATCAAGGATCCGGCGATCCGGGCGATCTCGCGCCAGTTCGTGCTGTGGACGGTCGTGTCGCTGGCGATCCCGCCGCTGGTGGGCGGTCTGGTGACGATGTCGTGGTGGGGCGCGTTCACGGCGTTCTTCTGGGGTTCGCTGGTGCGGGTGGCGCTGCTGCACCACGTGACGTGGTCGATCAACTCGATCTGTCACGCGGTGGGCAAGCGGCCGTTCAAGTCGCGTGACCGGTCGGGCAACGTGTGGTGGCTGGCGGTGCTGTCCTGCGGCGAGTCCTGGCACAACCTGCACCACGCGGACCCGACGTCGGCCCGGCACGGGGTGCTGCGCGGGCAGCTCGACTCCAGTGCGCGGCTGATCCGCTGGTTCGAGCAGCTGGGCTGGGCGACCGATGTGCGCTGGCCGGCGAAGTCCCGCATCGAAGCCCGCCGCCAGAGCGCGTCCGCAGACGCGGCATGATGGAAGACGTGGCGATCGAGGGCAGGACCGGCGGTACGGGCGGCAGCGGCGGAGAGCAGAAGCCCCGGCGTGGGCGCCGGGTGCGGATGACGGGCGCGGAGCGCCGGGAGCAGCTGCTCGACATCGGTCGCACGCTCTTCGCGGAGAAGGGCTTCGAGGGCACGTCGGTGGAGGAGATCGCGGCGAAGGCAGGGGTCTCCAAGCCGGTGGTGTATGAGCACTTCGGGGGGAAGGAGGGGCTGTACGCGGTCGTGGTCGACCGGGAGATGCGGCAGCTCCTGGACGGGGTGACGGGGGCGCTGACGGCGGGGCATCCGCGGGAGCTCCTGGAGCAGGCGGCGTTCGCGCTGCTCGACTACATCGAGAACTACACGGACGGTTTCCGGATCCTCGTGCGGGATTCGCCGGTGGCGCAGTCGACGGGCACGTTCGCGTCGCTGATCAGTGACATCGCCACGCAGGTGGAGGACATCCTGGGCCTGGAGTTCAAGGCGCGGGGGTTCGACCCGAAGCTGGCGCCGCTGTACGCGCAGGCGCTGGTGGGCATGGTGGCGCTGACCGGCCAGTGGTGGCTGGACGTGCGCAAGCCGCGGAAGGCCGAGGTGGCCGCGCATCTGGTGAACCTGGCGTGGCACGGCCTGGACGGCATGGAGCAGAAGCCGCGGCTGATAGGTCACCGCAAGAGCTGAGGGCGGCCCGGGCCTGAGGGCGGCCCGGGCCTGAGGGCGGCCCGGGCCGGACGGGACGCCTGTTCCCGGACCGGACGCGACGGGGCCCGGGGCCGGACGCGACGGGGGTCCGCGTGCCGGACGCGACGGGCCCCGTGCCGGACCGGCCGGATGAGCTGACGGACTGTGGAAACCGGGTGGACTCCCCACTTTCGCCCAGGAGTACACTCACCCCCACATCCGGGGGGGTGTTCGCCCTCCGTGCGTGCCCAGGGCCGTGCGGAGGCGCCGCGGATCCCTCTTTCCGGTCCTTGGTTCTCACGTTCCCCAGGGGGGGATCCTTTGCGTTCCGCATTCTCCGGGCGTGCTCGTCGTGTCACCACCTGCACCGCGCTCGCCCTGTCCGCCGGCATGCTGCTGGCGTCGCCCGCCGTCGCCGGCCCCGCGGTCCGGCCGCCGCGGCCGGTCGTGGAGCAGCCGCAGATCGCCGACACGACGACGCCGAAGCTGGACATGTCGCAGCCGGCCGTCGGGGCGGGCGCGGTCCGTGCCGCCGGTGCGACGGCCGTCGTGCCGGCCCGTTTCGACGTGGACGGCGACGGCAGGACCGATCTGATCCACCGCAAGCAGGACGGCCGGACGTACGTCGCGCCGACCGCCACGGCGGAGGCCACCAAGTTCACGCCCGACAACTCGCTGCTCAGCCACAACCTCGACCTCGTGCCGCTCGGGGACCAGGACGGCACGGGCAAGCCCGAGGTGCTCGCGGTCTCCCGGAACGGCGTGCTCCGGCTGTACGCGGAGGCCACCGCGACCTCCGGCACGCTCACCTGGTCGGGCAACGGCTGGAACGTCTACAACAAGGTGTTCTCGCCGGGTGACGTCGACGGTGACGGCAGGGCCGACCTGCTGGCCCGCCGGCCCGACGGCGAGCTCTTCTCCTACCGGGCGACCGGCGTGCCGACGGCGCCCTTCGCCGGCCCCGTGAGGGTCGGCGCCGGCTGGGGCGGCTACGACCAGCTCGTGGGCGTCGGTGACAACAGCGGCGACGGCCTCGGTGACGTCGTGGCCCGCACCACGGACGGCCGGCTGTACTTCTACGGCAGCACCGGCGACCCGGCGGCGCCGTTCAAGCCGCGCAAGGAGCTCGGCCAGGGCTGGAACGCGTACAACCAGATCGTCGCCCCCGACGACCGGAACGGCGACGGCAGGGCCGACCTGCTCGCCCGTGACCAGGACGGTGCGCTCTGGGCCTACAGCGGTCTCGGCGACGGCTCGTACTCGGCGCGGCTGAAGCTCTCCGGCAGCTGGCTCAGCGTGGACCAGTTCGCCGGGGCGGGCAACGTCCCCGCCGCCGGCAAGAGCGGGTTCCTCGGGCGCGACAAGGCCGGGACGCTCTTCTGGTACGGCGACCAGAACAACGGCAAACTCACCGCACGCACGGCGTGGAGCACCACCGGCGGCTACGCCGGCGCGAGCCTCTCGTACGTCTCCGCCCTGGACGAGGGCTCGTTCGCCGACCTCCTGGAGGTCTACCGGGGTCACCTCCTCAACGCCGACCGTGACCTCGGCGGCGGCTGGCAGATCTACAACCTGCTCGTCGGCCCCGGCGACCTGAGCGGTGACGGCAAGGGCGACCTGCTGGCCCGTGACACCTCCGGCGTCCTGTGGCTGTACCGGGGCAACGGGGCGGGCACGGGCTTCGCCTCCCGGATCAAGGTCGGCGCGGGCTGGGGCGCGTACAACCGGATCATCGGCGCGGGCGACTTCTCGGGTGACGGGCGTGCGGACGTCCTGGTCCGTGACGGTGCGGGCACCCTCTCCCTGTACAAGGGGACGGGTTCGGCGACCGCGCCGTTCGCCGGGCGCGTGAAGATCGGCACGGGCTGGGGCGCGTACACCAAGCTGGCGGTGCCGGGCGACCTGAACGGCGACGGCAAGGCCGACCTGCTCGCGGTGGACGCGGCGGGCACCCTGTACCGGTACCTGGGCACGGGCAAGGGCACCAGCGCCGCCCTCGGCCTCCGGGCCGCGATCGGCTCCGGCTACCAGACGTACACCGACCTGTACTGACGCGGCCCCGGGCGCCCCGCACCGGAGGTCCGGTGCGGGGCGCCCGCGCGTGCGGCGGGGGCGTGAGTAGACTCCTGTTCCCATACCCGGGGGGTGTTCCCGTCCTCGGACGAAGCCGTCGCCACGTGCCCGCGGGCACGCGCCGACGCCGTCCGAATCCGTGCGAGCCCCTGTCCGGTTCCGTCGACCTCTGGTCCCTGGGGGGATCCCTTGCGCTTCCCGCATTCCACGCGTGCGCGTCGTGTCGCCACCTGCACCGCGCTCGTCCTCTCCGCCGGCATGCTCCTCGCGGGCCCGGCCTCCGCCTCCCCCGGCACTCCGGCGCCGCGTCCGGCCGTCGAGAAGCCGGCGGCCGACTTCACCCCGCCGTCGCCGACCCGACCGGGGTTCGACCCGGCCCGCGCGGGCGCCGCGGCGGCCACCGGCGTCGGCGCCTCTCCCCAGCTGTCGGACTTCGACGGCGACGGCAGCGGCGACTTCATCTACCTCGGCTGGGACGGCAACGTCTACACCGCCCCGACCTCGGTCGAGGGCGGCCAGTTCGGGTCCTTCGCGGCGCAGCCCCCGAAGGACGTCGTCCCGATCGGCAACCAGGACGGGAACGCCAGCGGTCCCGAGGTCCTGACGCTGTCGCGGACGGGCACGCTCAGCCTGTACGCGGACGCCACGCCCTCGGGCGGTTCGCGGGTCTGGCAGGGCAACGGCTGGGGCATCTACAACAAGCTCGTCGCGCCCGGGGACGTGAACGACGACGGTCGCGCGGACCTGGTCGCCCGCGACCAGGACGGCACCCTGTGGCTGTACTACGCGACCGGCAGGCGCACCGCGCCGTTCTCCGCGCGGGTGAGGCTCGGCAGCGGCTGGAACGCGTACGACCAGCTCGTCGGCATCGGCGACGACAACGGCGACGGCTGGGCGGACCTGATCGCCCGCGACTCCTCCGGGACCCTGTGGTTCTACGCCGGTACGGGCGACAAGGCCGGGCCCTTCGCCACCCGCAGGTCCATCGGCGGCGGTTGGGGCGCCTACAACCAGATCTTCGCCGTCGGCGACGACAACGGCGACGGCAACGGCGAGCTGATCGCCCGCGACCTCAAGGGCACGCTCTGGTACTACACCGGCAAGGGCGACGGCACCCTCGACGCCCGCGTGCGGATCAGCGACCCGGGCGGCTGGGCCGGCGTCCCGCAGTTCGGCGGGGCGGGCAACAACCCGGTCATGGGCGGCAAGGCGGGCGCCTACGCCCGGGACAGGGCCGGGACGCTCTTCTGGTACGGCGCCACGACCGGCGGCAAGCTCGCTCCCCGCGACCAGGTCGGCGACGCGGGCGACTGGGCGGGGGCGAACTTCACGCACCTGTCCTCGATGGACGCGGACGCCTGGTCGGACCTGTCGTACGTCGACCGGGGCGTCCTGTTCGTCTCGGGCAACAGGATCGGCAGCGGCTGGGGCGCCTACAACGCGCTCGTCGGCCCCGGCGACCTGTCCGGCGACGGCAAGGGCGACCTGCTGGCCCGTGACGCCTCCGGCGTCCTGTGGCTGTACAAGGGCGACGGCTCGGGCACGGCCCTCGCCTCGCGCATCAAGGTCGGCACCGGCTGGGGCGCGTACAACAAGCTCGTGGGCGCGGGCGACTACACCGGCGACGGCCGCACGGACCTGCTGGCCCGCACCCCGGGCGGCGACCTGTACCTGTACCCGGGCACCGGCAACCCCCTCGCGCCGTTCAAGGCCCGCCAGAACATCGGCGGCGGCTGGAACGCGTACTCCAAGCTGGTCGCCCCCGGCGACCTCAACGCCGACGGCAAGGCCGACCTCCTCGGCATCACCTCCGGCGGCGTCCTCTACGGCTACCTGAACACCGCTCCGGGCACGTTCGCCCCGCGGGCCGACCTCGGCTCGGGCTGGAGCGTCTACGACAACGTGTCCTGACGCCCCGGGACGTGAAAGGGCGCCCCGCACCGGACCTCCGGTGCGGGGCGCCCGTGCGTTCACCCCTTCTTGCGGGCGACGGCGAAGATGCGGCGGAAGGGGAAGACCGTGCCGTGCGGGCCGGGCGGGTAGGCCTCGCGCAGGAGCCGGCGGTACTGGGCGAGGAAGGCGTCGACCGCCTCCCGGTCGTCGCCCAGGGCGGTGAGGACGGGCCGCAGCGCGGTGCCCTTGACCCAGTCCAGGACGGGGTCCTCCCCCTGGAGCAGCTGGCAGTACGTGGTCTCCCAGACGTCCGTCTCGCAGCCGAGGTCGGTGAGGCGGGTGAGGTAGTCGGCGGTGTCGAGGACGTGGACGTAGCGGCGGCCCTGGTCGCCGAGGCGGGACCGCCACTCGGGGGTCTCGCAGAGCTCGCCGAGCAGGGCGTGGCTGGGCGAGCCGAAGTTGCCGGGGACCTGGAAGGCCAGGGTGCCGCCGGGGCGGAGGCCGTCGATCCAGGCGGCGAAGGACTCGGGGTGGTTGGGCACCCACTGGAGGGCGGCGTTGGAGACGATCAGGTCGTGGGGCTCGTCGGGGGTCCAGTGGGCGGCGTCGGCGGGCCGGAAGTCGAGCCAGCCGCCGCCCCGGGTGGTGCCCGCCCAGTCCTTCTCGGCGCGTTCCAGCATGTCGGGCGAGAGGTCGAACCCGGTGATGTGGGCGTCGGTCCACCGGTCGGCGAGGAGGACCGTCACGTTGCCGGGTCCGCAGCCGAGGTCGGCGATGCGGGCGGGTCGTCGCCGGGCGGGCAGCTGCGGTATTCGGGCGAGGAGATCGAGGAACGGGCGGGTGCGGTGGCCGGAGTGTCGGAGGTACTGCTGTGGATCCCAGGTCGGTGCGGCGGTGTCCACGGAATGCATGTTCGAAGCCCCCTTGCTGGCACGTGTTGCCGAAGCGGAACGGAGTTCCGGCGGGGTCCCTTCCCCATAGTCCAGGAAAATATATCTTGATTCCAAGATACTCGATGTCGAGAAACTCGAATACAAGAGACTTTATGTCAACAGACCCTCTACACTGATCGTCATGGAGGACGAGGTCGACCGACTGGTCGCAGCATGGCGCCGTGAGCGCCCCGACCTCGACGTGGAACCGCTCGAGGTGCTCAGCCGCGTCTCGCGGC
The DNA here is from genome assembly GCF_055582805.1 of Streptomyces sp. NPDC107498. NCBI lineage: Bacteria > Bacillati > Actinomycetota > Actinomycetes > Kitasatosporales > Streptomycetaceae > Streptomyces > Streptomyces sp. NPDC107498. The sequence goes on along the minus strand of NZ_JBVJPE010000008.1, from coordinate 204,589 downwards.
TCGCCCGCCACCTCGACCGCGCCCGTCGGCTCGCCTTCTCCGAGCACCAGCTGGAGCCCTGGGAGTTCGACGTCCTGACCTCCCTGCGCCGTGCCGGAGCGCCGTACCAGCTCTCCCCCGGCCAGCTCCTCACCCAGACCCTGGTCACCTCCGGCACCATGACCAACCGCATCGACCGGCTCGCCAAGAAGGGCCTCGTCGAGCGGCTCCCCGACCCCAGCGACCGGCGCGGGGTCCTGGTCCGGCTCACCCCCGAGGGCCGCGACCGCGCCGACGAGGCGCTCGCCGGGCTCCTCGCGCAGGAACGCGCCATCCTGGCCCAGCTCTCCCGCGGCCAGCGCGGCGAGCTGGCCGCACTGCTACGCCGGCTGACCGCCCCGTTCGACAACATCCCCGGGTAGCGCCGGCTCCGCGGGGCCCACGCCCGCCCGGCGGGCCAGCGCCACCGCCGCGAGCGTCGAGTGCACGCCCAGTTTCCCGAGCACGTTCTGCATGTGCGTCCGGACGGTGTGCGGGGAGAGGAAGAGGCGCTCGGCGACCGCCTTGCGGCCCAGGCCCGCGACCATGCAGCGCAGCACCTCCCGCTCGCGCGGGGTCAGCGACTCCACCAGCCGCTCGCTGTCCGTCCGGTGCCTGCGGGCCTCCGTCAGCTCCCGCAGGACGCCCGTGAGCAGCGCGGGCGGCAGATGCGTCTCGTCCCGCAGCACGCCCCGGACCACCGCGAGCAGCCGCTGCAGCGAGCAGTCCTTCGCGACCCAGCCGGAGGCCCCGGCCTGGAGCGCGAGCGCGGCTCGGCGCGGATCGTCCTTCTCCGCGAGGACGATCGTGCGGAGCGCGGGCTGCATCCGCCGTACGCCCGTGACCAGCGAGATCCCGTCCACGGCGCTCCCGGCGTCGTCGGTCGCCGGGCGTGCCGCGGCCGCTCCGGCGGGGCCCGCGCCCAGCTCGGCGTCGACGAGCAGCACGTCGAACCGGCGGCCCTCCGCCGCGCCGCGCTCCAGACAGCGCAGGGCCGCCGGGCCGCTGCCGGCGGCGGCGACGTCGACGTCGGGCTCCGCCGCGAGGGCGGCGGCCAGCGATTCGGCGAAGATGCGGTGGTCGTCCACCACCAGGACGCGGATGCGTGCCACGGACACTCCCATAGTGTCGAGGAACGGACCGACGCGGGTACGGCGCCGGAGGCGGGTCCGTCAAGGACACGGCCGCCGCCGTGCGTTGACCGTCACCCGCTCCTGACGCCGTACCCGACGGGTCTCGCCCCCTGAGCGGCACCGGCCCCCACCGGCGCTGCCCCTCAGAGTAGGGGCGGGGCGCCGCGGCGGGGGCCGATTCGCGGAACTGTCCGAAGCAGTCCGGGTGTGTGCGGTGACTCAGAGTCGGCGCGCGCCCGCCGAGGGGACGGCCGGGAAGATCCCGGGGGTCGCGTACCCGGCCCCGGCGAAGGCCTTCCCGACGGCGGCGGACACCTCTTCCGCCCGCGCGGTCTCCACGAGGACGACGGCGGAGCCGCCGAAGCCGCCGCCGGTCATCCGGGCGCCGAGCGCCCCGGCCGCGTTCGCCGCCTCGACGACGAGGTCCAGCTCAGGGCAGGAGACCCGCAGGTCGTCCCGGAGGGAGGCGTGGCCCTCGGTGAGGACCGGGCCGACCTCGCGGGTGGCGCCGGCGTCGAGCAGCGCGACGATCCGCTCCACGCGGGCGTTGTCGGTGACGACGTGCCGCACGTACCGCCGCACCGCCTCGTCGTCCAGCCGGGCGAGCGCTTCGGGCAGATGCGCGGCGCTCACCTCGCGCAGGGTGCGCATGCCGAGCGCCCGCGCACCCGCTTCGCACCCCGCGCGCCGCTCGGCGTACGCGCCGTCGCCGAGCGCGTGCTTCACGCGGGTGTCGACGACGAGCAGCCGGAGCCCCTCCCGCGCCGGATCGAAGGGGACCTGACGGTACGAGAGGTCGCGGGTGTCCAGGTGGAGGGCGTGCCCCCGCCGTGCGCAGGCGGAGGCCATCTGGTCCATGACCCCGCAGGGCACGCCGACGAAGGCGTTCTCGGCGCGCTGGGCGAGCCGGGCGAGTTCGGGGCGGGGGAGCCCGAGCGCGAACAGGTCGTCCAGGGCGAGCGCGGTGACGACCTCCAGGGCCGCCGAGGAGGAGAGGCCCGCGCCGGTCGGCACGGTCGAGGCGAGGTGGACGTCGGCCCCGGTGACGGGGTGCCCGGCCTCCCGCAGCGCCCAGACGACACCGGCCGGGTAGGCCGCCCAGCCGCCGCTCCCGCCCCCGGGGGCCGGTTCCAGGGCGTCCACGTCCAGCTGGACGATTCCGCCGTCGACGTCGGCGGAGTGCAGCCGCAGGACGCCGTCGTCGCGGCGGGAGACGGCGGCGACGGTCGTGTGCGGCAGGGCGAGCGGCAGCACGAAGCCGTCGTTGAAGTCGGTGTACTCCCCGATGAGGTTGACCCGGCCGGGGGCGGCCCAGAGGCCGTCGGGCACGGCCCCGTACAGCGCCTCGAAGTCGGCGGCGAGGCTCATGCGCCCTCCTCCTCGCGGAGCCGGGCGAAGGCCCAGGCGTCGGCGACGACGTCCGCGAGGTCCGGGCGGGACGGGATCCAGCCGAGCCGCTCGCGGGCGGCCCCGGCGGAGGCGACGAGGACGGCGGGGTCGCCGGGGCGGCGCGGGGCGGTGATCTCCGGGATCGGGTGGCCGGTGACCTTGCGCACGGTCTCGACGACCTCGCGGACGGAGAAGCCGTTGCCGTTGCCCAGGTTGCAGATCAGGTGCTCGCCGGCCGGGACGGTGTCCGCCGTCATCGCGTCGAGGGCGAGGAGGTGGGCCTCGGCGAGGTCGGCGACGTGGATGTAGTCGCGGACGCAGGTGCCGTCCGGGGTCGGGTAGTCCTCGCCGTAGACGGCGATCGCCTCGCGCCGGCCGAGGGCGACCTGGAGGACGAGCGGGATCAGGTGGGACTCGGGGTCGTGGCGCTCGCCGAGCGGGCCGTGCGCCCCGGCGACGTTGAAGTACCGCAGGGAGACGGCGGCCAGGCCGTGGGCGACGCACTCCCCGCCGATCATGTGGTCGACGGCCAGCTTGCTCGCCCCGTACGGGCTGGTGGGGGCGGTGGGCGCGGCCTCGGTGATCGGCACGGTCTCCGGCTCGCCGTAGGTGGCGGCGGTGGAGGAGAAGACCAGCTTGCGGACGCCGGCCGACCGCATGGCGGCGAGCAGGGCCATGGTGCCGCCGACGTTGTTCTCCCAGTACTTCTCGGGCCTGGCGACGGACTCGCCGACCTGGGAGGAGGCGGCGAAGTGCAGGACGCCGTCGTAGGAGTCGTCCAGCCACCGCGCGGCGTCCTGGACGCGGCCCTCGACGAACCCGGCGCCCGCCGGGACGGCTTCGGCGAAGCCGGTGGAGAGGTCGTCGAGGACGGTGACCCGGTGGCCCCGCTCCAGGAGGTGGGCGGCGACCACGCCGCCCACGTAGCCGGCCCCTCCGGTCACCAGGTACTTCTTCGCTGCCGCGGTCACTTGCCCGCCACCTCTCGGAGTCGTCGGGCCGCGTCCTCCGGCCTCACGTCGTTCATGAACGCGCCCATGCCGGACTCGGTGCCCGCGAGGAACTTCAGCTTGTCAGAGGTCCTTCGGGGGGTGAAGAGCTCCAGGTGCAGTCCGAAGTCCTCGCGCCGCTCGTCCGTGAAGGGCGCCTGGTGCCAGGCGGCGATGTAGGGCGTCGGCGGCTCGTCCGGGCCGAAGATCCGGTCGAAGCGCCTCAAGAGTTCCAGATGGACCTGTGCGCACTCTGTGCGGGCCGGGGCGTCGAGGGCGAGCAGGTCGGGGACCCGCCGCCGGGGGTGGAGGTGGACCTCGTACGGCCAGTGGGCGGCGTAGGGCACGAAGGCGATCCAGTGCTCGGTCTCCAGGACCACCCGCTCGCCGTCGGCCCGCTCCCGGGCGACGACGTCGTCGAAGAGGTTCCGTCCGGTCGCCGCGCGGTGCTCGTCCACGCGGCGGCGCATGGCGGCCGTCCGGGGGGTGACGTACGGGAAGGCGTAGATCTGGCCGTGTGCGTGGGACAGGGTGACGCCGATCTCCGCGCCGCGGTTCTCGAAGCAGTAGACCTGCTCGACGCCGGGCAGGGCGGACAGGGCGGCGGTCCGGTCGGTCCAGGCGGCGAGGACGAGTGCGGCGCGCTCCTCGGTGAGGTCGGCGAAGGAGTCCGTGTGGTCGTCGGTGAAGCAGACGACCTCGCAGCGGCCGACGCCGCCGGAGAGGGAGGGGAAGCGGTTCTCGAAGACCGCCACCTCGTAGCTCTCCTCGGGGATCTCGCTCGCGCGGCCGCCCTTGGCGGGGCAGAGCGGACAGGCGTCGGCCGGCGGGTGGTAGGTGCGGGCCTGCCGGTGCGAGGCGATGGCGACGGGGTCGCCGGTCAGTTCGTCGTACCGGATCTCGGAGCGGGAGACGACGGGGGTGAGGGGGCGGGGGTCGACGGCGGCGCGGACGGTGTCGTCGCGCGTGTCGTAGTAGATCAGCTCGCGCCCGTCGGCGAGCGTGGTGACGGTCTTCTTCACGGGGGTACCCTCCGACGGGACCGAACAGAACCACGCACAAAGAACCACATTCGAACATCCCAGTCAATGGCGGAGCGGACCCCGCGCGCCGGGGCCCGCCGATGTCACCCCGAAGGGGGTACGGGAAGAGGCCTCAGAGGGAACCGCGGGGTCCCGGCACCGCCCGGTCGAGCAGCCCCGTGCGCGCCGCGAGCGCCGCCGCCTCCAGCCGCGAACCGACCCCCAGCTTCATCAGGACCCGCTGCACGTGCGTCCGCGCCGTGCTCGGCGCGATCCCCATCCCCGCCGCGATCAGCCGGGTGTCCTCGCCCTCCGCGACCCGCACGAGGACCTCCACCTCCCGGTGCGTGAGCAGCCGGAGCAGCCGCTGCGCCTCGTCGTCCGGCTGCGCCGAGGGGTGCAGCAGCTCCGCGAAGGCCCCCTGGAGCAGCTGCGGCGCCACCGCCGGCTCCCCCGCCCGCGCCTTCACCAGGGCGCGCTCGACGCCCTCGATGCGCTCGTCGTGACGGACGTATCCCGAGGCCCCGGCCGCGAACGCCGCCGCGATCCCGCGCGGCGACGGCACCGGACCGAGCACGACGACCGCCACCTGCGGCCGCTCCCGCTTGATCCGTACGACCGGGTCGAAGGTCCCCGGCGCGTCCGGCGTCGCCGTGCCCAGGAGGCAGACCTCCGGCGCCCGGCCCACCACCAGCTCCGCGGCCCCCGCCACCGGCGCGGCCGCCGCGAGCACCCGGTGCCCGCGCAGCTTCAGCGCCGAGGCGAGCGCCTCCGCGAGCAGGCGGTGGTCGTCCACCACCACGAGGCGTACGCCCATCCCGGTCATCCCCCTCCTCCTGGCCGGCCGGACGCCCCGGTGGCCCGACCCGGCAAGCTACACGCTCCCCCCGCCTCACGGCGCGTCAATCCCCGCGGCACGAAACGGAGATGTCTGGCATGATCACTCACTCCCGCAGAAAGGAACACGCATGCGCATGCGACGTCGCTCCGTCGCGCTGGCGGCCGCCGCGGCCGCCCTCTCGATCCCGGTCACCGCCGGCACCTCCCAGGCCGCCGTGCCGAAGAGCGAGGTGTACCTGACGACCTCGTACGCCAAGGTCGTCGCCGGCTGGCAGTGGCGTGCCGACCGGCTCGACCCGGTCATGATGTCCGTCCAGGACGTCAACCCGGACGGCTACGCCGTCGCCTTCCGCCTGGTCACCCAGTCCAACGCCCAGGGCACCCGCTACTGGCCGTACCGCTTCGTGACCGGCGGCAGCGGCACCGGCGTCAACGTCACCACCTACGCCGTCACCGGCTACTCCCCGCAGGCCGCCTGGGTCGAGGTCTGCAAGTGGAAGAACAACACGCGGTACGAGTGCCGGGACACCCGGATCACGTACAACCCGATCGACGACTCCTCCGCCGCGGGCTGACCCCGCACGTGCGAGGAGGGCCTCCCCGGTGTCCCGGGGAGGCCCTCCTCGCGTTCCGTCGCGGACGTCAGCCCTTGGTGGCGAACGCCGCCGCGAGGTACCGCTTGCCGTACGCCGAGTCGGACTCCCGCGTCTTGCTGGCGTACACCGACGAGACGAAGAACCGGCCGTTCTCGTACAGGAACTCGGTGCCGTTGACCGAGAAGCTGGTCTCCACGTCCCGCACCGGCTTGTCCGACGGGTTCTCCAGGAGCAGGGTCTCCTTCATCGTGCCGGCGTTGACGGACACGACCTGTCCGCCCTTGTCGTACGGAGGCGCCTTGTACGCGATGAGGTCGCCGCCGTCCATGCGCAGCGGGACCAGCGTGTACGCGTCACCGGCGTCGGCCTTCTCCGGCAGGGTCCGGCCGGTCGCCAGGTCGAAGGCGACGATCTCGTTGGTCTCGTCGCCGTACTCGCCGGAGGAGCCCTCGTGCTCCTCGGTCGGCACGTAGAGCCGGTCGTTGCCGACGAGGACCTGCGTGCACGCCTCCACCTTGGTGGAGGCGCAACGGCCCCCGTAGTGGTCCGCGTTCGCCGAGATCTTCGCCCGCAGCTTCCCGGTCTTCTCGTCGATCGAGAAGTAGTCGGAGATGCCGCTGCCGTCACCGGCCGTGTCGCCGACGTCGGCGGCCACCACCAGCGGCTTCGTCGAGACGACCGCCGCGTACTTCACTCCCGACGCCATCTTGTACTCCGAGAGCGGCTGCCCCGACGTGGCGTCCAGGTTCTGGATCAGGAGCGACTCGGAGCCGTACGTGCCGCACTTGCGGACCGCGACCAGGCCCGGACCGCCGGCGTAGCCCATGTCGTAGCAGCTCTGCGCGTTGGCCTGCGGCTTCCAGCGCGGGTTGCCGTTGGCCGCGTCGAAGGCCGCGCCGCCGTCGGTGCCGCCGGCCGCGACCGTCCGGCCGCTGAGCGTCACCTCGTTGAACCGGACCTTCCGGTCGCCGGCGGAGCCGCCGGTGACGGACGTCGACCAGAGCAGCTTGCCGGTGTTCAGGTCGACCATGCCGACCTCGGTGCAGTTCTGGTAGTAGCGGGGCGCCACCCGCTTGGCGGCCTCGAAGAGGATCGGGACCTTGTGGTCGGCGGTCACGTGCCGGGACGCGCCGCAGACCTGGCCGGTCAGCGGCAGCGTCCACGCCACCGTGCCCTTGTCGAGGTCGTAGCCGACCACCGAGTTGACGCCCGTCTTCGCGAAGACCTTGTCGGTGAGCCACGAACCGGCGACCGGCGTGGTGTCGGGAACCTTCGGGGCGTCGACGCGGAACGCCAGCTTCGCCCCGGTGTTCGCCCCCGGCTTCTCCTTGCCGTCGCCGCCGAGCCCGTTGCCGCCGGTGCTCCCGCCGCCGGTGCCCCCGCCGGTGCCCTGCGAGGTGCCGCCCGCGCCCTTGGCCTCGTCGCCCCCGTCACCGCCGCCGGAGTTGGCGTACCAGATGCCGACGCCGACGATCAGAACGACGGCGACGGCCGCCGCGATGACGATCTGGAGCTGCGCCGACAGCTTCTTGCCGCCGCCCGGGACCGGAGCCGCGACGGGCTGCTGGTGGCCGCCGTAGGGCTGCTGCGGCTGGGTCGGGTAGCCGTACGGGGGCTGACCCGGCTGCTGCTGCGGGTAGCCGCCGTACTGCGGGGGCTGCTGCGGCTGCTGGGGCGCGGTGGGGTAGCCGTACGCCGGGGGCTGCTGCTGCGGGTAGCCGTACCCCGGATCGGGCTGCGGTGCCTGAGGCGGCTGCTGCGGGTAGCCGTACCCCGGCTGCTGCTGCGGGGGCGTCGGCGCGCCGAAGCCGCCCTGCGGGTCCGGCGGCTGGTTCGGCGGCGGGGGTGGCTGCGTCATCGGTCCGTGTACCTCACTTGCTGAAGGCCATCATCGTCTTGACCTGCATCTCGTCCTCGTCGTTGGACGCCGACACGCGCCCGCTCGCCACCACGAAGGCGCCGCTGCCGTAGGCGAAGCTCGCGTCGTAGAAGTTGCTCTCGATCTCGGCGGTCGAGGCCGGGTGCTGGAGCAGGATCTTCGGCGCGCCACCGGTCGGGGCGATGGTGGCGACGGCGCCGCCCTTGTCGTACGTGGGGTCCACGTACACCAGGACCTGTCCGCCCTCCATGCGCAGCGGGGACATCGACCGGCCCTCGGGCGCCTTGGCGCGCCACTTGGCCTTGCCGTTCCCCAGGTCGAAGGCGACGACCTCGTTCGTCTTGCCGTATCCGGCGTCGGTGGCCATGTAGAAGGTGTTCGCGTCGGCCGCGACGCCCGTGCAGCCCGAGAGGTTCTTGCCGAAGATGACGAAGCTGCCGCCGCAGGAGGGCGCGAACTTGTCGCTGCCGCCCTGGATCTGCGAACGGAGCCTGCCGTTGGCGTCGAGCGCGAACACGGACCACTTCTTCTGGTCGCGCTGGGTGGCCGAGACGACCAGCGGGTCGACCGAGTAGACCTTGTCGACCTCCCAGTTCGCCTCCAGCTGGAAGGTGAACTTCGGCTTGCCGGTGGCGGGGTCGACCTGGGCGACCGCCTGGACCTTCTTGCTCGTGCTGCCCGACGGGCAGTCCATGGCCGCGATCAGCTTGCTGCCGCCCGCGTAGGCGAAGGGCTTGCAGCCGCTGTCGGGGCCCTTGAAGAGCTGGTGGCCGTCGGCGAGCGAGAAGCCGTACGCGCTGCTGGAGCCGGCGGCGGTGACCGTGTTGCCGCTGATGGCCAGGGTGTTGTCGGAGAAGGCGAAGAAGCCCGTGGCCTTCGGGACGGCCTTCTTCCAGCCGGGCTTGCCCGTCTTGAGGTCGACCTTCTGGAGCTGGGTGCACTTGGCGCCGTCCTTGGCGCTCTCGGCGTAGCCGAAGACCATGCTGCCGTCGGCGGCGGGCTCCGGCGGGACCGCGCACAGCTCGAACGGCAGGTCGACGTGCCACTTGCGCTTGCCGTCGCCCAGGCCGTAGCCGTCGACGCCCTTGTACATCGCCTTGACGACGGTGTCGCCGACGATCCACGGGCCGAAGACGTCGGAGCCGTTGCGGGGCAGGTCGACGTCGTTCTTCAGCAGCCAGTTCACCTTCGCCTCGCCGGCCTGGCGACCCGCGTTGAGGTCCTCGTCGCCGTTGTCGCCGCCGTCGCCCGTGCCGTCGCCCTGGTCCACCGACTCGGTGGGCTTGGGGGCGGCGGAGGAGCCGGCCGTGGTGGGCTGCGCCACCGGGTCCTTCTCGTCGTCCCCGCCGACGACGGCCCAGGTCGTGACGGCGGCGACCAGGACGGCCGCGGCGGCCACGCCCGCGACGACACCGGTCCGGCCCTTGAAGGGACCGCCGCCGCCGGGGCCCTGGGGCGGGGTGGGGGCGCCCGGGTACCCGGGCTGGGTCGGGTAGCCGCCGTACGGGTTCTGCTGCCCGTACGGTCCGGGCTGCGGGGCCTGACCGGGCTGCTGCGGGTAGCCGTACGACTGCGGCGCCGGCTGCCCGTACGGACCGGGCTGGCCGTACGGACCGGGCTGCGGGGCCTGGCCCGGCTGCGGGGCCTGGCCGGGCTGCTGCGGGTATCCGTACCCGGGCTGCGTCGGCTGTCCGTACGGTCCCGGCGCGGCCGCGGGCGGGGTCTGCGGCGCGGGCGGGGTCTGCGGCGCGGGCGGGGTCTGCGGCGCCTGCGGCGGGACGGGCGGCATGCCCTGGCCCGGCCCCTGGTTCGGGTCCTGAGGGGCTCCGAAGCCCCCCGGCGGCTGGTTGCTGGGCGGCTGGGTCATCAGCGGTTCCCCCTTGACGTGAACGGGTTTTCTTTCTACCACTCACGCGATGGCGCAAAAGCGACCGGTCCGCCCCTTGTACCCAAGGGAGGACCGGCCCGTGATGCCCTCGTTATGCGTCGCGGACGCGAAGTGCGCCTACGCGTCCTCGGCCAGCTCCAGCCAGCGCATCTCCAGTTCCTCCCGCTCCCCCGCGAGTTCCCGGAGCTCCGCGTCGAGCTTCGCCACCTTCTCGAAGTCGGTGGCGTCGTCGGCGATCTGCGCGTGCAGCTTCGCCTCCTTGTCGGAGAGCCTGTCGAGCTGCCGCTCGACCTTCTGCAGCTCCTTCTTGGCCGCGCGCGCGTCCGCCGCGGAGACGCCCGGCTTCTGCTGCGCGGGTGCGGCGGCGGGCGCCGGGACCGACGCCTCGATCATCTTCCGGCGCCGCTCCAGGTACTCGTCGATGCCGCGCGGCAGCATCCGCAGGGCCTTGTCGCCGAGCAGCGCGAACGTCCGGTCCGTGGTGCGCTCGACGAAGAACCGGTCGTGGGAGATGACGATCATGGAGCCGGGCCAGCCGTCGAGGAGGTCCTCCAGCTGCGTCAGGGTCTCGATGTCGAGGTCGTTGGTGGGCTCGTCGAGGAAGAGGACGTTCGGCTCGTCCATCAGCAGGCGCAGCAGCTGGAGGCGGCGGCGCTCACCACCGGAGAGGTCGCCGACCGGCGTCCACTGCTTCTCCTTGGAGAAGCCGAACTGCTCGCAGAGCTGTCCGGCCGTCATCTCGCGGCCCTTGCCGAGGTCGACCCGGTCGCGGATCTGCTGCACGGCCTCCAGGACGCGCAGCGCGGCGGGGAGTTCGGTGACGTCCTGCGAGAGGTAGGCGAGCCGGACGGTCTTGCCGACGACGATCCGCCCGGCGGCGGGCTGCTTCTCGCCCTGGGTGACGGCCGCCTCGGCGAGCGCCCGCAGGAGGGAGGTCTTGCCCGCGCCGTTGACGCCGACGAGGCCGATGCGGTCGCCGGGCCCGAGCTGCCAGGTGAGGTGCTTGAGCAGCTCCTTGGGCCCGGCGGTGACGCTCACGTCCTCCAGGTCGAAGACCGTCTTGCCGAGGCGGGCGTTGGCGAACTTCATCAGCTCGCTGGTGTCGCGCGGCGGCGGCACGTCGGCGATCAGCTCGTTCGCGGCCTCGATGCGGTAGCGCGGCTTGGAGGTGCGGGCGGGGGCGCCGCGCCGCAGCCAGGCCAGCTCCTTGCGCATCAGGTTCTGCCGCTTGGCCTCCTCCGTGGCCGCGATCCGCTCGCGCTCGGCGCGGGCGAAGACGTAGTCGGAGTAGCCGCCCTCGTACTCGTGCACGGCACCGCGCTGCACGTCCCACATGCGGGTGCAGACCTGGTCGAGGAACCAGCGGTCGTGGGTGACGCAGACGAGCGCCGAGCGGCGGGTCTGGAGGTGGCCGGCGAGCCAGGCGATGCCCTCGACGTCGAGGTGGTTGGTGGGCTCGTCGAGGACGATCAGGTCCTGGTCCTCGATGAGGAGCTTGGCGAGCGCGATGCGCCGCCGCTCGCCGCCGGAGAGCGGGCCGATGACCGTGTCGAGGCCCTGCTCGAAGCCGGGCAGGTCGAGCCCGCCGAAGAGCCCGGTGAGCACGTCGCGGATCTTGGCGCTGCCCGCCCACTCGTGGTCGGCCATGACGCCGATGACCTCGTGCCGGATGGTGGCCTTCGGGTCGAGGGAGTCGTGCTGGGTGAGCACCCCGAGGCGGAGGCCGCCGCTGTGGGTGACGCGGCCGGTGTCGGCCTCCTCCAGCTTGGCGAGCATCCGGATGAGGGTGGTCTTGCCGTCGCCGTTGCGTCCGACGACCCCGATCCGGTCCCCTTCGGAGACCCCGAGCGAGACCCCGTCGAGCAGGGCACGGGTGCCGTACACCTTGCTGACTGCCTCGACATTGACCAGGTTGACGGCCACGTTGACTCCTGTACGGGGGATCGTTCGACGTCCTAGGGTACGTCGCCGCGCGGACCGCCCCGGGCGCCCGCCGTCAGGCCCCGGGGCCCCGCCCCGCCCGTTCCGCGAGCAGCCGGCCCGCCAGGATCAGGCCGACGGCCACCGGGGCCGTCACGGGCACGGCGATCAGGGTCGCCGCGTGCCCGTCGAGGAGCCCGCCGAAGCCCGTCAGGGACAGGCCCAGGACGCCGAAGAGGGCGAGGGTGACGCCGAGGGCGGCGAGGGGACCGCCCGCGTCGGCCGCCGGGACGGCCGGGGCCGGGGCCGGAGCCGGGGCCGGAGCCGGAGCCGGGGCCTCGAAGCGGCGGAAGACGGCGACGAGCAGGGCCGTGAGCACGGCCGCCGCCGCGAACCGGAGCGGGACCTGCGCCCACCAGGCGGCCGAGGCCGGTGCCGGGAGCCCCGCGCCGAGACCGAGCAGCGCCCCGTACACGCCGAGCATGGCCGTCAGGTGCCACAGGAACGCCGTCATCGCGATCCCGTTGGCGGCGACCACCGTCCGCCACACCCCGGCGCGGGCGACGAGCCGCGCGCCCGGGCCCCGCAGCAGCTCGACCGCGCCGACCAGCCACAGCCCGTGGCAGAGCAGGGCGAGGGTCGGCGGGGCCATGTTCGACACCTTCTCGCCGGGCATGCCGACCATCGACAGCGGGTACGGCCCGAGGGCGACGAGCGCGGTCGCGCCGACCAGGCCCGCGCCGGCGAGCAGGGCCGGGCGGCGGATCATGCCGTCGGCGCGGAGGAAGCCGAGCTGGTGGACGGCGAGCCACACGAACGCGAAGTTCAGGAACTCCACGAAGGGGACGTCCGCCGCGAACCGCAGCGCGTCCACCGCGACCGCCCCGCCGGCGAGCGCGCCGAACGCGCCCCAGCCCCACCGCTCGTGCAGCCGCAGCAGCGGCGGCGTGAAGGCCACCATCGCGAGGTGGATCCCGATGAACCACAGCGGCTGCGCGACGAGCCGCAGCGCGACCCCGACGAGCCCCCCGTCGGCGCCGGACAGCTGGAGCACCAGCGCGGCCGCGCCCCACACCCCGACGAACACCGTCGTCGGCCGCAGCAGCCGCCGGAGCCGGGTGTGCAGGAAGGCCGCGTACCGGGGGCGGGAGCGGTGGGCGAGGGCGTGCGAGAAGCCGCCGACGAAGAAGAACACCGGCATCACCTGGAACGCCCAGGTCACCACCTGGAGCTCCGGCACGACGGCGAGCAGGTTCCCGACCCGTCCGTCGGCGGTGACGGCCGCCATCAGCCAGTGGCCGAGGACGACGACCGCGAGCGAGGCGACCCGGAGCAGGTCGACGTACCGGTCCCGCGTCGCCGGTGCGGCGGCGGCGAGTTCACGCGCGCTGATTCCCATGCGGGTACGGTCCCGCGGCGCCCGGGGAGGCCGTCAGGGCGCGGATACTCAACCGCCGGCTGAGTATGGCCCCGGCCCTCGCCCGGCGCAGTGCCAACCGGCTCCATGGCGTCGGCCACGTGGGCGACCTCGCGGCCACGGCTGCCGGGTTCCCCGGCCGGGGAACCGCGAGCCTCTCCTCAGGTCATCCACCGTCCCGAGGAGAGGTCCATGCCCAGACACCCACGCCTGGCGGCCGTCGCCGTCGCCACCGCCGCCCTGGCCGTGATCGCCGCCGGCCCCGTGTCGGCCGGGGAGCCGACCGTGTCCGGTCCCCGTGTCGTCGCCCACTTCGACTTCGCCGCCGGGCAGACCCCGGAGAACATCGCCCTGGAGCCCGACGGCTCCGCCGACCTGACCTTCGCCTTCGCCCACCAGGTCGCCCGGGTCACGAGGGCGGGCGCGACGACGGTCCTCGCCACGCTGCCCGAGGTCGCGAACCCGCAGACCCCGAACATCGGCGCGGCGATCACCACGGGCATCGTCCGCGCCCACGACGGCACCCTGTACGTCGGCTACGCCACCGGCACCGCCGAGAACGGCATCTGGCGCATCGCCCCCGACGGCGGCGCGCCCGAGCAGATCGCGCAGCTGCCGGTCGACGCGTTCCCCAACGGGCTCGCCCTGGACGAGAGGTGCGGCACCCTGTACACCGCCGACTCGGCGCGCGGCGTCGTGTGGCGCGTGCCGCTGGACGGGGACGCGCCCACGGTCTGGGCCGCCGGCGCGGCCCTCCGGCCGACCGCGGCGCTCCCCTTCGGCGCCAACGGCCTCAAGATCCACGACGGCGCCGTCTGGGTGTCCAACACCGCCCACGGGACCCTGCTGCGCATCCCGTTCGCGGAGGACCGCACCGCGGGCCCGGTCGAGACCCGGGCGACCGGGCTCGACGGGATCGACGACTTCGCCTTCACCGGGCACGGGGACACGGTCCTGGCCGCGCTGAACACGCCGAACAAGGTCGAACTCGTCCGCCACGACGGCACGCACAGGACCGTCCTCACCGCGGCGGACGGCCTCGACAACCCGACCTCGGTGGCGGTCCGCGCCAAGACCGTCCACGTCCCCAGCGCGGCCTACTTCGACACCACGTCCCCGGACCCGAACCTCCTCCTGGCCCGGATCTCCAGGAACAAGCTCTAACCGGCCGGGAGGACGACCGCGCCCGGCGCCGGCGACGTCGCCGCGCGGGCCGTGCGGCAGGTGCCCGAGGCGGTGAGGGCGGCGGCGACCGCCGTCGCCGCCTCCCGGTCCTTCACCAGGAACGCCGTCGTCGGGCCCGAGCCGGAGACCAGGGCCGCGAGGGCGCCCGCGTCGGTGCCGGCCGTCAGGGTCGCGGCGAGCGAGGGCCGCAGGGAGAGCGCCGGGGCCTGGAGGTCGTTGGCGAGGGTGGCGGCGAGGGCGGCAGTGTCGCCGGTCGCCAGGGCCTCCAGGAGGGCCGGGGAGGCGGCCGGCTCGGGGACGTCGGCGCCCTCGGCGAGGCGGTCGAACTCGCCGTACACCGCCGGGGTCGACAGCCCGCCGTCCGCGACGGCGAAGACCCAGTGGAAGGTGCCGCCGACCGGCAGCTCCGTCAGCTTCTCGCCGCGCCCGGTGCCGAGCGCCGCCCCGCCGACGAGGCTGAACGGCACGTCGGAGCCGAGTTCCGCGCAGATCTCCAGGAGCACGTCGCGGGGGGTGTCCAGGCCCCAGAGCGCGTCGCACGCGAGCAGCGCGCCCGCACCGTCCGCGCTGCCGCCGGCCATGCCGCCGGCGACGGGGATGTCCTTCCGGATGTGCAGGTGCACGTCGGGGGCGATGCCGTGCCGGGCGGCGAGCAGTTCGGCGGCGCGCGCGGCCAGGTTGGTGCGGTCCAGCGGCACCTTGTCGGCGTCCGGGCCCTCGCAGGTGACCGTCAGCCCGTCGGCGGGGGCGGCGGTCACCTCGTCGTACAGGGAGACGGCGAGGAAGACGTTCGCCAGGTCGTGGAAGCCGTCGGGGCGGGCCGCGCCGACGGCGAGCTGCGCGTTGACCTTGGCGGGGACCCGTACGGTGACGGCCCCCGGGGCGCTCCGGAACTCCGCGTCCCCGCTCACGCCTTCGCCTCCGCGATCCGCGCGAACTCCTCCACCGTCAGGGCCTCGCCGCGCGCCTGCGGCGAGATCCCGGCCTTCACGAGGGCCTCCTCCGCGGCGGCGGGCGAGCCCGCCCAGGTCGCGAGGGCCGCGCGCAGGGTCTTGCGGCGCTGTGCGAAGGCCGCGTCGACGACCGCGAAGACCTCCTGCCGGCCGGCGGTGGTCGGGAGGGGTTCGGTGCGGCGGACGAGGGAGACGAGGCCCGAGTCGACGTTCGGCGCGGGCCAGAAGACGTTGCGGCCGATGGCCCCGGCGCGCTTGACCTCCGCGTACCAGTTGGCCTTGACGGAGGGGACCCCGTACACCTTGTTCCCGGGCTTGGCGGCGAGCCGGTCGGCGACCTCGGCCTGGACCATGACGAGGGTCCGCTCGATGGTCGGGAACCGCTCCAGCATGTGCAGCAGGACGGGCACGGCCACGTTGTACGGCAGGTTCGCGACGAGCGCGGTGGGCGGCGGGCCCGGGAGCTCCTCGACGTGCATCGCGTCGGAGTGGACGAGCGCGAAGCGGTCGGCGCGGGCGGGCATCCGGGCGGCGATCGTGGCGGGCAGCGCGGCGGCGAGCACGTCGTCGATCTCGACGGCCGTCACGCGGTCGGCGGCCTCCAGGAGGGCCAGGGTGAGGGAGCCGAGTCCGGGTCCCACCTCCACGACCACGTCCTCGGGCCGGACCTCGGCCGTGCGGACGATCCGCCGGACGGTGTTGGCGTCGATGACGAAGTTCTGGCCCTTCTGCTTCGTGGGGCGCACGCCGAGGGCGGCGGCCAGCTCACGGATGTCGGCGGGGCCGAGGAGGGCGTCGGGGCTTTCGGGGCCGGTGGTGGTGCTCACCGGTACAGCCTACGGGGCGCTGGTACGGCCGACCCACGGCTCACCGGTCCGACCCCGCCCCGTGCGGCCGACCCGCGGCTCACCGGTCCGGCCGCGGGTCCGTCGGTCCGGCCGCGCGCTCATCGGTACAGCCGTCGGCCGCAGTGGGGCCAGGGGCTCGCGCCCCGCTGCACGTACAGCTTCTTCGCGCGGAACGTCTGCTCGGCGGCGGGCGCGTTCTGCGCGGTGCCGGTGCCGCCGAGGGCGTGCCAGGTGCCGGGGTCGAACTGGTAGAGCCCGCCGTACGTCCCCGAGGGGTCGACCGCGCCCGGACGGCCCCCGGACTCGCAGGCGGCGAGCGCGCCCCAGTCGAGGCCGTCGGCGCCGGCGACGGAGGCGGGCAGCGGCCGGGTGCCGATCCGCACCTTGCGGCTGACCGGTTCGCGGACGATCTCCTCGCCGGTCCTGCGGGGCCGCTGCGCGACGCCGTTGACCGTGCGCAGGCTGTACGTCACGCGGCGGACGCCCGGGGCGCCCTGCCGTTCGACGACCTCGGTGCCGGCGAAAAGCCCGGGGTCGCGGACCCGCTCGACGGCGTACGGGACGGACTCCTCCCGCACCTGCCGGGAGCCGGTGATGCGCAGCACGTTCACGGTCTGGCCGTCGCGGGGGAAGGAGTCGGCCGGCACGGAGGTGGTGTCCTGCCCGGAGAGGGTGATCCCGGCCTCGGCGAGGGCCTCCCGGACGGTGGCGGCGTTCGTGCGGACGGTCCGCTCGCGCCCGTCCGCCAGGAAGGTGACGGCCCGCTCGGTGCGGACGTCGAGGGCGAGGCCGTGGCGGGAGATCGCGGCGCCGCGGGAGGCCGAGAGGAGGGCGCCCTCCGCGCGGACCCCGAGCTGGCGCAGCGCCCCCTCGACGGTCCCGGCGGTCGTCCACACCTGGCGGCGGTGCCCGTCGACGGTCAGGGAGACCGGCCGCCCGTACCGGACGACGATGTCGTCGCCGTCGGCCAGGGCCTCGCCGGGACCGGGGGCGACGATGTCGTGCGCGCCGACGGTGACGCCCTCGTCGGCGAGGAGCTCGGCGACGTCGTCGGCGAAGGTGTGGAGGGTGCGCGGGACGCCGTCGACGGTGAGCTCGATCGCCTTGTCGTCGGCGACGAAGGCGCTGGTGCCGCCGGCCAGGAAGGCGACGACGAGGGCCTGCGGGAGGAGCCTCCGCAGGCCTTCCGCGGCCGTTCCGGCGCCCCCGGGGGCCTTGCGGCGGCGGGCGGCGCGCCGGGCCCCGGCCCGGGAACCCTGCCCGGGGACGGAGACGGCGGCGGGGGCGGGGGCCGCCCCCGGCGCGGCGGGGACGACGAGCGGCGCCGCCATCGTCGGCTGCTCGTGCAGGGGCAGGGTGGCGCCCGCCGCCCGCCGTCCGGCTCGGTGACTGCCCTGGGAAGTGCTCACGAGGCCGGGACCCTAGCCCCGGCGGCGGTCACGCTCCACGACGACCCGACTACCTCGCGTAACCGTTATGCATCAGTAATCGAAGGCGCGGGCCGTGTTCGCGGCGATCGCCCCGGCCAGCTCGTCCTCCCCGATCCCCCGGACCTCCGCCATGGCCCGGACGGTGACCGGGATCAGGTACGGGGCGTTCGGGCGGCCCCGGAAGGGCGCGGGGGTGAGGAAGGGGGCGTCGGTCTCGACGAGGACCAGCTCCAGCGGGGCGACCGCGAGGGCGTCCCGCAGCGGCTGGGCGTTCTTGAAGGTGACGTTGCCGGCGAAGGACATGTAGTAGCCCTTGGCGGCGCAGATCTCGGCCATGGCGGCGTCGCCGGAGTAGCAGTGGAAGACGGTCCGCTCGGGGGCGCCCTCCTCGTCCAGGACGCGCAGCACGTCGGCGTGGGCCTCCCGGTCGTGGATGACGAGCGCCTTGCCGTGCCGCTTGGCGATCTCGATGTGGGCGCGGAAGGAACGCTCCTGCGCGGCGATGCCCTCGGGCCCGGTGCGGAAGAAGTCGAGGCCGGTCTCGCCGACCCCGCGGACGTGCGGAAGGGCGGCGAGCCGGTCGATCTCGGCGAGGGCGTCGTCGAGGGCGGCGTCGCCGCCGCCCTGCCGGGCGCCCTGGCGGGACCAGCCGTCGGGATCGCCGAGCACGATCCTGGGGGCCTCGTTGGGGTGCAGCGCGACGGCGGCGTGCACGTTCTCGTGGGCGGCGGCCGTCTCGGCGGCCCACTGCGAGCCCTTCACGTCGCAGCCGACCTGGACGACCGTGGTCACGCCGACGGCGGCGGCCTTGACCAGGGCCTCCTCGACGGTCCCGGACTGCAGGTCCATGTGGGTGTGCGAGTCCGCGACCTCCACGAGGAGGGGTTCGGGCAGCGGCGGCGGGGCGTCCTTGGCACTCATGGCCCCGATCGTACGAGGACCACGAGTGCCCCCGCGTGGCCTACTGGTGACGCCGGAAGGGGTGGAGGAGGTCCGACAGGTGCCAGTGGTGCGGCACCGGCGGCTTCTCGGGAGCGTCCTCGGTCAGTTCCTGGCCGATGGGGCCGGCCGGCGAGACGGGCTTCGTCGCCCGCGCCCCGTGGTGGTGCTTCTCGGTCGCGGCGACCAGGTCGAGCACCGACGACACCTGCCCCGCGCGCATGATGCGGACGACGTGGCCGCCGCAGTTCATGCAGGTGGGACTGGACAGCGGGGACGGTACCCGCTCTCCGTCGGCCTTGTAGACGACGAATTCCTGGCCGGCGGCGTCGACGTGGTGCTCGATGTCGTACGCCTGCTCCCAGCCGTATCCGCAGCGCATGCAGGCGAAGGCGTACGCCTCATGGGCGGCGGATATGCCGGTGCCGGTGATCTCGCTCATGCCAGCTCCTCTCCACTGATCAGTGGACGCCTTTTCGGGCCGGAGCGCATCAGCGGGGGACGAACCATGGAAGGCTTTTGGCTCTTCCCTTGCCAAGCGCCCAAGGAACAGTCCCGGCGCCGGTTTCGGCTTTGCCATTCAGATTAGCTCTTTACCCTTTCCAGGGCCCGAAGCGTCCGCGTTCTTTGCCGCGACCACGGCATCGAACACCTCCCTCTTGGGAAGTCCCGCCTCCGCCGCGACGGCGGCGATCGCCTCCTTGCGGCGCTCCCCCGCCTCCTCGCGCACCCGCACCCTGCGCACCAGCTCCTCCGCGTCGAGCTCGGCGGGCCCGGTCTCCGGGGCGCCCTCGACGACGACGGTGATCTCGCCCCGCACGCCCTCGGCGGCCCAGGCGGCGAGCTCGGCCAGCGGGCCGCGCCTGACCTCCTCGTACGTCTTGGTCAGCTCGCGGCAGACGGCGGCCCGGCGCTCGGCGCCGAACACCTCGGCCATCGCGGCGAGGGTGTCGTCGAGCCGGTGCGGCGCCTCGAAGTAGACGAGGGTCCGCCGCTCGTCCGCGACCTCGCGTAGGCGTCCGAGGCGCTCGCCGGCCTTCCTCGGCAGGAAGCCCTCGAAGCAGAAGCGGTCCACGGGGAGGCCGGAGAGGGCGAGCGCGGTGAGCACGGCGGACGGGCCGGGGACGGCCGTCACCTTGATGTCCTGCTCGACGGCGGCGGCGACGAGCCGGTAGCCGGGGTCCGAGACGGACGGCATGCCCGCGTCGGTCACGAGCAGCACCCGCGCGCCGCCGACCAGCGCCTCGACCAGTTCGGGCGTACGGGCGGACTCGTTGCCCTCGAAGTACGAGACGACCCGGCCCGTGGTGTGGATGCCGAGCGCCCGGGTGAGGCCGCGCAGCCTCCGGGTGTCCTCGGCGGCCACGATGTCCGCGCTCTCCAGTTCGGTGGCGAGCCGGGGCGGGGCGTCCGCGATGTCACCGATGGGGGTCCCTGCGAGTACCAGCGTTCCTGTCACACGGGACATCCTCCCAGCCCGGACAGGCGACTCGCACAGGCGCGTTCCCTACGATGGCGCGGTGACCAGTACCGCACCCGAGGCCCTGGAGGGTCAGCACCCCATGGCGGCGCCCGTGGCAGAGCCCTCTTCCTGGCAGCTCAGGCTGCGGCGCTTCGGCTACGCGCCGCCGGCCCCGGGCACCGCGCCCATCGGGCTGCGCGAGCGGCTCGTCCCCCCGTACACCCGGCCCTCCGCCCGGACGTGGTCGCTGCTCGGCCTCGGCCCCGGCGGCACCGAACGGCTGTGGCGGCTCCTCGCCTGGGGCGGTCCGCTCCTGGTCACGGCCGTCGCGGGCCTGCTGCGGTTCTGGAACCTGGGCAAGCCGCACGCGGTGATATTCGACGAGACGTACTACGCCAAGGACTCCTGGGCCCTGATCAACCAGGGGTACGAGGGGGCCTGGCCGAAGGACATCGACAAGACGATCCTGAAGGACCCGGGGTCGGTCCTGATTCCGACCGACCCGGGGTACGTCGTCCACCCGCCGATGGGCAAATGGGTGATCGGCGTCGGCGAGAAGCTCTTCGGCTTCGAGCCCTTCGGCTGGCGCTTCATGGTGGCGCTGCTCGGCACCCTGTCGGTGCTGATGCTGTGCCGGATCGGCCGGCGCCTCTTCCGCTCGACGTTCCTCGGCTGTCTGGCGGGCCTGCTGCTCGCCGTCGACGGACTGCACTTCGTGATGAGCCGCACCGCGCTGCTCGACCAGGTGCTGATGTTCTTCGTGCTCGCCGCCTTCGGCTGTCTCGTCCTCGACCGGGACCGGACGCGGGCGCGGCTCGCGGCGGCGCTCCCGGAGGACGAGGAGGGCGTGCTGCGGCCGGACGCGGAGATCGCGGAGGGCCTGCGCCTGGGCTGGCGGCCGTGGCGGCTCGCGGCCGGCGTGTCCCTCGGCCTCGCGGCGGCGACCAAGTGGAACGGCCTGTACGTGATGGTCGGCTTCGGTCTGCTGACCGTCCTGTGGGACGTCGGCGGCCGCCGCACGGCCGGCGCCGTCCGCCCGTACCTCGCGGTGGTCAAGAAGGACCTGCTGCCGGCGTTCGTGTCGGTGGTGCCGGTGGCGCTCGCGACGTACCTGGCGACCTGGACCGGCTGGCTGGCCGGCGACAAGGGCTACTTCCGGCACTGGGCCGCGGACCACGACAGGGCGGTCGGCGGCGGCACGTGGGGCTGGCTGCCGGACTGGCTGCGCAGCCTCTGGCACTACGAGTCCGAGGTGTACACCTTCCACGTCGGCCTCACCTCGCCGCACACCTACCAGTCGAACCCCTGGTCCTGGATCGTCCTGGGCCGCCCCGTCTCGTACTTCTACGAGTCCCCCGCCCCCGGCACGAACGGCTGCCCGGCGACCGCGGAGGGGAAGTGCGCCCAGGAGGTCCTGGCCCTCGGCACCCCGCTCCTCTGGTGGGCGGCCTGCTTCGCGATCCTGTACGTCCTGTGGCGCTGGGCCTTCCGCCGCGACTGGCGCGCGGGCGCGATCGCCTGCGGCATCGCGGTCGGCTGGCTCCCCTGGTTCCTTTACCAGGAACGCACCATCTTCCTTTTCTACGCGGTCGTCTTCGTGCCTTTCCTGTGCCTGGCGGTGACCATGATGCTGGGTGCGCTCATCGGTCCCCGCGGTTCATCGGAAAGACGCCGGACATTCGGCGCGGTGGCGGCGGGATGTCTCGTCCTGCTCATCGTCTGGAATTTCATCTACTTCTGGCCCATCTACACCGGGACCCCCATTCCGCTGGACCAGTGGCGGGCGCGGATGTGGCTGGAGACGTGGGTGTAGCGGGGGAATTGCGCGGAGGGGACGCGGCCGGTCCCGTTCGCGCCCGCTTCCGGCCCGCTCAGGCGTCCTCGTCGGCGAACGGGTACCGCTCCCGGGCGAGCGCCCGGGCCCGCCAACAGGGGTCCGGTACGAACCCGTGCCCGCCCTGTTGGAGGCTCGCGTACGCCGCGTACCCGAACTGCTCGGCCACGAAGGCGAGTCGGAGGAGACCGCCCTCGTCGTCACCGTGCACGACGGGAAGGTCCGTGCCGGTTCCCGGCAGGCTCCGCTCCGGGGCACTGCCGACACCGCCCGCGGGTTTGACGGATGTGGCGGTGGCTGCTCGACACGCGGACTCCGCGGCTGCTTCACTCGTCGGTCCGCCTGGGGAGGGGAATCGCCGTCATGCGCAGTGGGGTCAAGGTCGCCGTCGTCGGGGGCGTGTTCGTCGTCGTGGCGAGTGGGGTGGGGTACGGGGGCTACAACCTCTGGAACGGGATCACGGGCGGTGAGACCTCCGTGGGCGTGCGGGCCGGTGACGCGCCGAGGACGGGACCGCTCACCGCCGACGAGGTCACGACGGCCGCGAAGGACTTCCTGGCGGCCTGGGCCGCCGGGGAGCCGGAACGGGCGGCCCAGCTGACGAACGACCCGGTCACGGCGGGGTCCGCGATCGCCGCCTACCGGGAGGAGGTGAAGGTCTCGAAGGCCGTCATCACGCCGGGGACGGCCGTCGGGGCGAGGGTGCCGTTCACGGTGAGGGCGACCATCGCGTACGAGGACGTGTCCAAGGACTGGTCGTACGCCTCCGAGCTGACCGTGGTGCGCGGGCAGACCACCGGCCGTCCGCTCGTGAAGTGGCAGCCGACCGTGCTGCACCCGAGGCTGACCGCGACGGGGACCCTGCGGACGGGCGTCGCGAAGACCGCGCCCGTGAAGGCCGTCGACCGGAACGGCGTGGAGCTGACGGCGGAGGAGTACCCCTCGCTCGGGCCGGTCCTGACCGAGCTGCGCAGACGGTACGGGTCGAGGGTCGACGGCGCGGCCGGCGTCGAGACGTACATCGACTCGGGCAGCGGGGCCGTCGCCGACACCACGCTCCTCGTCCTGTCCAAGGGGAAGCCGGGGACGCTGAGGACGACGATCGACGCGGGGGTCCAGGCGGCGGCCGAGAAGGCGGTCAAGGGGTTCGGCTCGGCCTCGGTGGCCGCGATCGAGCCGTCGACGGGAGCGATACGGGCGGTCGCCAACCATCCCGTCAAGGAGTTCAACACCGCGTTCATGGGGGCGCAGGCCCCCGGCTCGACGATGAAGATCGTCACGGCGACGATGATGATGCAGCACGGTCTGGCCACGCCGGACAGCCGGGTCGAGTGTCCCCCCGACGTCCTGTCGCGGGGCAGGACCTTCCAGAACCTCGACAGGTTCGGCATCACCGGCGGCACCCTCACCGACGCCTTCCGCCGCTCCTGCAACACCGCCTTCATCAAGGCGATCAGCAAGCTCAGCGACGAGGGCGTCGCGGACACCGCCCTCGGCGCGACCGCCCGCGACTCCTTCGGCATCGGCCGGACGTGGAACATCGGCGTCCAGGCGGCGGACGGCTCCGTGCCCGAGTCGGCCGGGGCCGAGACGCCCGCCTCGTACATCGGCCAGGGCAGGATCACGATGAGCGCCCTGAACGTCGCCTCGCTCTCCGCGACCGTCCGGAACGGCGGCTTCCTCCAGCCGTACCTGGTGGCGAGGGAGCTCGACGACCGCGAGTTCGCGACGGCGGACCGGCTCTCCCCCGGGGTGGCCTCCGGCCTGCACCGGATGATGAACGCGGCGGCGACGCACGGCACCGCCGCCGAGGCGATGGCCGGCGTCCCCTTCCCCAAGGGCGCCAAGACCGGCTCCGCCGAGCTCGACGGCCAGGCCGTCTCGAACAGCTGGTTCACCGGCTACTCCGGCGACCTCGCGGCGGCGGCCGTCGTCCAGGCCGGCGGACACGGCGGCGACGCGGCCGGCCCGGTGGTCGCGCAGGTGCTGAAGGCGGGGTGACCCCCGCCGGAACCCGTTCGCGTGGCCCGTACACCGACCACTAGCGTGCGGGCCATGACGACTGACGAGGACACCGCTTCCGCCGCCCATCCCCTTTTCGCCGCCGCCCTGCGGGAGGCGGGTCTCGACGTCGAGGTCCGGCGCTTCCCGGACGAGACCCGGACCGCGCGACAGGCCGCCGAGGCCATCGGCTGCGAGGTCGCGGAGATCGTGAAGTCGCTGGTCTTCGCGGCCGACGGGGTGCCGGTCCTCGTCCTGGTGGACGGCGCGTCCCGGGTGGACGTCGAGCGGGTACGACAGGAGCTGGACGCCGAGAAGGTGACCCGGGCGGACGCGAAGGCGGTCCGGGAGGCGACGGGGTACGCGATCGGGGGCGTGCCGCCGTTCGGGCACCGCACCGGGACGCGGGTCCTCGCCGACCGGGGCGTCCTCGACCACCCGGTGGTGTGGGCGGCGGCGGGCACCCCGCACACGGTCTTCGCGATGGACCCGAAGGCGCTGGTCGCGCACGCCGGCGGCACGCTGGTGGACGTCCGCGAGCCCGCCGCGTGACGCCGCTCGTCACGCTCGCGGTCCTCGTCGCGGCCGTCACGCACGCCGGCTGGAACGCGATCGCGCACGGCATCAAGGACCAGTTGCTCTCCTTCACGCTGATCTCCGGCGGCGGGGCGCTGATCGGCATGGCCGTGGCGTGCTTCGCGCCGCTGCCGGCGGCGGGGGCGTGGCCGTACCTCCTCGCGTCGGCGCTCCTGCACGTCGGCTACTACGTCCTGCTGATGCGCTCGTTCAGCCTCGGCGACTTCGGGCAGATGTATCCGATCGCGCGGGGGACGGCCCCGCTGGCCGTGACCGTCCTCGCGGCGGTCTTCGTCCACGAGGTGCCGGACGGCTGGCAGCTGCTCGGGGTGGCGGTGGCCTCCGCGGGCCTGACGGGCCTCGCCCTGTGGGGCATCCGGGGCAAGGGCGCCCGCCCGCACTGGCCCGCCCTGCTCGCGGCGGGCGCGACGGGCCTGTCGATCGCCCTCTACACGGTCGTGGACGGCGTCGGCGTCCGCGCCTCGGGCACGCCGCTCGGCTACATCGGGTGGCTGATGGTCCTGGAGGGCCTCGCGATCCCGGCCTACGCCCTCTGGGTCCGGCGTGCGGCGCTCCTCCCCCAGCTCCGCCCGTACGCGGCCCGGGGCCTCCTCGGCGCGGCCCTGTCGGTCGCGGCGTACGCCCTCGTCCTGTGGGCCCAGACGAAGGCCCCCCTGGCTCCGATCGCCGCCCTGCGCGAATCCTCCATCATCGTGGGCGCGGCCATCGGCGCCCTCTTCTTCAAGGAGCGCTTCGGCGCCCCGAGGATCGCCGCGGCGGGCCTGATGGTGGTGGGCATCGGGCTGATGCTGCACGCGGGGTGAGCGCCGGGCGCCGGGTGCCGACGGCGTCGGCCGGGCGCCGGCCGCCGGGGCGCCGGCCCCTTCCGCGCGGCGCCTCAGGGGCGCCGCTCGCCCAGCACCTCCCCGAAGTGGGTGTGCACCGCGAGCAGGCCGCCGTCGACGCGGAGGGTCGTGCCCGTGATCCAGGCGGCGTCCGTGGAGGCCAGGAAGGCCACCGCCGCCGCCACGTCCTCCGGGGTGCCGACGCGGCCCAGGGGGTAGACGCGGGTGGCCAGGGCCGTGAGGTCGGCCTCCCGGTCCGCCCAGGCCCTGGTCGCGATCGTGCCCGGGTCGATCTGGTTGACCCGCACCCCGCGCGGCGCCGCGTCGCCCGCCAGGGTGCGGGTGAGGGAGGCGAGGCCCGCCTTGGCCGCGCTGTAGGCGTGGCCGCCGAAGTCCGCCTCCGCGTTGACCGAGCCGATCGTGACGATCGCCCCGCGTCCGCCGGCCGCCGCGAGGTGCGGCATGGCCGCCCGGGCGCAGCGGACGGCGCCCATGAAGGTGACGTCGTGCTGGACGGCCCAGGTCTCGTCGGGCTCGTCCTCGAAGAGGTCCCGGTCGGGGACGACGGGCCCGAGCGCGTTGTTGACGAGGACGTCGAGGCGACCGAAGGCCTTCACCGCGTGCGCGACGGCCGCGTCGACCGACGCCCGGTCGCCGACGTCGCAGCGCAGCGCCTCCGCCCCGGGGAGTTCCCCGGCCGTCCCGCGGGCCGCCTCCTCGTCGACGTCCGTGACGAGGACCCGCGCCCCCTCCGCCGTGAGCCGCCGGGCGGTGGCCGCTCCGATGCCGCGTCCCGCGCCCGTGACCAGTACCGCGTATCCGCCGAAGCGTTCCCTGAGGTCCATGGGCCGATCCCAGCATCCCGTGGAACCCTCCCGCAACGCCCTGGCGGTCACCTGACGCCGCACGTCCCGTGCCGCCCGGGCGGGAAGACGGGCCGGCGGTCCTCGCGCTCACGCCGGCCGTCGTCCGGTCCCGCCGGTCAGTCGGTGGACACCCGCTCGACGCGCGGCTCGGCGATCGCCCGGTAGTCCTCGGTGGAGAGGGCGATCGAGCGGTCGAGCCGGGCCGCGTTGAAGAAGAACTCCGGGTGCGCCAACAGGGCGGGGTCGACGAGCAGTTCGAGGCGCTCGTCGAAGGCGAAGGGGAGGATGGTGCCGCTGGGGGAGCCGGCGAGCTCCTCGGCGATCTCCGGGGAGGCGAAGGAGACGTACGTGCCGCCGTACAGCGCCTTCACGGCGGCGAGGTCGACGCGCCGGTCGCCCGGTACGACGACGAGCGCGAAGCGCTTCTCCTTCTTGCCGATCTTCACCATGGCGATGATGCACTTGGCCGCCCGGTCGAGCGCGTGGCCCCGCAGCGCGCTGACCGCCTCGGTGGCGCCCTCGGGGGCGTGCTCGATCACCCGGTGGGCCGCGCCGCGCTCGTCGAGCAGGGCGAGCAGCTTCTCGTACGTGTCGTGCATGGAGTCCATCGGCCTTGCTCCCCTTGGGACTTGTGTACGTCTCCGGCGTGTCGACCCTACTCGCCGCAGGCGGCCTCAGAGTGCCGCCGAGCGGACCGCGCGCACCAGCGCCTGGGCGCGCGGGTCGGCCGTGACCGTCTTGCGCATGCCGTTGGTGACGTAGCCGAAGGCGATCCCCGCGTCCGGGTCGGCGAAGCCGAGGGAGCCGCCGCGGCCGGGGTGTCCGAAGGAGGACGGGCCGAGGAGCGGGGAGGCCGGGCCGTGCAGCATGTGGCCGAGGCCGAAGCGCGTGCCGACGAGCAGCACCTCGTCCAGGCCCGCGGACTCCTCGGTGCGGGCGAGGGCGAGGGTGGCGGGGGCGAAGAGGCGCTCGGCGCCGTCGACGGGGCCGAGGACGGCGGCGTAGAAGCGGGAGAGGGCGCGGGCGGTGGCGACACCGGCCGAGCCGGGGAGCTCGGCGGCCCGGTAGGCGGGGTCGTTCTCGTCGGGCTGGGGGTCGATGACCCCGAAGGCGCGGCGGGTGAGGGACTCGGGATCCCGGTAGGCCTCGGCGACGGAGCGCTTGGGGCGGAGCTTGAGCGCGCCGCCGCCGGGCGGGTCGACCTCCTCGACGGGGGCGAGCCGGCCGACGCGGTGGGCCTCGGCGTCGGGCAGGCCGATCCACAGGTCGAGGCCGAGGGGACCGGTGATCTCCTCGGCGACCCAGCGGCCGATGGTGCGGCCGGTGACCCGGTGGACCAGGCCGGAGAGCAGCCAGCTGAAGGTGTGGGCGTGGTAGCCGTGGGCGGTGCCGGGCTCCCAGACGGGCGCCTGGGCGGCTATCGCCCCGGTCGCGGTCGGCAGGTCGACGGCCTCGGCGAGGCTGAGGGGCCGGTCGAGGACGGGCACTCCGGCGCGGTGCGCGAGGAGCTGCCGCACGGTCACCCGGTCCTTGCCGTGGGCCTTGAAGTCGGGCCAGTACGAGGCGACGGGGGCGTCCAGGTCGAGCAGTCCGCGCTGGTGCAGCAGCAGGGGGACGGCGGCGGCGACGCCCTTGGTGGCCGAGCGGACGACCTGGGCGGTGTCGGCGGTCCACGGGTCCGTGCCGTCGGCGTCCTTCGCGCCCGCCCACAGGTCGACGACCCGGACGCCGTCGTGGTGGACGGCGACGGCCGCGCCGCGCTCGCCCCGCTGGTCGAAGTTGCGCAGGAACGCGTCCCTGACGGGCTCCCAGCCCGCCGCCACCGTGCCCTGGACGTCCACGTCCCCACTCCTCACTCGCCGATCCGACCCTCCATGGTGCAACGCGGCCGGTGAGGGGCGGATTCCGGGGGCCGTCAGACCACCGAGCCCGGCACGAAGCCGAACGGCAGCTCCAGGCGGTGCCGGGCCATCAGCTCCTCGTCGGCGAGGATCCCGGCGGTCGGCCCGTCGGCGGCGATGGCGCCCTCGCTGAGGATCACCGAGCGCGGGCAGAGCTCCAGGGCGTACGGCAGGTCGTGGGTGACCATCAGGACGGTGACGTCGAGCGTCCGGAGGACGTCGGCGAGCTCGCGGCGGGAGGCCGGGTCCAGGTTGGAGGACGGCTCGTCGAGGACGAGGATCTCGGGCTCCATGGCGAGGACGGTGGCGACGGCGACCCGGCGGCGCTGCCCGAAGGAGAGGTGGTGCGGGGGCCGGTCGGCGAACTCCGCCATCCCGACCCTCTCCAGTGCGCGGAGGACGACGGCGTCGAGCTCGGCGCCCCGGACGCCGGCCGCCGCCGGGCCGAAGGCCACGTCCTCGCGGACGGTCGGCATGAACAGCTGGTCGTCGGGGTCCTGGAAGACGATGCCGACCTTGCGGCGGATCTCGGCCATGTGTTTCTTGCCGACGGGCAGCCCGGCGACGGTGACGGTGCCCGCGCCGCCGGTGAGGATGCCGTTGAGGTGGAGGACGAGGGTCGTCTTGCCGGCGCCGTTGGGGCCGAGGAGGGCGACCCGTTCGCCGCGCCCGACGGTCAGGTCCACGCCGAAGAGGGCCTGGTGGCCGTCGGGGTAGGCGTACGCGAGGCCGGAGACCTCGAGAGAAGGTGTCACAGGGTCCGTCCCAGGATGCAGATCAGGAGTGCCGAGAGCGGCAGGGCGGCGGCGTACGTCCACTGGGCGCGGGTGGCGGTCACCTCGTCGATGACCGGCATGGTGCCGGTGTAGCCGCGGCTGACCATGGCGAGGTGGACGCGTTCGCCGCGCTCGTACGAGCGGATGAAGAGCGCGCCCGCCGACTTGGCGAGGACGCCCCAGTGCCGGACGCCCTTCGCCTCGAAGCCGCGCGAGCGGCGGGCGACGGACATGCGGCGCATCTCGTCGGTGATGACGTCGCCGTACCGGATCATGAACGAGGCGATCTGGACGAGCAGCGGCGGCAGTCCGAGGCGCTGGAGGCCGAGGATCAGCGCCCGCAGTTCGGTGGTGGAGGCGAGGAGCACGGAGGCGGCGACGCCGAGGGTGCCCTTGGCCAGGACGTTCCAGGCGCCCCACAGGCCGGGGACGCTCAGCGAGAGGCCGAGGACCGTCGTCCGCTCGCCGGGGACCACGAAGGGCATGAGCAGCGCGAAGGCGACGAACGGGATCTCGATGAGGAGCCGCTTGAGCAGGAAGCCGGCCGGGATCCGGGCCTTCGCCGCGACGGCCGCGAGGAGCGCGGCGTAGAGGGCGAAGGCCCAGACGGCCTCGCGGGGCGTGGAGACGACGACCACGACGAAGCCGAGGACGGCGGCGAGCTTGGTGTGCGGGGGCAGCCCGTGGACGGGCGAGTGCCCGTGCCGGTAGAGCTTGTGCGCGTGCCCCGCTCCCACGTCAGGCCTCCAGGGCGGCGGTCTTGCGGCGGCGTACGACCCAGAAGGCGCCGGTGCCGACGGCGAGGGTGGCGCCGACGCCGATCGCGCCCGCGAGGCCGCCGGAGAGACGGGGGGCCTCGACGCCCTTGACCCCGTAGTCGGCGAGCGGGGAGTTCGCGGAGGCGTGCTCCTCGACGTTCTTGTCGATGCCCTGGTCGGCGGCGACCTTCTCCAGGCCGTCGGGGCTGGAGGAGGCGTAGAAGGAGACGAAGCCGGCGAGGACGAGGGCGGTGACGACGCCGCCGATCCAGAGCTTCTTCGGGGAGCCCGCCGGGACGGCGGGGGCCGGGGCGGCGTCGGCGACGTCAGCGACGTCGGCGACGTCAGCGACGTCAGCGACGTCGATGAGCTCGCCGTCGACGCGGAGCTTGAGCGGCGCGGTCAGACCGCGGGCGCCGTGCACCAGGTCGGGGCGGACGGCGACGACGGCGCCGACGGTCAGCATGGTGATGACGGCCTCGCCGACGCCGATGAGGACGTGCACGCCGACCATGGCCGTGAGGACCTTGGAGACGGGGACGTCGGTGGTGCCGCCGATCGCGTAGACGAGGGTGAAGACGGTGGCCGCGGCCGGTACGGAGACGAGCGCGGCGGCGAACGAGGCGACGGTCACCGAGCGGCGGGTGCGCGGCAGGAGGAGGACCAGGCCGCGGAAGAGGGCGTAGGCGACGACGACGGTGGCGACGCCCATGACCGTGATGTTCACGCCGAGGGCGGTGAGGCCGCCGTCGGCGAAGAGGATGCCCTGCATGAGCAGGACGACGGCGATGCACAGGACGCCGGTCCACGGCCCGACGAGGATCGCGGCGAGCGCACCGCCGAGGAGGTGCCCGCTGGTGCCGGCGGCGACCGGGAAGTTCAGCATCTGCACGGCGAAGATGAAGGCCGCGACGAGGCCGGCGAGGGGCGCGGTCCGCTCGTCCAGTTCGCGGCGGGCTCCGCGCAGGCCGGCGGCGACGGCGCCGGCGGCGACGACACCGGCGGCGGCCGATACGGGGGCGTTGATGAATCCGTCAGGTACATGCACGTTCGAAATGATAGAGCGCTCTTGCGAAGGGCTTGCAAGAGCGCATCGGTCACAGAACCCCGGCGCGTGACCCCGCGCACGCCCGCCGCGTGACACCGCGCACACCTCTCTCCCCGTACGCATGCGCCGCGCACCGGTAGGGAAGGAGTGGGACATTGGTAGACAAGAGGACAAAAGGTGAGGAGTCATCATGGCCGCCGTAAACGAGCACGTGATCGACGACCATGCCAAGGGGCGGATCATCAGCGACGCCCCCCTCTCCCGCCCGGTCCCCGTGGCCCTGCACTACGACCCCGGCCACTCCCCCGCGACCGTCCGCTTCGTCTTCCCGGGCGGCGTCGAGTGGTCCTTCCCGCGCGCCGTCCTGGAGACGGGGATGCGCACCCCGACCCGCCGCGGCGACATCGGCGTCTGGCCGTGCGGCCGGGTGCAGACGGTCGTCGAACTCCACCGGGACGACGGGGTCACGGTCGTGCAGTTCGACACCACCGCCCTGTTGCGCTTCCTGAAGCACACGTACGCCGTCAGCGCGTCGTCGGTGACGACGCGCTGACGGCGCCCGTGCGGAACCGGCCGGGGATCAGGCCTTCACGAGGTCCGGCTTCGCGGCTTCGGTCCCGTTCGCGGACCCGGCGAGCCCCTCGCCCTCCACGTCCACGTTCGGCAGGATCCGGTCCAGCCACTTCGGCAGCCACCAGGCCTTGCGGCCGAGGAGCGCCAGGACGGCCGGGACGATCGCCATGCGGACCACGAAGGCGTCGAAGAGGACGGCGGCGGCCAGGCCGAAGCCGATCATCTTGACCATCTGGTCGTCCATGCCGATGAAGCCGGAGAAGACCGCGATCATGATCACCGCGGCGGCGGTGACCACCCGGGCGCTGTGCCGGAAGCCGGTCACGATCGCCTCGCCGGGCCGCTGGCCGTGCACGTACGCCTCGCGCATCCGGGTGACGAGGAAGACCTCGTAGTCCATCGCGAGGCCGAAGACGACGCCCACCATGAAGATCGGCATCATCGACATGATCGGGCCGGTCTGCTCGACGCCGAACAGGCCGCCGAGCCAGCCCCACTGGAAGACCGCGACGACCGCGCCGAGGGCCGCGACCACCGAGAGCAGGAAGCCGAGGGCCGCCTTGAGCGGCACCAGGACCGAGCGGAAGACGAGGGTCAGGAGCACGAAGGCGAGGCCGACGACGAGCGCCAGGTACGGCACGAGCGCGTCGTTCATCTTCTGCGAGAAGTCGATGTTCATCGCGGTGGCGCCGGTGACGAGGACGTCGTCGCCCGTGGCGTCGCGGATGTCGTGGACCAGGTCCTCGGTGGCGGTCGAGGACGGCCGGTCCTTCGGGACCACCGTGATCATCGCGGCGTCGCCGGCCTTGTTCGGGGTCGCCGGGGTGACCGCCGCCCAGCCGTCGAGGCCCTTGATCGTGGAGACCGTCCGGTCGGCGGTCGCCTTGTCGCCGTCAACGACGACGAGCAGCGGGCCGTTGAAGCCGGGGCCGAAGCCGTCGGACAGCGCGTCGTACGCCCGGCGTTCGGAGGTGGAGGTGGGCTTCACGCCGTCGTCCGGCAGGCCCATCTCCAGGGAGGCGGCGGGCACGGCGATCGCGCCGAGGCCGAGGACGCCGACGATCAGCACCATCAGCGGGCGGCGGATGACGAAGCGGGCCCAGCGGGTGCCGCCGTTGGGCCTGTCGCCCGCCCCGGCGGTGTCACCGGCGCCGTCGGCGTCCTTCGCGGCCCTGCGCTGCTTGCGGCTGACGACCTTGTCGCCCGCGAAGCCGAGCAGGGCGGGGATGAGGGTGAGCGCGATGAGGACCGCGATCACGACCGTGCCGGCGGCGGCGAAGCCCATCTTCGTCAGCATCGGGATGTTGACGACGGCCAGGCCGACCAGGGCGATGACGACGGTGAGTCCGGCGAAGACGACGGCGGAGCCGGCCGTGCCGACCGCGCGCCCGGCCGCGTCCTCCTTCGCGCGGCCCTCGGCGAGCTCCGCGCGGTAGCGGGAGACGATGAAGAGGGCGTAGTCGATGCCGACGGCGAGGCCGATCATCGACGCGAGCGTGGAGGTGGTGGTGCCGAGGTCCAGGACGTTCGCGAGCGCGGTGATCGTCGAGACGCCGATGCCGACGCCGATGATCGCGGTGAGCAGCGGGAGCCCGGCCGCGACGAGCGAGCCGAAGGTGATGACGAGCACGATGCCCGCGAGGACGATGCCGATGGCCTCGCTCGCGCCCTGCTCCGGCATGCTCTGGAGGGCGTCGCCGCCGACCTCGACGGTCAGCCCCTTGCCCTGGGCGTTGTGACCGGCCCGGGTCAGCGCCTCGCGCGTCCCGTCGGTCAGCTCCATGGCGTTGACCTCGTAGGAGACCGAGACGTAGGCGGTGGAGCCGTCCCGGGAGACGGCGTGCGCGGTGTACGGGTCGGTGACCTGGACGATCTGGTCCGAGCCGGACCTGAGCGCGGCGACGGTCTCCTCGACGACGGCCTTGTGGGCCGGGTCGGTCATCTTCCGGCCCTCGGGGGCCTTGAAGACGACGCGGGCGGTGGCCCCGTCGGCTCCGGCGCCCGGGAAGCGTTCTTCGAGCAGGTCGAAGGCGCGCTGGGCCTCGGTGCCGGGGATCGAGAAGGAACTGGAGGTTGCGGTGGGCGCGGTGGCGGCACCGACGCCGGCGATCGCGAGGAGCGCCACCCAGAGGAGGGCGACGAGCCGTCGGCGCCGGAAGGCGGTGCGGCCCAGCTTGTAGAGGAACGTGGCCACGGGGGCGTACTCCCGGTGTGGGTGGGACAGGGCATGGGGAGCCGGCCCGACGGCGGAGCGGTTCGTCGTCAGGGGGAGGGAACGGAGAAACGCAAAAGAAGGAGAGCGGGGTCAGACGCCGAGTGAGGGGAGCACGACGGCGTCGACGTAGGCACTGAGGAACGCGCGGTCGACCGGCTGATCGTCGATCAGCGGACGGGCGACGAACGCGCCGATCAGCATGTGCGGGACGAGCTTCAGCGCCGGGTTGTCGGCGTCGACCTCACCCCTGCGGACCGCCCTGTGCAGCACCTCGTCGAGGCCGTTCATCTCGGGTTCGATGAGCAGCTCGCGCAGTGCCCGGTGCAGGTCGGGGTGGGTGTGGACGGCATGGGCCAGGCCCCGCATCAGCGCGGAGTCTTTCTCCATCTGGCAGTCGTCGGTCCGCTCCATGAGCTCCCGGAAGTCGCCGCGCAGGGAGCCGGTGTCGATCTCGGAGAGATCGGCCGGCTTGTTCGCGCGCAGCGCCCGGACGACCAGCTCGGGCTTGCTCCCCCACTGGCGGTAGAGGGTGGCCTTGCTGGAGTGCGTGCGGGCGGCGACGGCGTCCATGGTGAGGGCGTCGTAGCCGACCTCGCGGAGGAGTTCGAGCACGGCCGCGTACAGCTCGGACTCCCGCTCGGGAGTGAGTCTGGTGCGTGCCATGCCGTGGCTCCGATCCGGTGAAGAAGCGAACGAAACGGTTTCGTACCGTACGAAGATAACCCCCGCTCCCAGCGAAACGAAACGGTTTCGTACGTGTCCTGGGCCACACGCCGAACCGGGACGCACACCCGTACGAGTTGCCTCACCCCCGCCGCGCGGAAAGCATGGGGAGGTGAGTGACGACGTCGCGTATCTCCGTTTTCCGCACCTCCACGACGACCTGCTGTGCTTCGCCGCCGAGGACGACCTGTGGATCGCCCCGCTCGCCCCCGAGGGCCACCGCCCCGGCCGGGCCTGGCGCCTCACCGTCGACCGGACGCGGGTCGGCCACCCGCGCTTCTCGCCGGACGGGCGGCACATCGCGTACACGAACTGGCGCAGCCTCGACCCAGAGATCCACCTCGTCCCCGTCGAGGGCGGCCCCACCCGGCGGCTCACCTACTGGGGCTCCACCGACACCCGGGTCTGCGGCTGGACGCCCCCCGACAAGGACGGCCGCTCCGACATCCTCGCCGTCTCCTCGCACGGGCAGCCCTTCTCGTACTACTCCTGGGCCTACACCGTCCCCACCGACGGCTCCCCCGGCCTCCGCCAGCCCTGGGGCCCCGTCTCGGACATCGCCCTCACCGACGACCCCGCCGTCTGCGGAGACGGCGCCGAGCGCCGCACCCTCCTCCTCACCGGCAAGCCGCCGCACGAACCGGCCGCCTGGAAGCGGTACCTGGGCGGCGCCACCGGCCGCCTCTGGCTCCACGGGGAACGGCTGCTCCCCGACATCGGCGGCCACCTCGACTCCGCCATGGTCGTCGACGGCCGGATCGCCTTCCTCTCCGACCACGAGGGCGTCGGCAACCTCTACTCCTGCCTCCCCGACGGCACCGACCTGCGCCGCCACACCGACCACGACGACTTCTACGCCCGGCACGCCTCCAGCGACGGCCACCGGGTCGTCTACCAGTGCGCGGGCGAGCTGTGGATCGTCGACGCCCTCACCGCCGACTCCCGCCCCCGCCGGCTGGAGGTGCGGCTCGGCGGCCAGCGCGTCGGCCGCCGCTCCTACCAGGTGCCGGCCGCCCACCACGTCGACGCCGTCTCCGTCGACGAGACCGGCCGGGCCTCCGCCGTCTCCGTGCGCGGCAGCCTCTACTGGCTCACCCACCGCGACGGCCCCGCCCGCACCATCGTCGACACCCCCGGCGTCCGCGTCCGGCTCCCCGAGATGCTCGGCAGCGGCGGCCAGGTCGCGTACGTCACCGACGCCGAGGGCGAGGACGCCGTCGAGGTCGCCTACCTGCCGCGCGCCAGCGGCGACCGGCCGCCCCGCAGGCTCGCCTCGGGCGACCTCGGCCGGGTCGAGGAGATGGTCTCCGACCCGGACGGCGAGCGGCTCGCGATCGCCTCCCACGACGGCCGGCTCCTCCTCCTCGACACCACCGAGGAGTCCGACGGCGGGGTCACCGAGCTGATCAGGTCCGTCAACGGGCCCGTCCGCGACCTCGCCTTCTCCCCCGACGGCGACTGGCTGACCTGGTCCCACCCCGGCATCGGCCGCTCCCTGCGCTCCATCAGGATGGCCCGGATCTCCGGCCCCGGCGCCCGCACCGTCGTCGACGTCACCAACGGCCGCTTCGAGGACGAGAACCCGGTCTTCACCCGGGACGGCCGCTACCTCGCCTTCCTCTCCTGGCGCGGCTTCGACCCGGTGTACGACGTGCACACCGGCGACCTGTCCTTCCCGCTCGGCTGCCGCCCCTACCTCGTGCCGCTCTCCTCCGCCACGCCCTCCCCCTTCGCGCTGCTCCCCGACGGGCGCCCGGCGGCCGGCGGCCTCGACCCCGCCGACGACGACACCGAGACCGGCGACGGCACGGTCACCGTCGAGATCGAGGGGCTCCCCGACCGGGTCACGCCCTTCCCCGTCGCCGCCTCCAAGTACTCGGCGCTGCACCCGGTCAGCGGCGGCGGCCTGGTCTGGCTGCGCTGGCCCATCTCGGGCGCGCTCGGCGAGACCTTCGCCAACCCCGCCGACACCTCCGGCAAGCCCACCCTGGAGCACTTCTCCATCACCAAGGCCCGCAAGAGCGAACTCGCCAAGGACCTCGACTGGTTCGCGGTCAGCGGCGACGGCACCCGGCTCGTCGTCGCCGACGAGGGCGAACTGCGGGCCGTGCCCGCCACCGAGCCCGGGGACGGCGACTCCACCGTCTACCTGGACCTGCGGCGCATCCTGCACGAGATCGACCCCGGCGCCGAATGGCGGCAGGCCTTCGACGAGGCCGGCCGGATCGTCCGCGCCTACTTCTGGGAACCCGACATGGGCGGGGTCGACTGGACGGCCGTCCTCGACCAGTACCGCCCCCTCGTCGAACGGGTCTCCTCCCCCGACGAGTTCGCCGACCTGCTGCGCGAGGTGATGGGCGAACTCGGCACCTCGCACGCGTACGTCACCCCCGCCCGCCGCAACGAGGGACCACCGCACTACCAGCGGCCGATGGGCCTGCTCGGCGCCAACCTCGTGCCCCGCGAGGCCGGCTGGACCGTGAAGCGCATCCTGCCCGGCGAGTCCTCCGACTCCAAGGCCCGCTCCCCGCTCGCCGGCACCGGCATCCGCGAGGGCGCCGTCCTCACCCACGTCGACGGCCGGCCCGTCGACCCGGTCAGCGGCCCGTACCCGCTGCTCTCCGGCACCGGCGGCACCACCGTCGAGCTCACCTTCGTCCCCGCCGAGGGAGAGGGACGCGCCCGCCGCGTCGCCGTCGTCCCGCTCATCGACGAGCGCCCCCTGCGCTACCAGGACTGGGTCGCCAAACGCCGTGCGGTGGTGCGGGAGGTCAGCGCCGGCCGCTGCGGCTACCTCCACATCCCCGACATGGGCGGCTCCGGCTGGGCCCAGTTCAACCGCGACCTGCGCATGGAGGTCTCCCGGCCTGCCCTCATCGTCGACGTCCGCGGCAACGCCGGCGGCAACATCAGCGAACTCGTCATCGAGAAGCTGACCCGCCGGATCCTCGGCTGGGACCTCACCCGCAACGCCCAGCCCGTCAGCTACGCCTCCAACGCCCCGCGCGGCCCCGTCGTCGCCCTCGCCGACGAGGCCACCTCCTCCGACGGCGACATGATCACGGCCGCCTTCAAGCTCCTCGGCCTCGGTCCCGTCGTCGGTCAGCGCACCTGGGGCGGGGTCGTCGGCATGACCGGCCGCCACCGGCTCGGCGACGGCACCCAGATCACGGTGCCGATGAACGCGGCCTGGTTCCCCGAGTACGGCTGGTCCCTGGAGAACCACGGCGTCGAACCCGACCTCGCGGTCTTCCGCACCCCCCTCGACTGGGCCGAGGGCCGGCACGCCCAGCTCGACGACGCGGTCCACGTCGCCCTCGCCCTCCTGGAGGAGACCCCGGCGGCGAGCCCCCCGCGCTACGAGTCCCTCCCGGACCGCTCCCGCCCGAAACTGCCGCCGCGGCCGGAGGACGACCGGGGCGGGGAGGCGTAGGGAGCCCGGCCCGACCGGCGGGAGGCCCTAGACGGCGGCCAGGACGAGGTCCAACTCGTAGGCGGTGCCCGGTTCGCCGTCGTCGAGGACCACGCTCCCCACGGCCCCGAAGCCGGCCCGGGCGAGGACCGCGCGCGACGCGTCGTTGCCCAGGGCCACGAAGGCGGTCAGCCGGCTGAGCCCGTACTCCTCGACGGCCAGCCGGCACACCTCCCGCACCCCCCGGGTGGCGATCCCCCGCCCGGTCGCCTTCTCGGCGAGCCGGAAACCGAGCTCGGCGCTGCCCGCGCCGGTGTCCACGTCGACCAGGTTGACCCGCCCGACGATCTCCCCGCCCTCCGCGACGAGCACGTGGAAGCGGATCTCGCCCGCCTCCTGCGCCTCGATCAGCTCCCGGTGCCTGTCGTCGAACTCCTCGAAGTACGCGTCGCCCCGGTCGGGCACCCGCGCGGCGAAGAACCCCCGGTTCTCCCGCTCGAAGGCGAGCAGGGCGGGGGCGTGGTCGGGGCGGAGTATCTCGAGTGCGGCCATGCACGCCACGGTACGAAGATCCGGCGGCGGGCGCGCGTGAGTTACGAGCCAAGATCGTCCCTGCACGCGCGAAGGCGCACCCGGCGTCCCGGGTGCGCCTCCTTCAAGGACGGACCGACTCAGGCCTCGTACTCCCGGTCCATGCGGTCCTGGGGCTCCTGGCGGGCCCGGCGGGTCTCCTCCTCGGAGCGCTCACGCCCCTTGGTCGCACGCTCGGACGCCTGGCCCTTCGCCTTGTCGGCGGCCTGTCGGGCCTGGTCCTTGAGCTGCTGCGCCTTGTCCTTGAACTGGTCCTGCATACCCATGGAACTTCACTCCTAAGAAGGGTGAGGGAGGGCCGGGGGCGGGGTGCCCCTCCGGCCTCGATCAGCCTCGCACGAGCGGACATCCCACGCATTTCGATCAGTCACGGAACGTGAGGGCCACCCTCAGACCTTCCCCTTCCGCGCCTGCTCGTCGGCCGCGCCGCCCGCGCCCACCAGCCTCTTGGAGACCGATCCCAGGCGCGGCTCGAAGCGCCGCATCTCGCGCTGCCCGACCGTGGCGATCACGCCCGGCAGGTAGCCGCGGACCGACTGCATCCCGCGCAGCCACCCCTGGGCGTACACATGGGCCGAGCGCCGCTCGACGCCCGCCACGATCCGGTCGACGGCCGGACCCAGGGGGTACGTGCGGTTCGAGGGCCACGGCAGCCGCTGCCGCAGCTCCTTCATCACGTCGTCCTGGTCCGCGCCCCGCACCATGTCCGTGTCGGTCCAGGACAGATAACCGACGCCGACCTTCACGCCCTTGTACGCGACCTCGGCGCGCAGACTGTGCGCGAAGGCCTCGACGCCCGACTTCGAGGCGCAGTACGCCGTCATCATCGGGGCGGGCGTGATCGCGGCGAGCGAGGCGATCTGGAGGAAGTACCCGCGCGACTCCATGAGGACGGGCAGGAAGGCCCGGGCGGTGACGGCGCCGCCGATGAGGTTGACCTCGATGACCCGCCGCCAGGCGTCCGGGTCGGAGTCGACGAACGGACCGCCCGCCGCCACACCGGCGTTGGCGACGACGACGTCGACCTTCCCGAACCGCTCCTTCACCTCCGCCGCGACCCGGGCCATCGCCTCGTGGTCGGTGACGTCGGCGTGCCACCAGTCGGCCTCCGTGGGCAGCCGCCCGGCGACCTCCTCGAGCTGCTCCGGTTCCAGGCCGACGAGCGCGATCCGCGCGCCGCGCGCCGCGAGCTTGCGGGCGAGGAGCTCCCCGACCCCCCGGGCCCCACCGGTGACGACCGCGACCTGCCCCTCCAGGCTCACCCTGCTCATGCCCCTGCCTCCTCGTTCTCCTTCACGCCCAGGTACGTGAGGGTCAGTTCGCGGATCTGCGCGGTGACGGCCTCCGGGGCCTCCACCGGTGTCATGTGGCCGATGCCGGTCAGTTCGACGAGGCCCGTGCAGTGCGGCAGCTCCTCCGCCATCGCACGGGAGTGGGCGGGCGGCGTGAGCCGGTCGGCGGTGCCGACGAGCACGGCCGCCGGGACCCGGAGCTCCCGCAGCCCCGCTTCGAGGTCGAGTCCGGCCAGGACCTGCGACCAGCCGTACCGGGCGCCGCGCGGGCAGGCGTGCACGATCCGCGCGCAGGCCTCGACCCGCTCCGGTGCCGAACCCGGTCCCATCGTCGCGTACTTCAGGACCCTCTTCGACACGGCGTTGACCGGGCCGAGCGGTGCCTTCGCGCCGAGGACGGCCGCCGTCAGCCGGCTCCGCAGCCCGCCGGGCCGGAGCGGTACGACGGTGGCCTCCGCGGTCAGCCGCGCGGACCCCGTGGAGCAGAGCAGGACGGCGGCGGCGTGCTGCCGGAAGCCGGGGCGCCCGGCAGCCGCCATGATCGTCATGCCGCCCATGGAGTGGCCGGCCAGGACGGCCCGTTCGCCGGGGCCGAGGGTGGCCGCGAGCACCGCCTCCAGGTCGTCGGCGAGCGCCGTCGTCGAGTAGCCCGAGCCGCCGGTCGCGGCGGGCGCCGGGGACCGGCCGTGGCCGCGCTGGTCGTAGGCGATGACCCGGTGGTCGGCGGCGAGGGACCGTATCTGCTCGGCCCAGAAGGCGATCGAGCAGGTCCAGCCGTGGGACAGGACCACGGCGGGCGCGCCCTCGGGGCCGTACACCTCGACGTGGACCGGGGAGCCGTCGGCGGAGACGGCGGTGAGCGCGCGGGACCCGGGCAGCGGGGTCAGGTGCCGGCTCACTGGGCGGCCTCCTTCGTCCTGGCGGTACGACGGGTGGCGGGCTCGGTCCGGGGGGCGCGGATCACCTCGTACTCGGAGAGGTCGACCCGCCGGGTCTCGCGCCGGAACTCGGCCGTGGTGCCCGGCCACAGGGTGGTGTTGCGGCCGTTGGCGTCGAGGTACCAGCTGTCGCAGCCGCCGGCCTTCCACACGGTCCGCTCCAT
Source organism: Streptomyces sp. NPDC107498 (assembly GCF_055582805.1). NCBI lineage: Bacteria > Bacillati > Actinomycetota > Actinomycetes > Kitasatosporales > Streptomycetaceae > Streptomyces > Streptomyces sp. NPDC107498. Next base: position 164,168 of record NZ_JBVJPE010000008.1, on the reverse strand, counting down.
CCGGGCCTGGACCTTGCGGTTCCAGGCGTTGACGGCGGAGGGCCGGACGGCGAGGGCGGTGCGACCTCCCAGCACGTTCAGCTGGCGGAGGTAGTCGGCCATGTAGTTCAGCTGGGACTCGATCATGAGGATCATGGAGGAGTTCCCGAGGCCGGTGTTCGGCCCGATGATCATCATGAGGTTGGGGAAGCCGCCGGCGGTGGCCCCGCGCAGCACCTGGACCCCGTCCTTCCAGGACTCGGCGAGGGTGTGTCCCTCGGCGCCGACGACGCGCTCGGCGATCGGGATGTCGGTGACGTGGAAGCCCGTGCCGAAGACGATCGCGTCGACCTCGGTCTCGGTGCCGTCCGCGGCGATCACGGTCGACCCGCGGACCTCGCGCAGCCCGGCGGCGACGACGTCGACGTTGGGCTGCGCGAGCGCCGGGTAGTACGTGTTGGACAGCAGGATCCGCTTGCAGCCGATGCGGTACGAGGGCGTCAGCCTGGCCCGCAGCTCCGGGTCCTTGATCGAGCGCGCGATGTTGGCCTTGGCGAGCCTCTCCACCAGGCCCAGCTCGCCCGGGTGCTTGGTGAAGGCGCCGACCTGGAGCTCGCGGATGCCCCAGAGGACGCCCCGGCGCAGGGTCGCCGTGACCGGCAGCGCCCGGTGCAGCCGGCGCTCGACGCCGCTGATCGCGCGGTCCATGCGGGGCATGACCCACGGGGGCGTGCGCTGGAAGAGGGTGAGCCTGCCGACCTCGCGCTGGATCTCGGGCACGATCTGGATGGCGGAGGCGCCGGTGCCGACCATGGCGACGCGCTTGCCGCGGAGGTCGTAGTCGTGGTCCCAGCGGGCCGAGTGGAAGACCTTGCCGGGGAAGTCGGCGAGGCCCGGGACGTCGGGGATCTTCGGGTCGGAGAGCGGTCCGCCGGCGGAGACGAGGACCTCGGCGCTGAAGGTGCCGCCGCTGGTCTCGATCTCCCAGCGCAGCGCCTCCGCGTCCCACCGCGCCTCGAGCATCTCATGGCCGAGCCGGAGGTGCGGACGGATCCCGAAGGTGTCCGCGACGTGCTCCAGGTAGGCGCGGATGTGGCGCTGCCCGGAGAAGGTCCGGGGCCAGTCCGGGTTGGGCGCGAAGGAGAAGGAGTAGAGGTGGGAGGGGACGTCGCAGGCGCAGCCGGGGTAGCTGTTGTCGCGCCAGGCGCCGCCCACGGAGTCGGCCCGCTCCAGGACGACGAAGTCGGTGATCCCCTCGCGGCGCAACCGGACGGCGGCCCCGATGCCGCCGAATCCCGCCCCGATCACCGCCACCCGTACGTGCTCGTGCTTCGCCATGCCGCCTCCCGCGCGCCCGGCCAAGATTCCGCCAGCAATCACTGGCACGGTTGGACTGTAGAGCAGCTCCTTACCGAGCGGTAGGGGTACGGCGAGGGAAAGTTACCGGCGGTACACCATAGGCTGGCCGCTGTGGCAGAAGGATCACGTCCCGATACGGGCGCACAGCACGGCCCGCGCGAGGCGCCGAACGGCGGCGCGGGCGACGGCGCACCCGCGCACCGCGAGTACCGCATGGAGGAGCTGGCCGCCGCCGCCGGCATCACCGTGCGGACCCTGCGCTTCTACCGCGAGCGCGGACTGATCCCGCCGCCCCGCCGCGAGGGCCGGATCGCCTGGTACGACGACAACCACCTGGCCCGGCTGCGCACCATCGCCGCCCTCCTGGAGCGCGGCCACACCCTCAACGGCATCGCCGACCTCACCACCGCCTTCGAGAGCGGCCGGGGCGTCCGCGAGGTCCTCGCCCTCCCCGCCCCCTCCGAGGAGGAGCCGGTCCGCCTCACCCCCGAGGAGCTCGCCGACCACTTCGCCGGCGAGGTCACCGCCGAGAACCTCGCCGCCGCGCTCGACCTCGGCTACCTCGTCACCGACGGCGAGGAGATCATCCACATCAGCCGCCGGCTGCTCGACGTCTCCGCCGCCCTGGTCCGGGAGGGCGTCCCGCTCGCCGAGGTCCTCAAGGCGGGCGCCCGCGTCCGCGAGCACGCCGACGCCCTCGCCGCGCTCTTCGCCGAACTCCTGCGCGCCCACACGGCCGAGGACGACCTGGACAGGCTGCGCCCGCTCGCCAAGAGCGTGGTGGAGGCCGAGCTGTCGATGGCGCTCGACCGGCGGCTGAACCCCGGCGAACCGGGCTCATGATCGCCTGACGGGTTCTTCAAGAGCCCTTCATCACCTCCGTCCCACGGTCGCCGCACCCACCGGGGAACGGGAGGACCGATGAGACCGACGAGGACGAACCGGGCACTGCCGGCCGCGGCGGCGGTCATCGCCTCGCGCCGACCGGCTGCGGCGGGGGCGACGGGACCGGGATCGGCGGGCTCGGCGGGACCGTCCTCGGGGCGCCGATCACCGCCGCGTACGCGCTGGGCGGGGCCGGCCGACGGTCGTCCCGGTGTGGGCGACGCCGGTGATCGGGATGCTCGCGGGGCTCTGGCCGGCGGTACGGGAGAGCCGGCTGGAGCCGACGGTGACCCCGTCCGGCACCTGACCGACGCAGCCTCGGGAAACGGCCAACCTGGCCGGGGGCCCGCCCCACGCCCCGATGGCCGCTTCCCGCCGTTTCCCCCGGGCCGGAATCGGGAGATCCGGCAGACCGGAGTTCCATCGCCCCGTTCTCCTCTCCCCGTCACGGCTCCGGAACGCCGGCGACCGGAGGAGGCGGAAGGTTTCCGGAATCCCGTGCCACCGTCCTGAAACGCCTCCCCGGCCCCGTCGGAAAAGCGTCGCCGGAAAACAGCCGTCACCGCGCCCTTCCATTGAACGGATTCTCTCCGTCGGGCAATTCTTTCTCCGCACTCGAACGGACCGGCCCGTCCGGCGCAGCGCCGGACGGGAACGCCCAGGAGTTCAGGAGAGATCGATGCGTCTGTCGATGCGTCTTCGGACGAAGCTCGCCGCGGTGGCCGTCGGCGCCGTAGTGGCCACCGGCGGCCTCGTCCTGCCGGCCACGACGGCGGTGGCCGCGCCGGAGGGCGCGACCGCCTGCCACAACCCCGGCTGGTCGAACCAGGACGACCGCGCCGGCGGCACGAACACGGACGGCGTGAACATCCGCACCGGCCCGACGACCGAGTGCGGCTCGCTCGGCCAGGCGCAGGCGAGCCACGCCCTCACCCTGCACTGCTGGGTGGCCGGCCAGGACGGCACGTGGTCGCACGTCCGGGACGACACCACCGGCGTCTCGGGTTGGATCAAGGACAGCCTGCTGAACGGTTACGGGTCCCGCCTCCCCTGCTGACCCCGCACTCCGCAGGCCCCGTGACGGCCCGCCACGACCTGCCGGGCGACCGTGGGGCTCGGTGAGGCAGTCGTCGGCACCGAGGCCGAGACCGAGGAGCACGTCCTCCTCGGCGCTGCGGGCGGTGAGCAGCGGGATCGGGACGTCGTGTCCCTCCGAGCGCAGGATGCGGCACGCGTCGAGCACGACGAGACGGGACCGGGGCGGAACGGGACTACAACTGGTAGACGGCGGTCACGGGGGCGTGGTCGCTCCACCGCTCGCCGTGGGTCGCGGCCCGCTCGACGTGCGCCTTGACGGCCTTGGCGGCGAGCCCGGGAGTGGTCATCTGGTAGTCGATCCGCCAGCCGCTGTCGTTGTCGAAGGCGCGCCCGCGGTAGGACCACCAGGAGTAGGGCCCCTCCTGCTCGGGGTGGAGCTCCCGCACGACGTCGACGTAGCCGCCGTCGCCCGGGTCGAGCACCCGGGAGAGCCACTCGCGCTCCTCGGGCAGGAAGCCGGCGTTCTTCCGGTTGGCCTTCCAGTTCTTGAGGTCGGCCTCGCGGTGGGCGATGTTCCAGTCGCCGCAGACGACGACCTCGCGCCCGTCGGCGGCGGCACGGTTCCTGAGGTCCTTCAGGTACGGCAGGAACTCGCCCATGAACCGGTACTTCTCGTCCTGGCGCTCGGTGCCGACCTCGCCGGAGGGCAGGTAGAGGCTGGCGACGGTCACGCCGGGCAGGTCGGCCTCGACGTACCGGCCGCTCGCGTCGAACTCGGCGGACCCGAAGCCGACGCGCACGGCGTCGGGCTCGCGGCGGGTGTAGAGGGAGACGCCGGCGCGGCCCTTGGCGGCGGCGGGGGCGTGGACGGTGAACCAGCCCTCGGGAGTCCGCACCTCGGCGGGCAGCTGCGCCTCCTCGGCGCGCACCTCCTGGAGGCAGACGGCGTCGGCGGAGGTGCCGGCCAGCCACTCGACGAAGCCCTTCTTGGCGGCGGCACGGAGGCCATTGACATTCACGGAGGTCACGGTGAGCATCCCGGGAGAATACCGACACCCGACTTCCGCATACATGTACGATCCACTGCATGAACATCCAGCCCACGCCCTATGACCACCCCGACGCCGTCGAACTCGACGGCGCGGTGCAGGCCGAGTACGCCGCCCGCTACGACGACGAGGGCGACGTCACACCGCTGGACGCCGGCATGTTCGTCCCGCCCCGGGGCCTCTACCTCCTCGCGTACGACCCCGAGGGCCGCCCGGTCGCCACGGGCGGCTGGCGCACGCAGGACGCGAACGACGAGGGCTACGCGGACGGCGACGCCGAGCTCAAGCGCATGTACGTGATACCCGAGGCCCGCGGCCTGGGCCTGGCCCGCCGCATCCTCGCGGCCCTGGAATCCGACGCCCGCACGGCCGGCCGCACCCGCATGGTCCTCGAAACGGGCACCGCCCAGCCGGAGGCCATCGCCCTCTACGCCTCCAGCGGCTACGAACCCTGCACCAAGTTCGGCCACTACCGCGACTACCCCAACAGCCGCTGCTTCGCGAAGCCCCTGGCCTGAGGCCGCCGCTGACCCGCGCTCAACAGGCGCGGGCCGGCACGCCGTACCCCGGGAAAGCAGAGATCCCGCCCGATCTTGCGATCGGACGGGATCTCCGTGTCTGTGGACCTGTGGGGATTTGAACCCCAGACCCCCTCGATGCGAACGAGGTGCGCTACCAGACTGCGCCACAGGCCCTTGCGACGTGTGAAACATTAGCATCCCGATCGGGAAGAACAAAAATCGCTTCCGCCCCAGGTCAGCCGGGGGCCGTCGCGGGCCCCCGGGCGGGGTCATTCGTTGGCCGCTCGGGGGCGGTCGTCGTCCGCGTACTGGTCGAAGAGCGGGGTGCGGCCGTGGTCGCGGCCGCGGCGGGGCTGGGCGGTGCGCTGGCGGGGGGCCGGGGGCGTGGCGGGGGTCGGGTCGGCCGCCGTGGAGGAGCGGGCCGCGCTCCAGGTCTCCGGGTCCGTGATGTCGATGCCGCTCGTGGCGCGCGGGGCGACCGGGGCGGTGACGTACGTGGGGAGCGGCACCGGGACCGGCTCCCAGCTGTCGCCGCGGGCCGGGCCGCGCTCGCGCTGCTGGTCCACCCACTCCGCGTGGTCGGTCTGTTCGACCAGGGCGCGCCGGTCCGCCTCCTGCGGGGAGACCGCCGGGACCGCCGGGGCCGGGTCGGCCTCCGGCTCCGGGGTCGGAGCCGGACGGCGACTCTCGCGCAGACGGGCGGCGGCCGCTTCGGCGCGGCGCCGGTCCATCACGTACACGAAGCGCCGTCGCTCCTGGATCCGCAGGTGCACGATGTACGCGCTGAGGAGCAGGGCCGGGACCGCCGGGGCCCACAGGAAGGCGACGCCGCCGACGGCCGCGACGACCGCGCCGAGGGTGAAGGCGGCGAAGAGGAGCGTCGTGGTCCGGCGGCGCCGGGCGAGGACCTTGCCCCGGCGGGCGCGCTCGGCGGCGCCCGGGGCGGGGCGGGCCGGCGCGGGGTCGGGTGCCGGTTCCGGCTCGGGTTCCGGGAGTTCCAGGCGCGCTTCCGTCCTGGCCGCGGGCGCGGAGAAGGCCCGGACGTCGACCGAGCTCAGATGCTCGGTCTCCGCGTCCGGGTCCACGTCGGGCGTCGGTCCCTGGGCCGTACGGTCCCGCTCCTTGAGCTCCTTGGCGTACCGGCGCTCCATGCCCGCCCGTCCGGAAAGCAGCCGGATGGCGGTGCTGAAGCGTTCCGTCGGACGGGCTTCGTTCAGCTCGTCCTGCCTGCGGAGCCACATCGGCACCAAGTAGGCGGCCCAGGCCCCGACGATGACTGCGTAGATGAGGCCGCTGCTGCTCACGCCTCACACGGTAGAGGGGTTCTGTAACACGCATCGGCCAATTGGCCCGGTGTGTCGCACGATCTGGCTGATATCACTGAACTTTTTTGTGATTGTTCAGATCGATTGGCGCCAACTGGCGAATAAATTCGAACACTTATTGCATTCTTTCGTGGTGCCAGCGCCTCAGGAGCCCCTCCGGCACCTCCTCCGCCGTCAGCGCGAACACCAGGTGGTCCCGCCACGCGCCGTCGATGTGGAGATAGCGGGGCCGCAGCCCCTCCTCGCGGAAACCGAGCTTCTCCACCACCCGGCGCGACGGCCCGTTCTCCGGACGGATGCACACCTCCATGCGGTGCAGCCCGACCACGCGGAAGCAGTGGTCGACGGCGAGCGCGACCGCCGTCGGCATCACCCCGCGCCCGGCCACCTCGTTGTCCACCCAGTACCCCACGTGTCCCGAGCACATCGAGCCCCAGGTGATCCCGGCCACCGTCAACTGGCCCACGAGCCGCCCCCGGTACTCGATCACGAACGGCAGCATCCGGCCGGCGTTCGCCTCCGACCGCAGGTGGCGCACCATCTGACGGAACGTGGGCCGCTGCGCGACGGGAGCGCCCGGCGGCGCCGGCGGGACCGTCGCCTCCCAGGGCCGCAGCCACTCGCGGTTGCGCCGGTTCACCTCCCGCCAGGCCGCTTGGTCGCGCATCCTTATCGGTCGGAGCAGCACCTCGCCGTCGACGAGGACCACCGGCCAGGACGGGATCACGACGCTCTCGGGTGGTCGCCGCCGCGGATCTGGTCGACGGCATGGCGCAGGAGCGGCTCCAGGACGGCGAGCCCGTCGCGCACCCCGCCCGGGGACCCCGGCAGGTTCACGATCAGCGTGCCGCCCGCGACCCCGGCCAGACCGCGCGAGAGCGCCGCCGTCGGCACCTTCTCGCGGCCGTACGCGCGGATCGCCTCCGGGATGCCCGGGACCTCCCGCTCCAGGACCCGGCGGGTCGCCTCCGGGGTCTCGTCGGTGGGCGAGATGCCCGTGCCGCCGGTGGTGACGATCACGTCGTACCCGGCGGCGACCCCGGCGCGCAGGGCCGCCTCCACGGGCGCCCCGTCCGGGACGACCTGCGGGCCGTCCACGGCGAAGCGCATCCGCGTCAGGCCCTCGGCGATCAGCGGACCGCCCTTGTCCTCGTACACCCCGGCCGACGCCCGGTTGGAGGCGGTGACGACCAGCGCGCGGTAGGCCTCGGCCGGGACCGGCGCCGTCCCGTGCCCGTGCCCGTGCGCTCCGGCCACCCGGCCCGCGCCCGTCACGCCTCGGCCCTCGTCCAGTGGCCCGACTTGCCGCCCGTCTTCTCCTCCACCCGTACGTCGGAGATGACCGCGCCCTTGTCGACCGCCTTGATCATGTCGACGACGGTCAGGGCCGCCACCGAGACCGCCGTGAGGGCCTCCATCTCGACGCCCGTGCGGTCCGTGGTCCTCACCGTCGCCAGGATCTCGACCGCCTCGTCCGTGACCGCCAGGTCCAGCGTGACGCCCGAGACGGCCAGCGGGTGGCAGAGCGGGATGAGGTCCGGGGTCTTCTTGGCGCCCATGATCCCGGCGATGCGGGCGGTGGCGAGCGCGTCGCCCTTCGGGACGCCCTCGCCGCGCAGCAGCTCGATCACGCGCGGCGAGACGAGGACCCGTCCGCTGGCGCGGGCGGTGCGGGACGTGACGTCCTTCGCCGATACGTCGACCATGCGGGCCGCGCCCGCCTCGTCGATGTGGGTGAGACCTTGCTGCGTGCTCATGGCCGTGACACTCCCGGTCGCTGTGTGAAGGACGACACCGTACCCCCAGCGTCGCCCCCTCAGCCGAGGAGGACCACTTCCAGCTCGGCGCCCGGCTCCACGCTCTCCGTCTCCTCCGGGACCACGATCAGGCAGTCCGCGTGCGCGAGGGCCGCGATCAGGTGGGAACCGGCACCGCCCACGGGTGCGACGGCGCCCGTCTCCCGGTCGTACGTGCCGCGCAGGAACTGACGGCGGCCGGCCGGGGACGACAGGGCCTCCTCCGCGTCGAGCACCGCCCGCACCCGGGGCCGGTGCAGGTCCTCGACGCCCATCAGCGCGCGGATCGCGGGCCGCACGAACAGCTCGAAGGAGACGTACGAAGAGACCGGGTTCCCCGGCAGGGCGAGCAGCGGGATCTGCTCGGCGCCGATCGCGCCGAAGCCCTGCGGCTTGCCCGGCTGCATGGCCAGCTTGCGGAAGTCGACCTGTCCGTCGGCGGTCAGCGCCTCCTTCACCACGTCGTACGCGCCGACGCTCACCCCGCCGGTGGTCACGATCAGGTCGGCCCGGATGAGCTGGTCCTCGATGGCGGCGCGCAGCGACTCCGCGTCGTCGGCGACGGCCCCCACCCGGTAGGCCAGGGCGCCGGCGTCCCGGGCGGCGGCGGCGAGCGCGAAGCTGTTGGAGTCGTGGATCTGGCCCTCGCCCAGCGGCTCGCCGGGCTGGACGAGCTCGCTGCCGGTGGAGAGGACGACGACCCGGGGGCGGGGGCGGACCTTCACGGTGCCCCGGCCGATCGCGGCCAGCAGGCCGATCTGCGGCGGCCCGAGGACCGTGCCCGCCTCCAGGGCGAGCTCCCCGGCCCGCACGTCGCTGCCCGCCCTGCGGACGTGGGCGCCGGCCCCGGCGGCCCGGTGGACCCTGACCTCCCCGCCGGCTCCCTCGGGGGAGGCGCTCGCGGCGGTCATGCCGGTGGCCGCGCCCCCGCCCGTGCCGCCGTCGGTCCACTCGACGGGGACGACGGCCTCGGCGCCGGGCGGCAGCGGGGCGCCGGTCATGATCCGGGCGGCTTCGCCGGGGCCGACCTCCGGCAGGCCGCCGGCCCCCGCGGCGACGTCGCCGATGACGGTGAGGACGGCGGGGAACTCCTCGGTGGCGCCGGTGACATCGGCGACCCGGACCGCGTACCCGTCCATGGAGCTGTTGTCGAAGGGGGGCAGCGCGACCGGCACCGTGACGTCCTCGACGAGGACGCAGCCCTGGGCGTCGAGGAGTTGCAGCTCGATCGGTTCGAGCGGGGCGACCGTCGCGAGGATGTCGGCGAGGTGCTCGTCCACCGACCACAGGCCGCGGGCCGGGCCCGCGCAGGGGTCCGCGGCGTCGTGCCCGTGGTCGTGCCCGTGGTCGTGCCCGTGGTCGTGCCCGTGCCCATGCCCGTCGTGCCCGTCGTGGGACGGCGACGGTGCCGCGCTGCTGCTCAAGGTGCTACATCTCCTCGCTGACGTATCTCCGGAGCCAGGCCCGGAAGTCCGGTCCCAGATCTTCACGTTCGCACGCGAGTCTGACAATGGCACGCAGGTAGTCCCCGCGGTCGCCGGTGTCATAGCGGCGCCCCTTGAACACGACGCCGTGCACCGGGCCGCCGATCTTCTCGTCGGAGGAGAGCTTCTGCAGCGCGTCGGTCAGCTGGATCTCGCCGCCGCGGCCCGGCTCGGTCTCCCGCAGCGTGTCGAAGACGGCCGGATCCAGTACGTAACGGCCGATGATCGCGTAATTGCTGGGCGCCTCGCCCGGGCCCGGCTTCTCGACCAGGTCCGTCACCTTCACGACGTCCGGGTCGGCGGTCGCCTCGACCGCCGCGCAGCCGTAGAGGTGGATCTGCGAGGGCTCGACCTCCATCAGGGCGATGACGCTGCCGCCCTCCCGCTCCTGGACCTCCACCATCCGCGCGAGCAGCGGGTCGCGCGGGTCGATCAGGTCGTCGCCGAGGAGCACCGCGAAGGGCTGGTCGCCGACGTGCGGGGCGGCGCAGAGCACGGCGTGGCCGAGGCCGCGCGGGGCGCCCTGGCGGACGTAGTGCATGGTGGCCAGGTCGCTGGACTCCTGGACCTTGGAGAGGCGTTCGTCGTCGCCCTTCCGGATCAGGGCCTCCTCCAGCTCGTAGTTCCGGTCGAAGTGGTCCTCCAGGGGACGCTTGTTCCGGCCGGTGATCATCAGGACGTCCGAGAGTCCGGCCGCGACGGCCTCCTCGACGACGTACTGGATGGCCGGCTTGTCGACGACCGGCAGCATCTCCTTCGGCGTCGCCTTGGTCGCCGGGAGGAAGCGGGTGCCGAGACCGGCGGCGGGGATGACAGCCTTGCTGATCCGGCCGAGCCTGGGGAGCGACTGATTCATGCGGAGAACCTTAGTCGTTCGTAATGAGAAGAAGATGTGACTTCGGTTAACTTTCTTGGCATAAAGGCAGTTACGAGAATTTCACGTACGCACAGAGAGTCGCCATGACACCGGAGATGTCGGAAAAGACCGTGATGCGCAGCCGACTTCTGGCCGCCCGTGCCGCACTGGCCCCCGAATTCCTCGTGGAGACGGCCGAGGCCCTCGCCCGGAACGGAATGGAACTGGCCGAACTCGCCGGGGCGGACACCGTCGCCGCCTACGTGTCGGTCGGCCGCGAACCGGGCACGCGCGCGCTGCTCGACGCCCTCCACGCGCGCGGGGTGCGGGTCCTGCTCCCCGTCCTGCTGCCCGACAACGACCTGGACTGGGCGGCGTACGAGGGACGGGAGGCGCTGGCGAAGGCCGGCCGCGGCCTGCTCGAACCGACCGGGCCCCGGCTCGGCCCCGAGGCGGTGTGCGCCGCCGACGCCGTACTGCTGCCCGGTCTCGCCGCCGACGGGCGCGGGATGCGGCTCGGGCGGGGCGGCGGCTCGTACGACCGGGTCCTCGCCCGGCTCGCACGCGCGGGCGTGGATCCGGCCCTGGTGGTGCTCCTCTACGCGGACGAGGTGGTCGCCCGGGTCCCGGAGGAACCGCACGACCACCCCGTGCACGCGGTGGTGACCCCGGAGGGGGTCACCCGCTTCGGCCCCTGATCAGGGCTTCAGCGTGAGCGTGTCCTTCGCCGTCGCGTCGACCGCCGCCTTGCCGTAGGCCCAGTCGTACAGCTCGCCCCTCGCCCAGGCGTCCGTCTGGTCCGTGTAGTTCGAGTGGAAGGCGTGGCCGGAGGCGCCGGTCAGGTTGACCCACCGGGACTTGTCCCAGTCGCCGACGTTCACGACCATCCGCATCGACGGCACCCAGATGACCTCGTAGCCGCCGGCCGCGTTCCAGCCGGTGGCGTCGACGGCCGCCTCGCCGCCGCCCAGGTTCCACGGGCCGCGGTTGAGGAGCTGCTGCACGGCGCCGGGTCCGGCGGTGCCGAGGGTCTGGTTCTTCAGGGTCAGCTGGTGCAGCCGGCCCCAGCTCCAGGTGGAGACGTCCTTGCCGAGCTTGGCGGTCAGCTCCCAGCGGGCGTCCTTCATGGCGCGGGCGAGCAGCTGGTCACGCGTCTCGGTGGCGGGGTCGAGCCGGTTGCCGGGGGTGGTCCACCACTCGTTCTTCTCCTGCTTGAGGAGCGGGCGGACCACCTCGTACCAGCGGTCGCCGCCGTCCGGCTGCGCGGAGTCGGGGTCGCGCTCGCCGCACTCGCGGACCAGCTTGTTCTGCTCGTCGACCGGGCCGGTGGCCTCGGCCGGGCGGACGCTGATGCAGTCGCCCTCGGCGCGCAGCTCCTTGGGCAGCTTGTTGCCGAAGGCGAGCTTGAGGACGTTGCGCCAGACCGCGTTGAAGTAGGCGGCGGCGGCCGAGTCGGGCTCCTGCGTGTAGTCCCAGCCCTCCAGGAGCTTCTGCGCCTCGCGGACGTACGGGTCGGAGATGTCGATCTTCAGCAGCAGCGGGTTGAGCAGGGTGGCGATCTCGCTGCGATTGTCCGTCTGCATGGTCCGCATGTCGTCCGACGAGATCTTGCCGCCGTCCTTGGTCTTCGACTCGATGAGGTCGTTGATCCGCTGGCTGCGCGAGCCGTAGCCCCAGTCCTCGGTGAGCAGGTCGGGGTAGGCCTTCTCGTCGATCACGGCCTGGTTGGCGGTGACGATGTAGCCGCGCGCCGGGTCGTACTCGTAGGGCAGCTTCTCGAAGGGGATGTAGCCCTTCCACTTGTACGAGGAGTCCCAGCCGGGCGCGGGCAGGGTGCCGTCGCCCTTGGAGCGCTGCGGGATCCTGCCGGGCGACTGGTAGCCGATGTGGCCGTCGGTGTCGGCGTAGATCAGGTTCTGGGACGGGACCTCGAAGTTCTTCGCGGCGGCCCGGAAGGCGGTGAAGTCCTTGGCGCGGTCGATCGCGAAGATCGCGTCCATCGACCGGCCCGGCTGGAGGGCGGTCCACTGGAGGGAGACGCCGTAGCCGGTGCCGCGGTCGGGGGCGGCGTTGCCGACGGGGGCCTTCTGGCCGACCGTCTCCAGCTCGGAGGAGCGGTCGGAGACGAGCGGGCCGTGGCCGGTGGACCGGACGGTGATCGTGCGGTCGGCGCCGCCGGCGACCTTGATGGTCTCCTCGCGGCTGGTGAACGGCTTGACCTTGCCGTCGACGAGGTAGCCGTCGGGGCCGATCTTCTCCAGGTAGAGGTCGGTCACGTCGGCGCCGAGGTTGGTGAGGCCCCAGGCGATCTTGTCGTTGTGGCCGATGATCACGCCGGGCATGCCGGAGAAGGTGTAGCCGGCGACGTCGTAGCGGCAGGTCGCCGAGACAGAGCGGCAGTGCAGGCCCATCTGGTACCAGAGGGACGGCAGCTGGGGCGCGAGGTGCGGGTCGTTGGCGAGCAGCGGCTTGCCGGAGGTGGTGAGCCGCCCGGAGACGACCCAGGAGTTCGAGCCGATGCCGTTGCCGTTGGGGCCGAGCAGGGCGGGGACGGTGTCGAGCACCTCGGAGAGCGCGCCGAGCTGGGAGGAGACACCACCGGAGGAACCGGAGGAACCGGAGGAACCGGTACCGCCGGTGCCCGCGCCCGGGGTGTCGCCGGTGGTCGTCCCGTCGCCCTCGGTCCCGTCGCCCTCGGTCGCGTCGGCCTTCGGGTCGAACTTTCCGTCGTCGCCGACCGCGCCCTTGTCGACGATCGGCTGGTGGAGCGCGTACGGGTACTCCGGGTACAGCTGCTTGATCTGCTTCGCGCTCAGCCGGCTCGTCATCAGCGAGCGGTCGATCTCGTCCTGCATGTTGCCGCGCAGGTCCCAGGCCATGGCCTTGAGCCAGGCCACCGAGTCGACCGGGGTCCACGGCTCGATCGCGTAGTCGCCGGTGAGGGCGAGCGCCGCGTACTCGACGGAGACGTCCTTCGGGGCGCGGTCCTTCAGGTAGGCGTTGACGCCGTCCGCGTACGCCTGGAGGTACTTCTTCGTCTCCGGGGACAGGACCTTGTCGTACTCCTCCTGCGCGACGCGGCGCCAGCCGAGGGTGCGCAGGAAGGCGTCGGTGTCGACCTGGCTCTCGCCGAACATCTCGGAGAGCCGGCCCGCGGTCACGTGCCGGCGGACGTCCATCTCGTAGAACCGGTCCTGCGCCTGGACGTAGCCCTGGGCGCGGAAGAGGTCCGTCTCGTTGTCGGCGTAGACCTGCGGGACGCCGTTCGCGTCCCGCTTCACCTCGACGTCGGCGGAGAGGTTGTCGAGGCGGATCTCGCCGGTCGTCTGCGGGAACGAGGCCCGGACGGTGCTGACCCCCCAGTACCCGCCGAAGCCGATGCCCACGACCAGTGCGAGGACCAGGGCGAGGAGGAGCAGGCGGGCGCGCCGCCCTTTCTTCTTGGCGGTCTTCTTGTCGGGGGGCGCGGTCGTGTTGGAGGGCATCGCTGTCCTTCGAGGGGCAGGGTGGTCCTGGAGTACGGGAGCAACCTTAGGCGCAGCGTCCGAGCGGCCCGGACGCGGTGTCAGGAAGAGGACCGTACTGGTGAGCGAGGAGAGGCAAAGGAGGCGTCAAGAAAGCGTTAAAGATTAGGTAAGGTAACGAAGTACCGGCCGCTGGAGGAACGATCCAGCCGCACGTGAGGGGAAGGAACGGCCACTGACTGTCCACCAGCTCAACGAACTCCTGCTCGTCTGCTCCCTCGTCCTGCTCGTGGCCGTCGCGGCCGTGCGGATCTCCTCCCGGAGCGGGCTCCCCAGCCTGCTGCTCTACCTGGGCATCGGCGTCGCCATCGGCCAGGACGGCATCGGCAACGTCGCCTTCGACAACGCGGAACTGACGCAGGTCATCGGCTACGCCGCCCTCGTCGTGATCCTCGCCGAGGGCGGTCTCGGCACGAAGTGGAAGGAGATCAAGCCGGCGCTGCCCGCCGCGGTCGTCCTCTCCACCGTCGGCGTCGCCGTCAGCGTCGGCGTCACCGCCGCCGGCGCCCACTACCTCGTCGGCCTCGACTGGCGGCAGGCCCTGATCATCGGCGCCGTCGTCTCCTCCACCGACGCCGCCGCGGTCTTCTCCGTCCTGCGCAAGGTGCCCCTCCCCTCACGGGTCACCGGTGTCCTGGAGGCCGAGTCCGGCTTCAACGACGCCCCCGTCGTCATCCTCGTCGTCGCCTTCTCCACCGCCGGACCCGTCGAGCACTGGTACCTCCTCGTCGGCGAGATAGCCCTCGAACTCGCCATCGGCGTCGCCGTCGGCCTCGCCGTCGGCTTCGTCGGCTCCTACGGGCTGCGGCACGTGGCCCTGCCCGCCTCCGGCCTGTACCCGATCGCCGTCATGGCCATCGCCGTCGTCGCCTACGCCGCCGGCGCCATGGCCCACGGCTCCGGCTTCCTCGCCGTCTACCTGGCCTCGATGATCCTCGGCAACGCCAAGCTGCCCCACGCGCCCGCGAACCGCGGCTTCGCCGAGGGGCTCGGCTGGATCGCGCAGATCGGCATGTTCGTCCTGCTCGGCCTGCTCGTCACCCCGCACGAACTCGTCCGCGACTTCTGGCCCGCCGTCGTCATCGGCCTCGTCCTGACGGTGGTCGCGCGGCCCATGGAGGTCCTGGTCAGCCTGCTGCCCTTCCGGATCCCCTGGCAGGAGCAGGCCCTGATGTCCTGGGCCGGCCTGCGCGGCGCCGTCCCCATCATCCTCGCCACCATCCCGATGGTGTCGAAGATCGAGGGCAGCGAGCGGATCTTCAACATCGTCTTCGTCCTCGTCGTCGTCTACACCCTCGTCCAGGGCCCGACGCTGCCCTGGCTGGCGAAGGCCCTCAAGCTGGGCGACCCCTCCGAGGCCGCCGACCTCGGCGTCGAGTCCGCCCCGCTGGAACGGCTGCGCGGGCACCTGCTCTCCGTCGCCATCCCGGAGGGTTCCCGGATGCACGGCGTCGAGGTCGCCGAGCTGCGCCTCCCGCCCGGAGCCGCGGTCACCCTCGTCGTACGGGAGGACGCCAGCTTCGTACCGGGGCCCGCGACCGTCCTGCGGCACGGCGACGAACTGCTCGTCGTCGCCACCGACCCGGTGCGGGACGCCACCGAGCGGCGGCTGCGGGCCGTCGGCCAGGGCGGCAAGCTCGCCGGCTGGCTCGGCACCGGCGGCGCGACGGCCGCCTCGGCGCCCGCGGCCACGGCGCGCTTCCACCTGCCGGGCAGCGACCGCCGCAAGGAAACCTAGGGTTAATCCCAGGCATTATTTCGGGTGCGGGGGCGTTTTCCCAGGCGGGAAGACGCTCTTCCCTGTACCATGAAGGCACACCTGATCGAACCAACTCTGCCTGACGCAGAGCTGGCGCGACCGTATGGCGGCCGTGGCGCCCCTCCACCGTGGGGCCGGCCCGGTATCTACCGCAGTAACGCGCATGAGGACAGCTCTCGGCGACACCCGCACCACCGTGCCGGGGCGCGCTACCAGGCGGCGGAAAGGCAAGGACCGTGGCGTCCACGGTCATCTCGGACAAGCGGCCCGGCTACGGGCAGCTCCTGCGCACCCCCGGCGCACTGTCCTTCCTGCTCCCCGGCTTCGCCGCGCGGCAGCCCTTCGCGATGCTGACCATCGGCATCGTCCTGCTCGTCCAGCACACCACCGGCTCCTTCGGCAGCGCCGGCGCGGTCGCCGCCGCCACCGGCGTCTCCATGGCGCTCTTCGCCCCCCAGAGCGGCAAGCTCGCCGACCGCTTCGGCCAGCGCGCCGTCCTGGTCCCCGGCGTCCTCGTCCACGCCGCCGCCGTCTCCCTGCTCGTCGCCCTCGCCCTGGCCGGCGCCCCGCTGTGGGCGCTGTTCCTGGCCGCCGTCCCCGCCGGCGCCTCCGTGCCCCAGGTCGGGCCGATGGTCCGGGCCCGCTGGGCCGCCAAGCTGGACGGCACCCCGCTGATGCCGACGGCCGCCGCCTTCGAGTCCGTCACGGACGAGTTCACCTTCGTCGTCGGCCCCGTCCTCGCCACCGCCCTGTGCACCGGCGTCCACCCGGCCGCCGGTCTGATCGCCGAGGCCGCCCTCACCCTCGTCGGCGGACTGTTCTTCGCCGCGCAGCGCGCCACCCAGCCCGCCCACGGCCTGTCCGCCGCGGCCGGCCGGCCCGGCGGCGAGCCCCACCGCTCCGCCCTGTCCGTCCCCGGCGTCCGCGTCCTCGTCGTCGCCTTCCTCGGCATCGGCTCCGTCTTCGGCGGCATGCAGGTCTCCCTCACCGCCTTCACCGAGGAGATCGGCAACCCCGGCGCCAACGGCCTGCTGTACGGCGTCTTCGCCGCCGGCAACATGCTCGCGGGCATCGCCATGGGCGCCGTCGCCTGGAAGACCGGCCCCCGCCGCCGCCTGATCCTGGGCTACGCGGGCCTCACCGTCGCCGCCTCGCTGCTGTGGACCGCGCACTCGGTGCTGCTCCTCGGCGCGCTGGGCCTGGTCGTCGGCCTGTGCATCGCCCCCGCCCTGATCACCGGCTACACCATCGTCGAGACCCTGATCCCGGCCTCGGCCCGCACCGAGGCCTTCACCTGGCTCACCGGCGCCGTCGCGCTCGGCCAGGCCGCGGCCGTCACGGTCGCCGGCCGCCTCGCCGACGCACACGGCGCGAGCACCGGGTTCCTGGTGCCGATGGCGGGCACGGCCCTCGCCCTGGTCACGCTGCTCGCCCTGCGCTCGCGGCTGCGGCCCCGCGAGGCGAGCCGGGTCGCGGCACGTGGTATCGGTCACCGCGTGCCGGTGACGGTGGACTGATCCCACGGAATGCGTCAGTATGGATCGTCGTTAGCACTCGATGAGTGTGAGTGCCAGGAGGAAGTCACGTGCCGACCTACCAGTACCAGTGCACCGAGTGCGGCGAAGGCCTCGAGGCGGTGCAGAAGTTCACCGATGACGCCCTGACCGTGTGCCCGAGCTGCCAGGGACGCCTGAAGAAGGTGTTCTCGGCCGTCGGCATCGTCTTCAAGGGCTCCGGCTTCTACCGGAACGACAGCCGCGGCTCGTCGTCCAGCAGCTCGCCGGCCTCGTCGAAGTCCTCGACCCCCTCGTCCGCGCCGGCGTCGTCTTCGTCGTCCTCGCCTTCAAAGCCGGCCGCGTCGACCGCTTCCTCCTCCTCGGCGTCCTCGTCGAGCACCGGGAGCTCGGCCGCCTGACCCGCTCTTTCCCGAGGGCCCCGTCGCCGTGTGCGACGGGGCCCTCGGCGTTTCCGCACGCCCTGCGTAGGGTGACCGCCATGGCCAACCATGACGTGTACGCGGACATCGGCGTGATCGGCGGTTCCGGCTTCTACTCCTTCCTGGAGGAGGTCACGGAGGTGCCCGTCGACACCCCGTACGGACGCCCCAGCGACTCCCTGTTCATCGGCGAGCTCGCCGGCCGGCAGGTCGCCTTCCTCCCCCGGCACGGCCGCGGCCACACCGTCCCGCCGCACCGGATCGACTACCGCGCCAACCTCTGGGCGCTGCGCTCCGTGGGCGTGCGCCAGGTCCTCGGGCCCTGCGCCGTCGGCGGACTGCGCGAGGAGTACGGGCCCGGCACGCTCGTCGTGCCCGACCAGCTCGTCGACCGTACGAAGAGCCGGGCGCAGACCTACTTCGACGGGGAGCGGCGGGCCGACGGGGCCGTGCCGAACGTCGTCCATGTGACCTTCGCCGACCCCTACTGCCCGGACGGGCGGCGGGTCGCGGTCAAGGCCGCCCGGGGGCGGGGCTGGGAACCCGTCGACGGCGGCACGATGGTCGTCGTCGAGGGGCCCCGCTTCTCCACCCGCGCCGAATCGCGGTGGCACGCCGCCGCCGGCTGGTCCGTCGTCGGCATGACCGGGCACCCCGAGGCCGTCCTCGCCCGGGAGCTGGGCCTCTGCTACACCTCGCTCGCGCTCGTCACCGACCTGGACGCGGGTGCCGAGACCGGCGACGGCGTCTCCCACACCGAGGTGCTGCGGGTCTTCGGCGAGAACGTGGGGCGGCTGCGGGAGGTGCTCTTCGACGCGATCGGGGCACTGCCGGCGACGGTGGACCGGGACTGCCTGTGCCTGCGGGCGCACGAGGGCTGGGACTTGGGGATCGAGCTGCCGTAGACCACCGGCGGGCCGCCCGAACCACCCCTGGGGGTGGGAAGGTTGTCCACAGGCCCGGGGTGATCCCCAGGCCGGAGCGGGGCGAGGCCGGAGTCGGGAGAGTGAGGGCGTTCCTCGTCCCCATCTCCCCACCGGACAGGCGGTGTCCCGCATGACGACGACCCTCTCCTCCTCCGTCCCCGCGCCCTGCGCCGTCCCGGCCTTCGAGCCGCTGCGGGTCCGGGGCGCCCGGCACCGGCTGCGGCGGTCGCTCCGGCGCGGACGGCGCGCACCGGCGTTGCTGCTGGCCCTGACGGCGGGCGCGCTGGCCGTCGCGAGCACGGGGCCGGGGCCTTCGCGCGAGGAGCCTCCGCGGGCGGCGTCCACCGCCCGCGCGCGGCCGCCCGCCGCCGTGCCCCTGGTGTCCGCGCCGGTACGGATCGCCGACGCCGCGACCGTACGGCTGCTGCGCCCCGGCGACCGGGTCGACGTGATCGCCGCGCCCCACCCGACGCCGGGCGCGGACGGGGAGGCCCGGGTGGTCGCCACGGGCGCCCGGGTGGCCGAAGTCCCACGACCGGACGAGACTCGACCGGACGGAGGGGCGCTCGTCGTCCTGTCCGTGCCGCGGTCGACGGCGGCGGATCTTGCGGGTGCCGGTGTCACGTCCCAACTGGCGGTGACGATGTGCTGATTCGCACGGACTCCCTGTCAAGTCACCGTCCCGTGTGTACGGATTGGACGCCCTCGCGCCGCTCACGGCCTAATGGCTCCGCACGCAGCGGTACACGCGGCACCACATGCGACATCGCATACGACATCACTCGTGACGAAAGGCACCCCGGTGGCCGAGAAGAAGGAAAGTCTGCTGGGAGGCTTCAAGGCCTTCCTGATGCGTGGCAACGTGATCGACCTGGCGGTGGCGGTCGTCATCGGTGCCGCCTTCACGAACATCGTGAACTCGGTGGTCAAGGGCATCATCAACCCGCTCGTGGGCGCCTTCGGCACGAAGGACCTGGAAGGCTACTCGTCCTGCCTCAAGAACCCCTGCAGGGTGGTCGACGGCGAGATGCAGGGCATCCAGATCCAGTGGGGCCTGGTCCTCAGCGCCGTGCTGAGCTTCCTGATCACCGCGGCCGTCGTCTACTTCCTCATGGTCCTGCCGATGGCAAAGATCCTCGCCAAGCGGGCCGCGCACGAGAAGGCGAAGGAAGGCGTCAAGGAGACCCTGGAGGTCAGCGAGCTGGAGGTGCTCAAGGAGATCCGCGACCACCTGGTCGCCCAGCGCGGCCCGCACGTGAACAACACGACCCCGGGCTCCGCGGTCGCCGGCGGTGGCGGCACGGGGACGCACTCCACCTCCTGACCGGCGCGGCGCGCCGGGTTCAGAGGTGGTGCGGCGGCTTCTCGTCGAGGAAGCGCGCGAGGTCGGCGGCGCCGCCGCCGGCCGGAGGCCGCTCGCCCCACCCACGGTCCGTGTCGTCCGCGGATTGCCGGTCCAGCGGATCGTCGAAGACGAGTACCGGCTTCGGAGTGTTCTCGGGATCGGTGCCGGTCCGCTTCGCGTCTCGCGGTCCGTGGGCGGGGGCGGTGCTCATCTCTTCAGGGTACGCCCGCTCGTCCGCTCCGTTCCCCTCCGATCAGCGGTCCTTCGGGTCGACCAGCCACAGGCCGAGCACCACCAGGAACGACAGGACGAGGAAGCCCGCTCCCCACCAGGCGGTGCCGGTGTCGCCCGCCATCCACTCGTCCACCACGATCGTCAGGCCCCACAACTGGCCGATGACGACCGTGAGCGCCAGCGCGAGGCGGGCCGAGAGCTTCGAGGAGCGTTCCGGCTCCTGTTCCGCCCCCGCCCCGGGGCCCGGGCCGGTGTGCCGGATCCGGGGATCGCCGTAACCGCTGGTGGGCCGGATCTGGGGATAGCGCTCGTGCACGGGCCGGTTCAGGCCCGGCCGCGCGCTGCCGGGGGCGTACGCGGGCGGGCGCGGGGACGCCGCCGGAGCCGGGGACTTGGGGTCCGGGGCTTCGGGGCTTCGGTGTTCGGGAGTCGGGGCTTCGGGGTCCGGGGCCTCGGGAGTCGGGGCTTCGGAGTCCGGGGCCTCGGGGTCCCGGGGGAACGCGCTCTCGCTCACGTCCGCTCACTCCCCTCGGGCCGGCCGGGCGCCTGCAGGGCCCCGTCCTCCAGCCGGGCGCAGAGGGGACCGCCCGCGCCGCGCTCGCGGCAGTAGCCCTCCTGGAGGGACTCGCCGGAGCGGGCGGTGCCGACGGCCCAGACGGAGCCGTCGGGCTGCTCGACGAGGATCACCTTCGGCAGGCCCCGAGGGGGCGGTCCCGCGGTGACCTCTCCCGTACGGGCGTCGAAGGCCCCTTCGTGGCAGGGGCAGTACAGCTCGCCCTCGCTCCCCCGTTCCTTGCGCCAGAGCACGGCGCAGGCGAGGTGGGTGCAGACGGCGGAGTAGCCGGTGAGGGTGCCGTCCTCCATGCGGACGGCGATCGCCCGGTCCTCGTCGCCGGGGTAGCGGAAGGCGAGGGACTCACCCGGTTCGATCCGGTCGGCGACCTTCTTGAGCGGGGGGAGGCCCTCGCTGTCGCCGTGCCGGTGCAGGATGCCGGAGGCGACGCCGATGCCGCCGACGGCGAGGCCGCCGGAGACGGTGGCGACGATGCGCAGGTAGTCGCGGCGGGTGGTGAGGGAGTCGGCGGCGATCCGGTCGTGGAGCGCGTCCCGGGCCGCGTCGGCGCGGACGCCCGGCGCGGACGGCTCGGGGTCGGTGACGCTCAACGGACGTCCCTCCCGTTGATCTCGACGACGGGGAGGCCGCCGGGCACCGGCCACTGGACCTTGTCGGCGGGGACGACCATCGCCACCCCGGTGGAGACGGTGGTGGTGCCGAAGGCGAAGGAGTCGGCGACCTGGACGCCGGGGCGTTCGGCGCGGAGTTCGTCGAGCGTTCCGTAGAAGAGGGCGCCGGTGGGGCAGACGGTGGCGCACATGGGGGCGAGGCCGTAGGCGGTGCGGTCGTAGCAGAGGTTGCACTTCATCTGGAGCTTCGCCTGGAGGTCGATCTTGGGGACGCCGAACGGGCAGGCGTTGACGCAGTTGGCGCAGCCGATGCAGCGGGTGGTGTCGGCCTGCTGCACGACTCCGTCGGCGGTGACGAGGATCGCGTCGGCGGGGCACACCTCGGCGCAGGGGGCGACCGGGTCCTCGCAGTGCATGCAGACGGTGGGGAGGGAGGCGACGGAGCGGCCCTCGTCGGGGTAGTCGAGGTGGATCATCGACTTGCCGCGGTGCGAGTCGCATTCGCGGCAGGCGGAGACGCAGGCCTGGCAGCCGATGCAGCGGCCCGGGTCGATGAAGATCGTGCGGCCCATCATGTGCGGGTCAGCTCCTCTCCGCGGTGCCGCGGCCCTGGGGGGAGGTGGGGGGCAGCGGGTCGGTGCGGGAGACCTGGGTCTCCGGGTAGGCCTGCCGGCCGGGGGCGGTGGGCGGGGCGGGGACCTCGTCGACGCGGTCGGCGGCCTCGATGCGGGCGGCGCACACCTTGTACTCCGGGATCTTGGAGCGCGGGTCGAGGGCGTCGATGGTGAGGGCGTTCGCCGCCGTGGGGACGGGCCAGTGGTACGGCACGAAGACGGTGTCGGGGCGGATGGCCTCGGTGACGAGCGCGGGGAAGACCTCGCTGCCGCGGCGGGTGACGACGCGGACGGGGTCGCCGTTGCGGAAGCCGTGCGAGGGGTGGACCTCGACCCAGGGGCGGGGGGTCTGTTCGACGAGGGCGCCGAGTCGGCGGGTCTGGTTGCCGGAGAGGAAGTGGGCGACGGTGCGGCCGGTGGTGAGCGAGAGGGGGTACTCCTCGCTGTACGGGTCCATGGGCGGGTGCCATGCCACGGCCTGCAGGTGGACCTTGCCGTCGGGGTGGTAGGTGCGACCGTCCTCGAAGAGGCGCGGGGTGCTCGGTGGTCGGGCAGGGCCAGGCGATGCCCCCGGTCTCCTCCAGGCGCTCGTACGTGATGCCGTAGTAGTCGTTGACGGTTCCGGCGGAGGCGGTGCGGAGCTCCTCGAAGACGGAGCGGGAGTCGGGGAAGGCGAACTTGTCGCCGGCGCCGAGCCGTCTGGCCAGCTCGCAGATGACCCAGGTGTCGGTGCGGACGCCGACCGGTGGTTCCTGGGCCTTGTTGTGCTTGACGACCCTCGCCTCGGCGTTGGCCATGACGCCCTCGTCCTCGGCCCACACGGTGACGGGGAAGACCACGTGGGCGTTGGCGGCGGTCTCGGAGAGGAAGAAGTCGAACTGGGCGTGGAACTCGAGGGCGTCGTAGCCGTCCTTGACGGTGGCGTGGTTCGGGAGGGAGACGAAGGGGTTGTTGCAGATGCCGACGAGGCCGCGGATCTCCTTCCGCTGCATCTGCCAGACCATCTCCATCATGGAGGTGCCGGCGGCCGGGAGTTCGGCCTCGTCGATGCCCCAGATCTCGCAGATCTGGCGGCGGTGCTCGGGGTCGGTGATGGAGCGGCCGCCGGGGAGGAGGTCGGACTTCTGGCCGTGTTCGCGGCCGCCCTGGCCGTTGCCCTGGCCGGTGATGGTGCCGTAGCCGGCGCCGGGCCTGCCGATGTTCCCGGTGGCGACGCACAGGTTGATGATGCTGAGGCAGTTCTCGACGCCCTGGGAGTGGTGCTCGACGCCGCGGGCGTGCCAGGCCATGGCCTTGTCGGCGCCGGCGAACATGCGGGCGACCTGCACGATCTGTTCCTCGGGGACGCCGCAGATCTCGGCCGCGCGGGCGGGCGGGTGGTCGGCGGCGGTCTGCTTGACCGCGTCCCAGCCGGTGGTGCGGGCCGCGAGGTGGGCCTCGTCGGTGAGGCCCTCGGCGACGACGACGTGCAGGACGGCGTTGAAGAAGGCCGAGTCGGTGCCGGGCCTGAGGGCGACGTGGACGTCGGCGGTGCGCGCGATCGCCGTCTCGCGGGGGTCGACGACGATGAGGGTGGCGCCCCGGTCGCGGGCTCCCCACAGGTACTGGGTCATGACGGGGAAGCATTCGCCGACGTTGGAGCCGGCGATGAGGAGGCAGTCGGTGAGGAGGATGTCGGAGAAGGGGTTGCCGGCGCGGTCGATGCCGAAGGCGAGCTTGTTGGCTCCGGCGGCGGAGACCATGCAGAGGCGGCCGTTGTAGTCGACGTGCCGGGTCTTGAGGGCGACGCGGGCGAACTTCCCGACGAGGTAGGTCTTCTCGGAGAAGAGGCTGGCGCCGCCGAGGAGCCCGAAGGAGTCGTTGCCGTGCTCGCCCTGGATGCGGCGGATCTCGGCGACGGTGTGGTCGAGGGCCTCCTCCCAGCCGACCTCGCGGAACTCCTCGTCGCGGCTCCGGCGCATGAGGGGCGCGGTGAGCCGGTCGGGGTGGTTGACCTGCTGGTAGGCGTTGATGCCCTTGGGACAGAGTCGCATCCGGTTGATGTCGTGGTTGCGGGGTTCGACGCCGAAGACCTTGCCGTGGTGGTCGACGCGGAGGTACATGCCGCACTGGACGCCGCAGAAGCAGCAGTGGGTGGGGACGAGGGTCTCGCCGTTCTGGTCGGCGTGCCAGCGGTCGGCGGGGATGCCTCCGGCGTCGCGGAACTGCCGGGCGCCGGGCGGGGCGAGGGAGGGGTCGAGCGGCACCGGCCGGCCGGGGGTCGCCGCGGGGTCGGTCGCGGTCACTTGAAGCCCTTCTTCATGTGGTCGAGGTAGGCGGTGCCGCGCAGGACCCGCTTGCAGCGGGGGCAGTACTCGGCCCACTCGTCGAAGCCGAGGTCGAGGTCGCGCATGGTGCCCCGCAGGTTCGCCACGTACGGGGCGGTGTCGATGGGCTCGTGGCAGCGGCGGCAGGCGAGGACCTCGCCGTCGGCCCCGCCCTCGCGGCGGGAGGTGTACTTGAAGAGCTGCATGCCGACGGCGGCGGGCCGCTGGACGATGTGGAAGAACTTCCCGAAGGGGATGTAGATCAGGGTGAAGACGACGGACACCATGTGGAGGACGGCGAGGAACTCGTAGCCTCCGCCGTGCAGGAAGATCGACGAGAAGGTCAGCAGCAGTCCGGTCACCGAGACGACGACGAGGGCGATCAGCGGCACCAGGTCGTGGGCGAAGCGCTGGCCGGTGGTGGCGCCCCGGTCCTTCATGCGGCGCCAGAGGAAAAAGGAGGCGCCGGCGATGACGAGGACGGCGGCGATGTCGAGGCCGTGGAACATGAGCCGGCCGAGCACGCCGAGGGCGTCGAATCCGATGATCTCGAAGCCCCAGATCCGCATCTCGTAGCCGGGGCCCGAGCCGGTGGCGGAGGTGAAGGTGAACCAGCCCCAGGTGAGCGGGAAGGTGATCGCCGCCGCCAGCAGGCAGCCCCAGAAGACCAGCTGGTGGGCGGCCCAGCGGGCGTGTGAGCGGGCGCCGAGGAACTTCTGGAGGCCGAGGTAGGTGGCGATCATCTTCGGCAGGGCGGTGGGTGCCCTGCGGAAGTTCGCTACGGAGAAGAAGGAGCGCCGGCCCTGCCGGAAGAGGCGGCGGGCGCCGGGTGCGGAGATCCAGACCGTGTAGCGGTAGGCGACGCCGAAGGCGAGGAAGACGGTGGCCACGGCGTAGGGCAGGAGGGCCGAGTCGAAGTCGCGGAGCAGACGGCTGCCGAGGACGATCGCGAGGATCAGCAGGGCGGAGACGGCGGCACCGGAGAGCGCGGCACGGCGGTGCACGGCGGCGGGGGTCCGGAGCGCGGGGCCGCCGGCCGCCGTGGCACCGGGTGCGGGGCCCGGGATGGTGGCGGGGGCGGGGCCGGACGCGGAGGTCGACCCGGCTGTCTGCGGTGGCTCGGTCACGCGGCCACGGTAAATGCGCATGACCCGGTTGGTCCTGTTTTGAGCGCCTCGGGAGTGACGAGCCGACTCGCACGACCTGCGGAAGGCCCCTGGCCTTCACCCGGGACGGGACCCCTGGTTCGCGAGGCGGGAGACGCTTGGCTCGCGAGGCGGGGCCCTCGGCGCGCGGGCGAGACCCTCGGCTCATGGGGCGGGACCCTTCGCTCGCGGGGCGGGACCCTTCGCGCGCGGGGGCCCGCCGTCCGCTCCGCCGGATCCTGCTGTGCTGTGCTGGGGCGCATGACACAACCGTTCCTGCCCCTCACCGCCCGTTCCCGCGAGGAGTCGCACCGGGCCGCCACGCCCCTGGAGCTCTTCTTCGACCTGTGCTTCGTCGTGGCCGTCGCCCAGGCCGGCGCCGAGCTCGTGCACGCGGTCGCCGAGGGCCACGCCGGCGAGGGCATCCTCGACTACGCGATGATCTTCTTCGCGATCTGGTGGGCCTGGATGAACTTCTCCTGGTTCGCCTCGGCCTACGACAACGACGACGTCCTCTACCGGATCGTCACCCTCGTCCAGATCGCCGGTGTGCTCGTCCTCGCCGCCGGCATCTCGCGCGCCTTCGCGGAGCACGACTTCCTCGTCGTCTACATCGGTTACGTCGTGATGCGGCTCGCCCTCGCCTCGCAGTGGCTGCGCGCCGCCCACCACGCCACCGACCCGGCCGAGCGGACGATGTGCCGCCGGTACGCGGGCGGGGTCGTCGCCGTCCAGGTCGGCTGGCTCGCGCTGGTCCTCGCGCCCGAGCCGGCCCGCCCGTGGGTCTTCCTCGTCATGGTGGTGGCCGAGATGGCCGTGCCCGTGTACGCGGAGAAGGACGCCTCCAGCGCCTGGCATCCGCACCACATCGCCGAGCGGTACGGCCTGTTCACCATCATCGTGCTCGGCGAGACCGTCGCCGCCGCGACCATCGCCGTGAAGACCGGCATCATCGAGAACGACGCCCTCGGCGAGGTGCTTCCCATCGCCGCCGGCGGCCTGCTGCTGGTCTTCGCCGCCTGGTGGATCTACTTCGTCGTCCCCGCCCACGACCGGCTGGCCTCCAACCGCCGGGGCTTCCTGTGGGGCTACGGCCACTACGTGATCTTCGCGTCGGCCGCCGCCGTCGGGGCGGGGCTGGAGATCGCCGTCGAGGAGGCCGTGGGCAAGGCCCACGTCTCCACCCTCGCCGCCTCCGCCGCCGTGACGATCCCGTCGGCCGTGTTCCTGCTCTCGGTGTGGCTGCTGCACGCCCGCTACTTCAAGGTCGGCATCGCGCAGCAACTGGTCCTGCCGGTGTCGTCGTTCGCGATCCTGATGTGCTCGTTCGCGGGCCGCTGGGCGGTCCTCGCGGCCGGGATCGTCGCGGCGGCCACGGTCGCCGTCGGGGTCACCCTGACCGCCCGCGACCCCCGCACGCGCGCGAGGACGGCCTGACGGACCCCGAAACCGGAGGACCGAGGACCGAGGGCCGGCGGGCCGGAGGAGCCGCTGCCGCCGGGCCCCGGAGGCTGGAAGAGCGGCCGCCCACCGGGACACAATCCGCACGTGATCTTCCGCCTCCTCGGACCGCTCGCGACGGCCGACGCCACCGGCACCCCGGTGCCCGCCCCCGGCGGTCCCAAGGTCCGCGCCCTGCTCGCCCGGCTCCTCCTCGACGCGGGCAGGACCGTACCGGTGGAGCGGCTCGTGGACGGGCTGTACGGGGACGAGCCGCCGGCCGGCGCCCAGGGCGCGCTCCAGGCCCAGGTCTCGCGGCTGCGCCGGATCCTCCCGCCGGGCGTCACGGTCGAGTTCTCGCCCGCCGGATATCGGCTGACCGTCGGCGCCCCCGCCACGGACGTGGACGTCCTGCGCTTCGAGGCGCTCGCCCGGGACGGGGCGCGGGCCGGCGCGGCGGGCGACCCCGGCCGTGCGGCCGGCCTGCTGCGGGAGGCGCTCGGGCTCTGGCGGGGACCGGCGCTCGCCGACGTGCGGGACGCGCCGTTCGCGGCGGGCCAGGTGGCCCGGCTCGACGCACTGCGGCTCGACGCGGTGGAGGAGTGGGCGGCCGCCGAGCTGGCCCTCGGCGGGGACCCGGCCGTACTCGTACGGGAGTTGGAGCGCTCGGTGCGGGAGCAGCCGCTGCGGGAGCGGCTGCGCGGGTTGCAGATGCGGGCGCTCGGTGCGGCGGGACGGCAGGCGGAGGCGCTCGCCGTGTACGAGGAGGTGCGGGCGGCCCTCGCCGAGGAGCTGGGGGCCGATCCGTCGCCGGAACTGTCCGCCGTGCACCTGGAGGTGCTGCGGGGCGGGACGGCGGTGCAGGAGCGTTCCTTCCCGCCCCTGCCCGCGCCGCTGACGGACTTCGTGGGCCGAGAGCGGGAGCGGGGGCGACTGACCTCCCTGGTGACGGCCGCGCGCCTGGTGACCCTGGTGGGCCCGGGCGGCGCGGGCAAGACCCGGCTGGCACTGGAGGTGGGCGCGGGGCTGCCGGGGGAGGTGGGGTTCGTGGACCTGGGGGCGGTCGGGGGCGCGGGGCCGACGGCCGACGGGGCCGGGCGCGCGGGCTCCGCGGAGGGCGGGGCCGGGACGGCTGCCCGGCGTCCGGGCTCCGCGGAGGGCGGGGGACGCACGGGCCCTGCTTCCGCCGAGGTCGCGGAGGCGTTCGCGGCGGCGCTCGGCGTACGGGGCGCGGCGCGGCTCGAAACGGCCCTGGCCGGGCGGCCGGTGCTGCTGATCGTGGACAACTGCGAGCACGTCGTCGCGGAGACGGCGCTCCTCGTACGGCGGCTGCTCGCCGCCTGCCCGGGGCTGCGGGTGCTGACGACGAGCCGGGAGGCGCTCGGCATCACCGGGGAGGCCCTGCTGCCGCTCGGTGCGCTCGCGCCGGACGCGGCGGAGGAGCTGTTCGTGCGGCGGGCGGCGGCGGTCCGGCCCGGATTCACGGGCCACGCGCGCGTGACGGAGCTCTGCGCGGGGCTCGACGGGCTGCCGCTCGCCGTCGAGCTCGCGGCCGCCCGTCTGCGGACCCTGTCCGTGGAGGAGCTGGCCGACGGGCTCGACGAGCGGTTCGAACTGCTGTCGCGCGGCGACCGCACCGCGCCGGAGCGGCACCGGACGCTGCGGGCGGTGGTGGACTGGAGCTGGTCGCTGCTCGAACCGGACGAGCGGGCACTGGCCGCGCGCCTCTCCGTGTTCCGGGGCGGCGCGACGGCGGAGGCGGTGGCCCGGGTGTGCGGGGCGGGCGCGGACCCGCTGGCCTCGCTCGTGGACAAGTCGCTGGTGGAGGTACGGGACGACGGCCGGTACCGGATGTTGGAGACGATCCGCGCGTACGCCGCCGAGCGGCTCCCGGAGGGGGACCCTGCGGTCGCCGCCCACCACGCGTACTACCGGGAACTCGCCGAGGCGGCCGACCCCGAACTGCGCGGACCCGCCCAGCTGGAGTGGCTGGCCCGGCTGGACGCGGAGGACGCGAACCTGCGGGCGGCGCTGCGGCGCGGCACGCCCGAGGACGGACTGCGGCTGGTGGCCGCGCTCAGTCCGTACTGGTGGCTGCGCGGGCTCCGGGGCCGGGTGGCGGCGCCGGTCGCGGAGCTCCTCGGCCGGGTGGAGCCGACGGCGGAGCTCGGCGAGGAGTACGCGCTGTGCGTCCTCGCGGCGGGTCTCCGGGAGGGCGAACACGTGGACCGGGCCCGGGATTTCCTCCTCGCGCGCACGGCTCAGCTCCGGCAGCCGTACACGGCCTTCCTCTGGTCGACGTCCATAGGCCCCCTGGAGGGCCTCCGCCTCGGTGACGACCCCTGGTCCCGCGCCCTCGGCCAGGTCGGCCACGGCCACCTGGCGTCCTCGGAGGCCCTCTTCGCACAGGCCCTCGCCGGCTTCCGGGCGCTCGGGGAGCGGTGGGGGACGGCGACCGCCCTGGAGGGACTGGCCGCGCACTCCGCCGAGCCGCTGCCCCTGCTCGCGGAGGCCCTGGAACTCTTCGAGTCGCTGGGGGTGGCCGAGGACGTCGTGGACCTGCTCCACCGCCGCGCCGCCGTCCACGAGGCCGCCGGGGACACCGCGTCGGCGGCGGCCGACCGTGCCCGCGCGGCGGACACGGCCGGGCGGGCGGGCCTGCCGCAGCGAGCGCCGACACCTTCGTGACCGCCCGCGGCGACGGGGCCGTCAGCGGATGCCAGGCGGGTGTCAGCGGGTGCCAGGCGGGTGCCAGGCGGTCGTCAGCGGGTGTCAGGTGGTCGTCAGCGGTTCGTCAGCGCTCCCCGCGAGTCTTCTTCCCGTGCCCCGGGGAGACGCCCCGGGGCGCAGGGGAGACCCGAGGAGAACGCCGTGAAGCAGCACGTCACCACGACCGCCACCACCCGCACCGCCCTCGTCACCGGTTCCTCCCGGGGGATCGGGCGGGCGATCGCCCGGCGGCTCGCCGCGGACGGGATGCTCGTCGCCGTGCACTACGGGCGGGACGCCGTCGCCGCGCAGGAGACCGTGGACCTGATCGTCCGGGACGGCGGGCGGGCCTTCTCCGTCGGCGCCGACCTGGCCACGCACGACGGGGTGCCGGCCCTGGTCGAGGGCGTCCGGGCCGGGCTCACCGCCCACACCGGGGAGGCCGCGCTCGACGTCCTGGTCAACAACGCCGCCGCGACCGCCTCGGGCGGCCACCTCGCGGACGAGACGCCCGAGCAGTTCGACCGCGTCTTCGCGGTCAACGTCCGGGCGCCGTACTTCCTCGTGCAGGGCCTGCTGCCGATGCTGCGCGACGGCGGACGGATCATCAACATCGGTTCGGCCGTCACCCGGATCGCCCTCGCCGACGAGCTGGCGTACGCGATGACGAAGGGGGCGATGGAGACCTTCACCCGCACGCTCGCCAACGTGGTCGGGGAGCGCCGGATCACCGTCAACACGGTCGCCCCCGGCCCGACGCAGACCGCGGGGCTCACCGCCGCCATGGCGGCCATGCCCCAGCTGGAGGGCATGCTGATCGGCGGTCAGGCGCTGCCGTGGGTCGGGCAGCCGGAGGACATCGCCGACCCGGTGGCCTTCCTGGCCTCGGAGGACGGCCGCTGGGTCACCGGCACCGTGATCGACGCCTCGGGCGGCACCTACCTCGGCCCGAAGCGCTGAGGCAAGCCCCGTGGTAGGCAGGGGACATGACACTCCCCGAGGAGACGGACGGGCAGGACGGGATCACCGCTGTGGGCGGGCTGCGCGTGGGGCACGCGCGCGTGGCCGGCCCGGGGGCGCTGAGCGGCACCACGGTGGTCCTGGCCCCGGAGGGCGGGGCCGTGGCCGCCGTGGACGTCCGGGGCGGCGGGCCCGGCACGCGGGAGACGGACGCCCTGGACCCGCGGAACGTGGTCCAGCGGATCGACGCGGTCGTCCTGACGGGCGGCAGCGCGTACGGCCTGGACGCGGCCGCCGGGGTGATGGCCTGGCTGGCGGAGCGGAACCGGGGCGTGCGGGTGGGCCCCGACCCGTCCCACGTGGTGCCGGTGGTGCCCGCCGCGTGCGTCTTCGACCTGGGCCGGGGCGGCGACTTCACGGCCCGTCCGGGCGCGGCGACGGGCCGGGCGGCGGCGGAGGCGGCCGGCGCGAGCGGGGACCACGCGCGCGTGGAGACGGGCGCGGTCGGCGCGGGCACCGGGGCCGTGGTCGGCGGTCTGCGGGGCGGGGTGGGGACGGCGAGCACCGTCCTGGAGTCGGGGATCACGGTCGGCGCCCTGGTCGTGGTGAACGCGGTGGGTTCGGCCGTCGACCCCTCCACGGGCGTCCCGTACGGCGGCTACTTCGAGGCCGGCCGTCCCGCCTTCCCGGACCCGGCGGTCCACGAGGCGGCCCTGCGGCGGCTGGCGGAGGCGCGGAAGGCGTCCGCCCCTCCCCCGCTGAACACCACGCTCGCCGTGGTCGCGACGGACGCGGCGCTGACCCGGGCCCAGGCGCGGAAGGTCGCGGGAACGGCGCACGACGGCATCGCGCGCGCGGTGCGGCCGGTGCACCTGATGAACGACGGGGACACGGTCTTCGCGCTCGCCACCGGGGCGCGGGAGCTGCCGGAGGAGCCGGGCCCGCTCGCCCTGAACGAGATCCTGGCGGCGGGGGCGGACCTGGTGACCCGGGCGATCGTCCGCGCGGTCCTCGCGGCTCCGGGCGGTCTGCGCGGTCCGGGCGGCGACTTCCCCTCGTACGGCGAGCTGTACGGACCGGAGGCGGGAGCGTACTCCCGGTAAGTTCAAGGGAGTTGAAAAAAGGGGCGGGAACTTCCCGAGCGGACCCTTCGTTTTCCCGAACCCCGGACCAGATGTCAGACCCAGGGACTACGTTAAGCAAGCACCAAGTGACATGCGGCGACGGCCTGGAGACCCTCTTGAACGATCCGCAGGATCCTCACGATCCGTACGAGACGACCGAGACGCACCTTGAGCGGCTCCTCGGCCGGGCGCTCAACTCCTTCGACCTGCCCGACTCGACCGTCGAGCGCCTCGGCACGGCGCTCGCCCACTCCAGCGCGCTGCACTCCTCGCACCACAGCGCGTCGCTGCACCGCACGACCCACCGCCACACCTATCTGCTCGCCGACGGCAGCGCGCTCAGCCTCTGGGAGCTCGTGCACAACGCCGGCCGGGACGGCACCGAGCAGCACGAGCTGTACACGGAGGAGTCGGAGGCGCGGCTCGCCGCCTCCCGTCTCCCGTCCGGACCGCTGCAGGGCTGGACGGCGGAGCGCTCCGACGGCCGCGTCCTCGGCGAGGACGACGACCTGGAGCTGCTGAGCGCCCTGCTGACCCGCCCGATACCCGCCCAGCCCCGGACGTACGTGCCGGACAACTCCGCCGACCACGCGCGCCGCGTCCTGCGCCGCGCGGAGAACGCGGACCGGCCGGGCGAGCGGACGGCCCGCCGTCTCCGGCTGGCCTTCGCGCACCACATCACGCAGGCCTTCGGCCGCCACTGCGCGGTGGAGGGCGGCCGGGACGCCGGCTTCACCCTCTACGAGCACCAGTTCCTGCTGCTCGACGGCAGCGAGGTCAGCCTCTGGGAGGTCGAGCACACGGCGACGCCGGACGGCCGGCACATGTGCGAGGTGTACGAGGACGAGCACGCGGCCCGCGGGGCGATGGAGTCCCGGTCCCGCGTGCGCTGACGGGGCCGCACGGGCGCGGGGCCGGGGCCCCGCGCCCCCCCGTTCAGGGGACGGGGGCGGGGACGGCGGGGGCCGCCCCGGCCAGCTGCCGGACGGTGAACGTCCGGTTGGCGCGGGTCTGTTCGCGGTAGGCCTCCGGCAGGTCCGGGAGCGCGAGGAGCCGGTCGCAGGCGGCCGGCGAGGCGGCGTGGTCGCCGACCCCGTACGCGGTGATCGAGCACTCGAAGAGGAGCCCCCACCGGTACACCCACGGCTGGGTGAACAGCACGTCGTCGGGCGGCTCGCGGTCCAGGACGGCGGACACGTCGGCGTGGGCGGCGTGGTGGCGCCGCATCCTCCGCAGCCGCGCCACCGGCTCGCAACAGGCTTCGAGGCGTCGTAGAAGGACGCCGCGCCCCGCGTCCCGGCGGAGCCGAAGAACCGCTGACGACGCCCGAGGGGCGGTGCGCTCGCCGCGCACCGCCCCTCGAAGTCCTCGACCCGCGCCTCAGTGCGTGAGCACCGGCTCCTTCCCGATCTCCGGGACGACCTCCTCGGCCTCGTCGCCGCCGCCCTCCAGGTGCTGCTTCGGCTTCGCGGGCAGCGCGAACATCACCAGGAAGATCACGGCGAGCACGCCGGCCGCCCAGCCCAGCGAGTTCTGGAAGGCGTTCGTGAAGACCGCTCCCACCTCGGCCGGGGCCTCGGCGAGCCGCTCGTCGTCGATCACCCCGAAGAAGACCACCGAGACCAGGCCGAGGCCCAGCGCGTTGCCCATCTGTCCGGTCGTGTTGATCAGGCCCGAGGCCGAACCGGCGTGCTCCTTCGGCACCTCGGACAGCACCGCGTCCGTCAGCGGCGCCACGATCAGGCCCATGCCGAGCCCCATGACCACCAGCGGCGGAACCATCTGCCAGGGGTCGATCCCGGTCCCGTACCGCCCGGCCACGAAGAAGTAGAGCAGGACACCGGCGATCATCGTGAGCGCGCCCGCCTGGAGCACCTTCCGGCCGAAGCGCGGCACCAGCTTCTGCACGGACATGCCGGCGGCCACCGAGACCGAGATCGAGAACGGCACCCCGGTCAGGCCCGCCTTCAGCGGGCTCCAGCCGAGTCCGATCTGCATGTAGAGCGTCCAGACCAGGAAGAAGATGCCGAGCACGACGCCGAAGGTCAGCTGCACCGCGATGCCGGCCGCGAAGCTCTTCACCTTGAACAGCGACAGCTCGACGAGCGGCGAACCGTCCTTCTTCGTCTTGTACTTCTCGTACGCCACGAGCGCGCCGAAGACGAGCAGGCTGCCGGCCATCATGAGGTGGCCCCACAGCGGCCAGTCCAGCTCACGGCCGCGCGTCAGCGGGTAGACCAGCATCAGCAGCGCGGCCGTCACCAGCAGCACGCCGACCATGTCGAGCCTGAGCGCCTTCGGCGCCTTCGACTCGGTGATGAACTTCCGGCCCAGGAACAGGGCCGCGACGCCGACCGGCAGGTTGATCAGGAAGATCGGGCGCCACTCCAGGCCCGCGATGTTCCACTGGGTGAGCAGCGCGCCCAGCAGCGGGCCCGAGACCGCGCCGAGGCCGATGATCGCGCCGAACATCCCGAAGACCTTGCCGCGCTCGTGCGCCGGGAAGGTGACGTGGATGATCGACAGGACCTGCGGCACCATCATCGCCGCCGCCGCACCCTGGAGCAGGCGCGAGCCGACCAGCATCTCCTGGTTGGCCGCGAAGCCGCAGAGCGCCGAGGCGAGGGTGAAGCCGGCGGTGCCGAGGAGGAAGAGGCGCCTGCGGCCGTAGATGTCCCCGAGCCGCCCGCCGGTGATCAGACCGGCGGCGAACGCGAGCGCGTACCCGGCGGTGATCCACTGGATGGCCCCGAACGAGGCCCCGAGGTCCTTCTCGATGCTGGGGATCGCGATGTTGACGATCGTGGCGTCGACCAGGTCCATGAAGGCGGCGGTCATGACGATGGCGAGGGCGATCCAGCGCCGCTTGTCGCCTGCCGCGGCCGCCTCGGTGGCGGCGTCGTGTGAACTCATGTGAAGAAGATAGAAGTCATGTAGGTCAGATGGCGTCCTAGATGGGCCGCATCCTGGAGGACATGACGGACACCCCGGCACGACTCCTGAATCTGCTCTCGCTCCTCCAGACCCCGCGCGAGTGGCCCGGAAGCGAGCTCGCCGACCGGCTCTCGGTCTCCCCGCGCACCATCCGCCGGGACATCGACCGGCTCCGCGACCTCGGCTATCCGGTCGAGGCGACGATGGGCGCCGTCGGCGGCTACCGCCTGGTCGCCGGTACGGCCATGCCGCCGCTGCTCCTCGACGACGAGGAGGCCGTCGCCATCGCCGTCGGCCTGCGCGCCGGGGCCGGGCACGCCATCGAGGGCGTCGACGAGGCGTCCGTACGGGCCCTGGCGAAGCTGGAGCAGGTGCTGCCCTCGCGGCTCCGGCACCGGGTCTCCGTCCTCCAAAACGCGACGATCCCGCTGACCCGCGGGGACGGCGCCACCGTCACCACCGCCACCCTGACCACGCTCGCGGGCGCGGTCACGGGGCACGAGCGGCTGCGGTTCGGCTACCGGGCGGGGGACGGCGCGGAGACGAAACGGCTCGTGGAGCCGTACCGGCTGGTGTCGACGGGGTGGCGCTGGTACCTCGTCGCGTACGACCTGGGGCGCGAGGACTGGCGGACCTTCCGGGTCGACCGGGTGAGCGAACCGCTCGCGACGGGCGCGCGCTTCACCCCGCGCGAGCTGCCCTCGGGCGACGCCGCCACGTACATGGCCCGCTCGATGGCGCGGGCCCAGGGCGAGGTCGACCTCGACGTCTCGTTCGCGGCGCCGGCCGAGTTCGTCGTGGCGCGCCTCCCGTCCCACCTCGTGCCGGTGGCGATGGGGCCGGACCGCTGTCGGCTGCGGGCCCGCGTCGCCGACTCGGTGGAATGGCTGGCGCTGCGGCTCGCGCTGATGGACGTCGACTTCACGGTCCACGGACCGGAGCCCCTGCTCACGTACATGCGGGACCTGTCGAACAGACTCGCTACGGCGTCGGGCGCGTAGCCCTGCCGTCGCAGCCGCGCCGCACCGGGGCCCCGTCGTGGGCAATCGTTCCGCCGGGGCGGCGCCCGCCCCGCTGCGGGCTGCGCCCACCCACCCCCCGTTGTGGGCAACTGTTCCGCCGGGGCGAAGGGGGTCCCCCCTGCTCGAGCGAAGCCGAGAGCTTGGGGGAGGGTGGGCACAACGGAACGGCGCCCTTGCCGGCACCCGAGGCTCCCGCGCCCGAACCCGCACCGGCAGGCGCGGGCCGCACCGTGGGCCCGGGGGCCGGCCGCTCTAGGCCACCGCGTCGAAGCCCGTGTCCCGCGCCATCTTCTTCAGCTCCAGCAGCGCGTGCTTCTCGATCTGGCGGATCCGCTCGCGGGTCAGCCCGTGCTCCTTGCCGACCTCCGTCAGCGTCCGCTCACGGCCGTCCTCGATGCCGTACCGCATGCGGATGATCGACGCCGTCCGGTGGTCGAGCTTGTCGATGAGGTCGTCGAGCTCCTCGCTGCGCAGCAGCGTGAGCACCGACTGCTCCGGGGAGACCGCCGAGGTGTCCTCGAGCAGGTCGCCGAACTGGGTCTCGCCCTCGTCGTCCACCGACATGTTCAGCGAGACCGGGTCCCGCGCCCAGTCCAGGACGTCGGTGACGCGCTCGGGAGTCGAGCCGAGCTCGGTGGCGATCTCGGCGGGCTCGGGCTCCCGGCCGTTCTCCCGGTTGAACTCGCGCTGCACCCGCCGGATCCGGCCGAGCTCCTCCACCAGGTGGACGGGGAGCCGGATGGTCCGGGACTGGTCGGCGATGGACCGGGTGATGGCCTGGCGGATCCACCACGTGGCGTACGTGGAGAACTTGAAGCCCTTCGCGTAGTCGAACTTCTCGACCGCGCGCACCAGGCCCGCGTTCCCCTCCTGGATCAGGTCGAGCAGCGGCAGCCCGCTGCGCGGGTAGCGCCGGGCGACGGCCACCACGAGCCGCAGGTTGGACTTGATGAAGAGGTCCTTGGCCCGCTCGCCCTCGGCGACCAGCGCTTCGAGCTCCTCGCGGGTCGCCCCGCCGGCCTCGCTCTCCACCTCTCCGTCGAGGATCTCCTGGGCGTAGACGCCCGCCTCGATCGTCTGGGAGAGCTCGACCTCCTTGGCGGCGTCGAGCAGGGGCGTGCGCGCGATCTCGTCGAGGTACATGCCGACCAGGTCGCGGTCGGCGATCTCCCCGCCCACGGCGCGAACGCTGCTTGCCCGTGCGGCCCCGCTCTGGGCGGAGGTCTGACGACGGGCGACGGCACGGGTTGCCATGCGTGCTCCCTTGCTGAGTAGGTCGCGACACCCTTCCGGGTGCCCTGCATCCGACGGAAACAACGACTGGAATCAGGACAGAATTCCCACCCGGCGCATGGATTTTCGCGATCATGCAGTATCCTGCGCCGTCGCCCCCCGCTCGGGCATGCCGCAGACACCCGCGGAGGTGCAGGTCAGACCGGGCACGGAGGGTGAGACGGCGCCCCTCGCGGGTCCACGACCACGCCGTCGGTGAGACCGCGATCACATGCGGCGCCGTCCCTTCAGACGCGGTGGCGTGATCCACGGTTGCCTCCCTCCGGACCCGGAACCTGTCGTCACGTCCCCGTCTGCCCCGCGACGGCGAAAACGTGACGTCCGGACCTGGGGCCTGTCGTCCGACGACGAAAACGTGACGTCCGGACCTAGGACGGGTCCTAGGTCCCCAGCCCGTTCCCCCGATCCGCTCCCCCGGCCTAGCGTCGCCCCATGACCGACACCACCGGCATCCTCGACGAGGCCCTCGGACGGCTCCACACCACGGGACCCGAGCGCGACGGCTGGCTCACCAACCACGCCCCCATGGCCGTCGAAGCCCTGGTCCGCCACGGCCAGGCCCCGGTCGTCCACCGCTGGCTCGACCACTACGCGCCCAAGCTGGAGGAGCTGCCGCCGGCGCACCTCCCGGTCACGGCGGGCAACTGGCGGGAGGCCCTCGGCGACCCGGCCCGGATCACCGACTGGACCCGGTTCTTCGCCCGCGAGCTGGCGGACCGGCCGTGGCGGTCGGTCCTCGCCGAGTGGTGGCCCCGGCTGCTGCCCGGCATCACGGGCGGGGCGACGCATCCGGTGATCCGCACCGGTCACGCCGTACGGACCCTCCTGGACGCGGAGGAGACGGCGCCGCGCCGCGCCGAGCTGGCGCACGCCCTCGGCTACTGGGCGGCCCGCCACCAGCCGCTCCCGCCGCTCGCCCCGCTGGACCGGGCGCCTTCCGCGGCGGCCGCGCTCGACGCCGTACCGCCGGTTCCGGAGCAGGACGGCGGCATCCGGGCCCGGCTCGCGCAGCTGACGGCGTTCCCGGTGTGGGGCGGGGCGCAGGATCCCGACACGGCGGAGGAGCTGCTCGTCGAGCTGGTGACGGCGGCCACGCACCGGTACGCGTCCCACGGCCACGGCGAGCCGATCATGCTGGTGCACGCGGCGACCGCGCCGAACGCGGTCCTGCGGGCCCTGCCCGCGCTGCCCCGCGAGCTGTGGGCGCCGAGCGTGGCGGCGGCCTGGGCGGCATCGGCCGCGGTGACGGCGGCCTACACGCCGCGCGAGGCCGCCCCGTGTGCGAGGACGGGCCTCACCGCCGAGGAGGTCTTCGAGCGGGCGGCGGCCCACGGGGACGACCACACGATCAAGTTCACGGACACGGCGCTCGACGTCGGCGACCCGCTCGCGCTGGCCGCCGCCGTCCGCTCGATCGACCTGAACCCGCCCGTCCTGTAGCGGATCAGCCGAACTGGACGGACCGCTTGGCGAGCCCCATCCAGAAGCCGTCGATCACCGAGCGCTCCGCGTCGAGGTCGCCGGCCGCGTCCGCCGCGCCCATGGTGACGAAGAGCGGCGCGAAATGTTCGGTGCGGGGGTGGGCCAGGCGGCCGGCGGGCGACTTGTGCGCGAAGTCCAGGAGGGAGTCGACGTCGTGCGCGGCGAGCGCCTCGCTGCCCCAGGCGTCGAACTCGGCGGACCAGCCGGGGATGCCGAGGCCGGTGTGCCGGAGGGCGGCGAGGTTGTGGGTGAAGAAGCCGCTGCCGACGATCAGGACGCCCTCGTCGCGCAGCGGGGCGAGCCTGCGCCCGATGTCCATGAGCCGGCGCGGGTCGAGGGTGGGCATGGAGATCTGGAGGACGGGGACGTCGGCGCCGGGGAACATCTCGACGAGCGGCACGTACGCGCCGTGGTCGAGGCCCCGGTCGGGGATGTCCTGCACGGGCGTGCCGGGCGCGCGGAGCAGCTTGCGGACGGCCTCGGCGAGCCGCGGGGCGCCGGGGGCGTCGTACCGGACCCGGTAGTAGTGCTCGGGGAAGCCCCAGAAGTCGTGGACGAGGGGGACGGTCTCGGTGGCGCCGAGCGCGAGCGGGGCCTCCTCCCAGTGGGCGGAGACCATGAGGATCGCCTTGGGGCGCGGCAGTTCGGCGGACCAGGCGGCGAGCTCGCCGGGCCAGACGGGGTCGTCGGCGAGCGGCGGGGCGCCGTGGGACAGGTAGAGGGCGGGCATCCGTTCCGACGTGGTGTCCATGACGGCCTCCGTTCTTGAAACTTCAAGCTCTTCGGATGCAGCGTAAACCTACATAGTTCAACTTTCAAGAATGAGTCGTACGATGGGAACCATGGGAGACATGACCGAACCCCGCTGGCTGACCGACGAGGAGCAGCGCGTCTGGCGCGCGTACCTGCACGCCACCACGCTCCTTGAGGACCACCTCGACCGCCAGTTGCAGCGCGACGCCGGAATGCCGCACCTCTACTACGGACTCCTCGTCCAGCTCTCCCAGGCCCCGCGCCACCGACTCCGGATGACCGAACTGGCCCGGAGCGTCAAGATCACCCGCTCCCGCCTCTCCCACGCGATCGCCCGCCTGGAGAAGAACGGCTGGGTGCGGCGCGAGGACTGCCCCTCCGACAAGCGCGGGCAGTTCGCCCAGTTGACGGACGAGGGCACGGAGGTCCTCCGGCGGAACGCGCCCGGCCATGTGACGGCCGTCCGACAGGCCATGTTCGACCGGCTCTCCCCCGAGCAGGTGGAGCAGCTCGGCGTGATCATGCGCGTCATGGCCGAGGGCCTCGAACCGACGGACGCGGACGCGGACCTGCCCTGGCTCCGCTGACCGGGCGGAACGGGCCGGGCGGAACGGGCAGGAAGACGGGTCCGCCCCGGCTCCGCTGAGCAGCGGAGCCGGGGCGGACCCGTACGCGAAGGCCGGATGCCGTCCGACCGTCAGTGCGCGCAGACCGTCAGTGCGCGATGACCGTCAGTGCGCGCAGACCATCAGTGCGCGATGACCGGCACCTTCACCTCGTCGTCCACGTCCGCGCCCGCGCCCTCGCCGGACCCGGCGACCGGGCCGGTCCCCGGCTTCCCGGTGTTGATGAGCACGAAGGCGATCGTGGCCGAGAGGACCAGGATGCCGACCGCCCACCAGATGGCCGCGGCGTACCCCTCGACCATGCTCTGGAGCTGGAGCAGCTTCCGCGCGGCCGGGGAGGTCGCGCCGGCGGCGTGGTCGGTCAGGT
Source organism: Streptomyces sp. NPDC107498 (assembly GCF_055582805.1). Taxonomy (NCBI): domain Bacteria; kingdom Bacillati; phylum Actinomycetota; class Actinomycetes; order Kitasatosporales; family Streptomycetaceae; genus Streptomyces; species Streptomyces sp. NPDC107498. Next base: position 124,192 of record NZ_JBVJPE010000008.1, on the reverse strand, counting down.
AGGCGGTGGTCGCCGAGGCGGCGATCGTGTTCAGCAGGGCCGTACCGATGGCGCCGCCGACCTGCTGCGAGGTGTTGACCATCGCGGAGGCCACACCGGCGTCCCGCGGGTCCACGCCGATCGTCGCGAGCGACATGGCCGGCATGAACGCCGTGCCCATGCCCAGGCCGAGGAGCAGCTGCGCGGGCAGGATCAGCCCGGCGTACGAGGTGCCGATCTCCAGCTGGGTGAGGAGCAGCATGCCGACGCCGGCGGTCAGGAAGCCCGGTGCCATCAGGAACCGCGGCGGGACGCGGGTCATCAGGCGCGTGCCTATCTGGGTCGAGCCCGTGATCATGCCCGCGATCATCGGCAGGAACGCGAAGCCCGTCTTGACCGGCGAGTACCCCTTCACGACCTGGAGGTAGTACGTCAGGAAGAGGAACAGGCCGAACATCGCGATGACGGCGAGGCCCAGCGACAGGTAGACGCCGCCGCGGTTGCGGTTGGTCACGACGCGCAGCGGCAGCAGCGGGGACTTCACCCGCGACTCGGTGAGCGCGAAGGCGAGGAGCAGCACGGCGGAGCCGACGAAGAGGCCGATCGTGCCGGCGTCGCTCCAGCCGGCGGACTCGGCGCGGGTGAAGCCGTAGACGAGCGAGACCAGGCCGAGGGTGGAGAGGATCACGCCGGGGACGTCGAGCGGCGAGCGGTTGCGGCCGCCCGCGGGCTCACGGACGACGAGGTACGCGCCGACGGCGGCGACCACGGCGAACGGGATGTTGACGAAGAAGGTCCAGCGCCAGTTCAGGTACTCGGTGAGGAAGCCGCCGAGGATCAGGCCCACGGCGCCGCCGCCACCGGCGATCGCGCCGTAGATGCCGAAGGCCTTCGCGCGCTCCTTGGCGTCGGTGAAGGTCACGGCGAGCAGCGAGAGCGCGGCGGGCGCGAGGAGCGCGCCGAAGGCGCCCTGGAGCGCGCGGGCACCGAGCATCATCGCCTCGCCGGTCGCGGCACCGCCGAGGGCGGAGGCGGCGGCGAAGCCGATCAGGCCGGTGACGAAGGTCCGCTTGCGGCCCCACAGGTCGGCGATGCGGCCGCCGAAGAGGAGCAGACCGCCGAAGGCGAGGGCGTAGGCGGTGATGACCCACTGCCGGTTGCCGTCCGAGATCCCCAGGTCCTGCTGGGCGGAGGGCAGGGCGATGTTCACGATCGTCGCGTCGAGCACGACCATCAGCTGGGCGAGGGCGATGAAGATCAGGGCTTTCCAGCGGCCGGGGTCGGCCTGGACCGCGGTCGTCTCGGGGATTTTCGGCATGGGGGTAGCCACCTCTTGGCGCGTACTGGTGAGAAAAGGACGTAAGGAAGTGCGGGTTGCTCGAGACCGGGGGGTCGGGTCAGGTCACGACGAACAGGAGTCGCGTCTCAGGTCCTCCAGGGTCGCGGCCTTTCCGGGCAGCTCGGAGCGGGCGGGCAGCTCCAGGCCGTCGAGGAAGATCTGCAGGTGGCGGTGGACGAACTGGTCGAAGGAGCCGCAGCCCGTACCGGGCAGCGGGCGGGTCAGCTGGGAGAGCGCCACCATCAGGTCTCCGAGACCCACGTCGGCGCGCATCCGGCCGGCCCGCTGCGCCCGCTCGATGAGGCCCTGGACGACCCCTCCCAGGCGGTCGCGCCCGGCGATCAGGTCGGGGTGGTCCTTGTCGAAGTCGTCCTCGAGCATCGGGCACAGGGCCCCGACGCGCTCGTCGGCGGCGCCGTGGACGAAGCGGCGGAGGGCGGCGAAGGTGTCGTCCTCCTCCTCGGCGGCCCGCTCGGCGACCTCGATGACGCGGCCCATGAGCGAGAGGACGACCTCGTGGACGAGGTCGGCGCGCTCGGGGAAGTTCCGGTAGAGCGTGGCGTTCCCGACGCCGGCCCGGCGCGCGACCTCGTCGTACGGCACCTGGCGGCCGAACTCGACGAACATCTCGCGGGCCGCCGTCACGATCCGCTCGCGGTTGCGCAGGGCGTCGGCCCGCGGGCGGGGTACGCGGCGGGCGGGCGCGGTGCCGGGGGTGCTGGTCACGCCACGACCTCCTCACAGTCGTCCAGGGGTTCAGGGATCGAAGAATTCAGGGATTCGGGGATTCATCGGGGCTCGCCCGGAGCACCTCCGGAACCGATCCGGGGAAGGAGTCCCCACTTGCCTCGACACGGGTGTAAACGGGGACCAGGTCCCCGGTTATTTCCCGACCCCCGTGTGACCTGCCTCACAAGCGTCCCGCTCCGTGGAATACCCACGATCGGGCCACCCGGCGCGCGCGCCCGGACCCCGCGCCCCAGGCTGAATCGCACGGCGCGCACCCGCGGAAGGGGTCGCGGCGCCGACCTGCCCCCACCGGAGAGGCGACGCATGCAGCACCCCCGCCGACGGATACGCAGACCCGTCGCCCTGGCGGCGACCACGGTGCTCTCCCTCGCCCTGCTCGCCTCGGCGAGCACCACCCTCCCCGGGCCCGCCCCCGCCTCGGCGGGCCCCGTGGCGGCCGCGCCGACCGGCGCCCAGCTGGGACCGTGCCGCATCGTCACCACGATGGGCGTGCAGATGTCGGAGGGGCTGCCCACCGCCCCCGGATACGTGCGCTCCACGGGCCGCGTCAGGGCCCTCAACCTGATGGTCGACTTCCCGGACGCCCCCGGGGACGGAACGGCGATGGGCCGCTTCCGGGAGTTCTTCCCGCAGACCGCCGACTGGTTCCGCACCAGCTCGTACGGGCGCCTGCACTACCAGGCCGAGGCGCCGATACCCGACTGGCTGCGCATGCCCCGGGCGTTCTCCTCGTACGGCATCGAGCGCGGCTCGCCGTACGAACCGGGCTACCGCTCCCTCGTCGAGGACATCGTGAAGGCCGCCGACATGCGGGTGGACTTCAGCGCCTACGACCTGGTCAACGTCCTCGTCACGCCGAACGCCGGGCCCTCCGCCCTCGACACCGTCCTGTCCGTGACCTTCTCCGGCAACGACGACGCCCCCTACGCCGACGGCGTGCCGCTCGCCAACACGTCCTTCGTCTACAGCCGCCAGGACGACGGCTCCGGCAGCTTCGCCGACACCGGCTACCGCGTCCTGCCCCACGAGAACGGCCACGTCTTCGGCCTGCCCGACCTCTACACCGCGGACGGCGGCGGCAGCGTCGGGCACTGGGACATCATGTCCGAGGACTGGGGCGCCAACAACGACCTCCTCGGCTGGCACAAGTGGAAGCTGGGCTGGCTCGACAACGACCAGGTCAGCTGCGCCTCGAAGCCCGGAACCGCGGACTACAGCCTCACCCCGCTCGCGGTCCCCGGGGGCCCCAAGCTCGCCTTCGTCCCGCTCTCCGGCACCTCCGGGTACGCCGTCGAGGTCCGCGACAAGGACGGCAACGACGAGGCCGTCTGCGAGCAGGGGGTCCTCGTCTACCGGGTGGAGTCCGACGTGGACACCGGCCGCGGCCCGGTGACCGTGGCCGACAGCGACCGGGCCAGCGGCGGCTGCACCCGCCGGGCCAACGTCCACGCGGAGCTGTCGGACGCCCCGTACACCCCCGGCGAGAGCTTCACGGACCACGCCAACGGCATCCGGATCACCGTCCTCGACGAGGACGGGACGGGCACGTACCGGGTCCGCATCACCCGGCGGTGACCAGGTCCCTGAGCTCCCGCTTGAGGATCTTCCCGGTCGGGTTCCGCGGCAGCTCCCCCGCCCGTACGAAAACCCGGGCGGGCACCTTGAAGGCGGCGAGGCGCCTCCCCACGTGCGCCCGCAGCGCCTCGGTCGCCCCGGCGCCCGCGTCCGCGCCGGCCCGCAGCCGCACGACGGCCACGACCTCCTCCCCGAGCAGCGGGTGCGGCACCCCGAGCACGGCGGCGTCGACGACGTCCGGGTGCTCGTGCAGCACGCCCTCGACCTCGACGCAGTACACGTTCTCGCCGCCGCGGACCACCATGTCGGTGAGCCGGTCGACGACGTCGACCCGTCCGTCCGCGTCGACGCGGGCGAGGTCGCCGGTCCGGAACCAGCCGTCCTCGGTGAAGGCGGCGCGGGTGGCGGCCCCGTCCCCCCAGTAGCCGCGGACCAGGCACTGCCCGCGCAGCCACAGCTCCCCCACGCCCTCGGCGTCGGGCCGCTCGACGCGCACCTCGGTGACGGGCGAGGGCCGGCCGACGCTCCCGGGGTGGGCCCGGTACTCGGCGCCCACGTTCGCCAGGACCCCGCCGCAGGTCTCGGTCAGCCCGTACCCGTTCCGGGGCTCGATCCGCTCCCCGTACCCCTCGGTGAGCCCCGCGACGATCCCGGGCGGGGCGGCGGCGCCCCCGGTGCTGAGGAGCACGAGGCTCGTCAGCGGGTCCCCGGTGCTCCGGGCGAGTTCGAGCAGCTGGAGCGCGGTGGTGGGCACCCCGGCGAAATGGGTGACGCCCTCGTCCCGGATCAGCCCGAGGGCTCGGCCCGCGTCCCACTTCCGCATCATCACCAGGGTCCCGCCGGCCGCCATGACGGCGTAGAACGACGTGAACGCGGCGACGTGGAAGAACGGGAACGTGGTCAGGGACACCATCGCCGGCCCCGTCCCCGGCACCTCGCCGCGCGCGAGGGCCGCGGCGGCGGCGAAGTACCGCGGGTTCATGGCGGCCCCGGTCTGCGCGCGGTGCGTGGCGACGGCCCCCTTGGGCCGCCCGGTGGTGCCGGAGGTGTAGACGATGGTGGCGTCGTGCTCGGGCAGGACGTCGACGGACGGCGGACCGAGCAGGGGATCGTCGTCGGCGACGTACGCGGTGAACCCCTCCCCCTCCTCGGGCTCCCCCCGGAAGACGATCCCGGGCACGCCGCGCCGGACGGCCCACTCCCGCACCCGTCCGACCCGCTCCCCGTCGACGAGCAGCACGCCGGGCGAGCAGTCGTCGAGCGCGTACGCGAACTCGTCCTCGGTCCACCAGGCGTTGAGCGGTACGGCGACGAGCCCGGCGAGCTGCGCGGCCCAGAAGGCGATCTGCCACTCGGGCAGGTTCCGCATGGCCACGACGGCCCGGTCCCCCGGCCGCAGCCCGTACTCCCCGACGAGCCGGCGCGCGAGCCCGCAGGCGGCGTCGAAGAACTCCCGGTAGCTCATCCGCACGCCCTCGGCCACGAGGAACGTCCGGTCCCCGTAGCCCCAGGTCACCTCGACGAACTCCCGCAGCGTCCGCGGCCCCCCGACGTACGCCCCGTCCTCGACGGCGAAGGGCGCCCCGGGCCCGCAGAGCCGCTCGATCCCACCGTCCGTCACCACGAGGACCTCCTGTCCGGAACCGGGGAACACGACCGGCCGCCGGCTGAGCCGGCGGCCGGTCGTCATCCTTCCCGGATCAGTGGTTGATGTCTATGACGATCCGGTTGGGAGCGGTCAGCTTGAAGACCTTGTACGAGGAGTGCGCCCCGAGGGCGAGCCCGAAGGTGTTGCTGTCCTCGAAGCTGTAGACGAGCGCCTGCCCCTTGAGGCTGGGGTAGGCGAAGGACTGCGAGCGCGGGCTCGTGTACGTGGCCTGGTGGTTCCCGTCGAACGTCTCGGCCGGCATGAGGGTGACCTTCAGGTACGAGTCGCCCTGGATCGGCACCTGGGTCTGCGAGCCCTCCTCGCCCCAGTAGAGCGGGGTGGTCTGCTCGCTGGTGGTCCACCCGGGAACGGTGCCCTCGCCGAGGTCGACGACGACCCGGTCGTAGGTGTCGTGCGTGGCCGTCCGCATCCCGAGGACGCAGATGTGGGCACACGTGGGAGCGGCCGCCACGGCCGAGGCGGACGTGGTGCCGAGCAGGGTGGCGGCGAGGGCGGCGGAGCCGATGAGGGTGGCTGTCGCGGTCTTGCGCATGTTCTCTCCTCCAACAACGGGAATCAGTTCGATCCGACACACCGGCCGTCGCCCCGGTCCGACCGGGTCGGCGTGAAGACGTCGCAACGGGAGACGAGGAGAACCGCGACGCCCGCCACGACGAACCGTCCGAGAACACGTCTCTGCGGGGCGCACGCGGTCTCCTCCTTCAGACCGGAAGGGCCGCATCCTAGGTCAGGTACCTGACACATTTACTAGATCATTTCGCGTAGTCCGTCATGTCCCCCACACCCCGACACCACACAACGACAACCGGGGCGACCCGCGACACCCCCATCCGCTACGCTGTCAGCGGTCAACGCCTTCGTAGCTCAGGGGATAGAGCACCGCTCTCCTAAAGCGGGTGTCGCAGGTTCGAATCCTGCCGGGGGCACAAGGTCAAAGGGCACCTAGCAACGTTGCTAGGTGCCCTTTGACATCCACGGCTGACATCAACGGCGACGGTCAGGGACGACCGGGCCGCCTCTTGAGCAGCCGGTCCATGTGACTGATGGCCTCGCGCTGCGTGTCCTGGACGACGTGCGTGTACACGTCCATCGTGATGCTGATCTGACTGTGTCCGAGGATCTCCATCACGACGCGGGGCGCGACGCCGGCCGCGGTGAGCAGGGTCGCGCAGCCGTGACGGGCGTCGTGGAGCCGGATGACACGGAGCCCGGCGGAGGCGGCGACGCGGGTGAAGGAGGACGGTGCAGACGACCAGCGGCTCCGCGACCGCATGCATGACATCATGGGTCGGCTACACACGCAGCATCCGGGACGCCATCACCGAGCTGGGGCACCTCGGCCTGGTCGCCGATACCAAGATCAGCGTCCGCGTCCACAGCGGAACACAGTTCTTCAAGCTCTACGTGGTCAACAACGAGGACGCGTTCTTCTGGTACTACCCGATCCGCCCCAACAAGGTCGTCGCCCAGGGCGGGACAATCGAGATCTACGACCTGGTGGGCAAGGACACCGTCCTCTTCCATCACTCCATCAACGACGGCGAGTCTTCGGGCGGAGCCCAGCAGGTCCAGCAAGCCCGGATGTGGTTCGACAGCGTCTGGGAGACCATCGGAAGGGACTTCGACCTTGACGCACGCTGACCCACTCACCGAGACCCTGGCAAACGCCCGCGTCATCCTCTTCGACTTTGACGGACCCGTGTGCGACGTGTTCGCGGGACTGCCGGCGTCCGAGGTCGCGCGGGAACTGACCACCCTCCTTGCCTCTCAGGATGAAGCCGCGGGCACGAAGGCCTCCCAGACCGACGACCCGATCGAGGTTCTGCGCATCGCGCACGAGGTCGGCACCGAACTGGGACAGAAGGTCGAGCGGGCCCTCACTGCCGCCGAGGTCCGAGCTGTCGCGGTGGCCGGCCAGCCGACGCGAGGAGCCGTGGAAGCACTCCAGGCAGCGCGTTCGAGCGGCCGAGGCGTGGCGGTGGTGAGCAACAACTCCGCCGAATGCGTAAGGGCCTTCCTGGAGCTCCACGGCCTGGAGGAGCACGTCACGAAGATCGTGGGTCGCCCCTCCGAGCACCTGCATCTGATGAAGCCGAACCCATTCCCGCTCATCACGGCAGCCGAGCAGATGGACATCGACGTCACAGGCTGCACCCTGATCGGCGACTCCCTCGCGGACATCCAGGCGGCCCACGCAGCCGGGGCAACGGTCATCGGCTACGCCAACAAGCCGCACAAGGCAGACCTGTTCGCCGAAGCGCAGGCCGACGTCGTCACTGAGGACATGCACGCCATTGCCGACGCGTTTATCACCGTGTAACGACCCGTCCCTCGACTACCGCGCCTGGAACGAGGTGGAGTTCGTACGGGGTGTAGCACTCGGACATCTCAGTGCCGATTGTGGCACCGCATCTGCACCCCCGATTCGGTCCCTTGTCGCCAGGATTGCCGCAGCAGCCCACTTCTTCTGTGCTCAACGGAACCAGGCTCGGCATGTCCTCAGGGTGGAGCAGCAGGGTGTTGCGAGGCCCTCCAGAAACCATCTCGACGCCCTCGTAGCTGATCGACGGTCCACCCGGATACGCCGGGGCAAAGCTGTCCTGGTCGTCGCTTGCCACGAACGGTGCACCGGTCGGGTCGGGGTCAACCGCATAGAAGCCGCGCGGCATGGTCGCGGACGCACGCCGAACCCCATCGACCGGCAAACCGTCAAAGAAGGGACGCCCGGGCACCTCGGCCATCTGCTGCAGCTCTGCCGTCAGCCGAGCACCACACGAAGCACAGTGAAAGATCGTCATCGAGAGACTGACTACCGGGTCGACCCAGATCAGGGCAACAGCTTTTGATCAGACGGTGAGGGTCCAGCCTGTTGTTACAGATTTCCCTACCTCATCAAGGCACCCGCCGCGCACGGCGCGCGCGGCCCGTCGCCCGGACCTGCGCTCCCGTCTGCGCCCCGCTCCAGCCCGGCCGCCGTCCGCACGCCTGACAGCTCGGGTTGATGGGTGACGAACCCACGAGGTGGCCGAGGCAGTACGCAAGTGGCGCTCAAGGCAATGCCTCCGGCGGGGGCGCTCCGACTCCGGGATGGGGAGGGGACCGTACGCGGGTGCCGGCCGGTGGGATGGGAGCTGGAGGTAGGGCTGTGTCTACGCCCGGAGAACTGGCACGACAACACCGGGTTGGCTGACTACGGTGATCCCATGCTGGAAGACGATGGTGGTCTGGCCGCTTGGCTGGAACCGAAGCGACTACTCACCAGCCCTGCGCGCCATATCAGCACGCTGCGATACCTGCTGGCCGAGGACGACGACGCGCTCCTGATGCACGACTACGACCTCATCAGTGATCCGCAGACAGTCGCCATCGTGAAAGCTCAGCAGCGAGCAGCGGGACAGCGCCACCGTAGGCTGCGGCGACTGGTAACGCGCCGGCGCTATGCGAAGTGACATCAGCAGATGACACCAACGTCGCCGGACAACAGAGTTGTAGGCGTGAGCAACAAGACCCGTTGATCGAACTTCCGAAGGTTGAGATCGCTGGCGCCACCGTCTCAGCGGTGAGTGTCTAACTGCGTGACAACGCCGACGAACAGCGGCGAACGAGCACGAACGTCTGCGGACCATCAGCGCAGGTGAGAGGCGCAGCATCCCAAGGCGCAGCTTCGTCCCGAGTTGCTTCGGGACGAAAAGGTCGCGGGTTCAAATCCCTCCACCCCGACGCTGAAGTCCAAGGTCAGAGGCTGGTAGCAAATTTGCTACCAGCCTCTGACCTTGCTGGCCCCGGATCAGGTCGGACCCATACACCACTCCCCTGGACGCAACCGTTTCGACACCCCTTTCCAGCACCCCTTCAGTCGTCGTGCGAAACTCCCTCCCTGGTCAGAGGGAGGGGCAGGGGCGTGGAGAAGTCCGAGGCGAAGCGGTTGCTGGAACGAGCTCGCGAGATGTGGGATGCGGAGGAGTGGCTGCGTTCCGCCGAGCTGTACGAGCAGGTCCTCGCTCACTATCCGGACGAGGGCCCCAGCGCGATGTGGTGGTACGACGCAGCACTGGCGTACAAGTTTCTGCGTAACTGGGCAAAGGCCTACGAACTCGGCCGTGAGGCTGCTGCCCGCTCGCCGCGCGGCGAGCAGGACCCGGTGTTTTGGAACCTGGGGGTCGCTGCCACGATCCAGCGTGACTGGTCGACCGCCCGTGACGCTTGGGAGGGCTTCGGGATCCCGATGCCAGAAGGCGAGGGGGAGATCAACGGCGCCTTCGGCCCGGCGTGCGTACGGCTGGACACGGGTGGCGAGCGCGAGGTGGTCTGGATCCAGCGGCTCTGCCCGACGCGAGGGCGCGTGATGAACGTTCCTGCCACGAAAGGCCGACGCTTCGGGGAGATCGTCGTGCACGATGGGGAGCCGACCGGCGAGCGGACGTACAACGGCCAGAAAGTCGCTGTCTTCGATGAATTGCTGCTCTTCGAGGCCTCTTCGCTGCCGACGCTGCATGCGACCGTAAACACAGCGGATGCATCCGACGTCGACGCCCTGGTGGCTTCATTCTTCGCGCAGGACTTCGGTGCAGAGCCGGCGAGCAGCTTCCACATGCTGTGTGCATGCTGCAGCGAGGGGCCGGTCGACTGGGATGAGGCCAGCGTGCCGACACACGGCGGCTCGCAGACTGTCTGGCTGGCCGCCCCTGAGACCGAGGCCCGGCAACTACTGGATGCATGGGCGTCGGGCGGCGAACGCAGCTGGAACGGACTGGAGCTGTTCGGTTGAGCCCCGAGAGTGATGGGAGGGCCGAGGACGGCCCGTACCGTTGTCCCTGCTGCGGCTTCCTGACGCTCGATGAGCGTGGCAGCTTCGACATCTGCCCTGTGTGCTTCTGGGAGGACGACGGACAGGACGACCACGATGCCGACCAGGTTCGAGGTGGTCCGAACGGCCGACTGAGCCTCACGGAGGCACGGCAGAACTTCCAGACCATGGGAGCCTGCGACGAGCGGTGCACCGCATTCGTACGCGAGCCTCTGCCGCACGAATACCCAGCGGTCTGATATCACCGGCTGACATCAACGTCGCCAGACGGCCCCGCATCTCGGCGCCCTGGACTGGATGCCGAACCGGTCGGCAAGCAGGCGTCCGGGCGGCTCGCACGGCCCAGGGATCGAATTCCTAAAGCGGATGTCGCAGGTTCGAATCCTACCGGGGGCACAAAATCAAAAGGCACCTACGGATCTCCGTAGGTGCCTTTTGGTATCCCCGCTCGCCCGGACCTGCGCTCCCGTCTGCGCCCCGCTCCAGCCCGGCCGCCGTCCGCACGCCTGACAGCTCGGGTTGATGGGCGACGAACCCACGAGGTGGACGAGGCGGTACGCGAGTGCGGCTCAGGACGATGCCTCCGGCGGGGCGCTCGGGCTCCGGGATGGAGGGGTGCTCGTCCGCGGGCGCCGACCGATGGGGGGTGGCGGTGGGACTCCCGTCCCGTCTGCCGCCGGTCCGGGCGGAGTCCCGAGCAGACACGGCGCGTGGGTCGACGGCAGACAGGACGGGGCCGGGGAGAGTGGTGAGAAAGGAGCGTCGCCGTCTCACCGGCCGTCCCGTCGACCGTCAGTCCTCAGTGTTAAAACACCTGCATGACATACAGGTTCACGGCGTTGCTTGCGTGCGGACTCGATGATCCGGAAATGGACGACTGCCTGATGGCAGGTGTGGCCGAGTCCGACGATGAGGACGGCTTCTCGCTCATGTTCATGTGCGACTTCGACGAGCCAGACGCGCAAGAGGTGGCCCTGGGCATGGACACGCACTGCCTGGTCACGCCCGACCAGGGCACTGCCTACGGCTGCGTACGCGAAGTGCAACTGGACAACGACGTGCTGCGCGTGACCTTGGATCCCGAGTCGCTGGACGACCTAGGGCTGACCGACCCCGTCGTCGAGGCGCTGCTCCGTGCCCCAGCAGAGGACTTGGCGCGGATGCGTGAAGTCCTGCCGCGCATCCTGCGATACGGACGTCGCGAGGGCCGCCCCAGGTTGATCGGTGCGTGACGAGGAAGTCCTCGGCCCTCAGGCGAAGGGAGAGAGCCCGGCAGTCTCGAGGTGATCGAGCAGGTCTTGAAGACATGCGTCCGGCGAAGGCCGGTCGGTACGAAAGAACGCATCCTCACCCAGGACTCCGCCGGAGACGATCACCATCCATCGTGTGCCCGGGGTCCGCCCGCCGTCAGCTTTGAAGACTGCGCAACACCCCTGCTCGATCAGCCATTCCATGAGCTCCACGATGTCCACGCCCACCCCTCTCCCGTAGATCTTGTCAGTGTCGAGCGCCGGGTGACCCGTGGGGCCGTCCCCGAGCCGTGCAGAGGCGGCCAAGGGTGCGCAACGACGACGACAGCCGACTGGACCCCGCAGTTCGAGGGAGTCAGGAGCGGTTGGCTCTCAGGTCAGAGACCCGGGGTGTCATTCCTTCGGCTACCGGCCTCATGTGCGACGGCTCCGCCTGCCGGGAGGGCACGGGAAGGAGGGCCGGCTCGGGGGATGGTTTCCTGGGGCGGCCCCTTCCGGTGTCAGCGGAGTTCTTCCGGGCAGGCCGTGCCGCGCGAGAGTTTGTAGGGGGCTCCCAGGCGGTAGACGCCCGCCTTCGGGGCGACGAGTTCCGTCCATTCGTCGCCCTCGGAGTCCGCCTCGGTCTTGAAGAGGCAGCCCTCCTCGTTGGCGAAGACCTTGGGGAGTTCGGTGTCCGAGGCCTCGCGGGCCAGCTTCGAGGCCTCCGTCTCCTTCGGCGGTTCGATCTTGCCGCCGTCCTCGTCGATGAGGGCGAGCCAGGGCGAGTACGGGACGCGGATCAGGACCCGGCCGGGACTGTCGACCCGGATCACGACCTCGTTCTCCTCCGCGCTCCGCACCTCGGCCGGCGGGTCGGCGAGAGGGGTCGGGTTCTGCACCTCGTACAGCCGCCAGTTCTCGTCCGACCAGACCTGCCTCAGGTACGGCAGGCCCTCGGCGACCAGCTCCGCCTCCTGCTCGGCGCCCGAGTCCGGGGCTCCGGTGGGCAGGACGACGTAGTGGACGGCCCAGCGGTGGAGCCAGTCCCGGTAGTTCGCGGCGTTCAGCGTGTCGTCGTAGAAGAGGGGGTTGCGCTCCATGTCCGCCTGGCGGTTCCAGCCGCGCGCCAGGTTGATGTACGGGCTGAGCGCGGAGGACTCGCGGTGGCTGGACGCCGGCACGACCTCGACCCGCGCCTTGCCCGCGTCCCGGACCTGGAGCTGGTTGACGAGCGGCGCGAGCTCGCGCGCCCAGGACGCGTCCGGGGCGGTGCGGATGACGTCGTCGACGCCCTTGAAGCCGATCCAGAAGTTCAGCCCCGCGACGGCGAGCAGCAGCGCGTACCAGCGGCGTGAGCGCGGCGCCGTGTACGGCAGGGCCGCGAGCAGCACGACGCCCGCGAAGAGCATCGGCAGCCGGGAGATGTTCGAGCCGATCTGGGAGTCGATCAGCCAGGTCAGGAGGGTGCCGATCGTGTAGACCGCCGCCGCCGTGCGGACCGTCCGCCAGGTCTTCGGGACGAGGAGGAAGGTGAGGGCGCCGAAGAGGAGCGGGAGCGCCGCCGAGCCGAAGGCCATCGGCTGCGTGCCGGAGAAGGGGAAGAGCCAGGAGGAGAGGGCCACCACGGCCACCGGGGCGAGGCCGAGGGCGTACGCGCCCGGACGCCGTTTGTTCAGGAACAGCGCCGCCGCCGCCACGCCGAGGAACAGGCCCGCGACCGGGCTGCACGCCGTCGCCAGACCGGCCAGCGGGGCGGCGACCGCCGCCTTCGCCCAGCGTTTGCGGCGCCAGCGGTACGGCCAGCAGAAGACGGCGGCGACCGCGCCGAGCGCGAACATCATGCCGAGGCCGAAGGTCACCCGGCCCGAGAGCGCGTTGCAGAGGAAGGCGAAGACGCCCGCGATCGAGCAGACCAACGGGTTGCGGACCGCCCGCACCCGCACCAGGATCAGCGCGGTCAGGCCGGCCGACAGCGTCCCCGCGACCATCATCGTGCTGCGGACGCCGAGCAACGACATCAGGTAGGGCGAGACCACGCTGTACGAGACGGGGTGCATCCCGCCGTACCAGGCCAGGTTGTACGCGGAGTCCGGGTGCCGTCCCACGAACTCGGCCCAGGCGTCCTGCGCGGCCAGGTCCCCGCCGCTGTTCGCGAAGAGGAAGAACCACAGGACGTGCGTGAGGGCGGCGAGCCCGGTGGCCGCCATGACCGTGGAGCGGCGCTTGCGCCGTGGGGCGCGGGCAGGGGTGGGAGCGGGTGGCGCCGGGGCCGGTGCCGGGGCGGGCCGCTGCGTCGGAAGCACTATTCGCGGGAGCGAAGGGGACTCGATATCCGTGGGCGGGCCGTCGTCGGTGTCACGAGCTTCATGGGCATCACGGTAGACGTCGGGGTCGGACTCCGCGCGGTCGGCGCGTGTCGGCTCGGCGGTGGTCACTGCGGCCCTTTCCCGTGCTGCTGCCCGTCTCGCTGCTCGCTTCTCGCGCAGGTACGCGTGCGTCTCGTCCCCCGAAGACGCTAACAGCCGGGCGCCCCGGAGAATCCGGGGCGCCCGGCCGAGCGGGTGGCCTCAGCCCAGGCGGGTCAGCTTCTTGTCGAAGCCCGGCTCCGCCAGGTCGGCCTTCAGGGCGACCGGGGAGCTGACCTTGCCCGAGCCGGTGCCGATCGACACCTGGCCGACGACGTCACCCGCCTTGCCGGAGTGCGGGACGGCCTTTCCGCCATCCGTGAGCTCCAGCTTCACCTCCAGGCCCGGCCAGCCGACCGCCTTGAGCTCCTTGGTGGCCACGACCGGGGTCCGGCCGCCGAGGCCGTCGTCCACGTAGCCGAGGACCTGGCCCTTCTCGACCACGGCGGCCGAGGTGACGTCCTTCTGGGCCTGCTGGATCAGCTTGAGGCTGTTGTCGATGGCCAGCTGGAGCTTGTCGATGAGCATCTTGGCGTTCTTCGCCCCCATGACGATGCCGAGGATGCGGCGGTTCTGGCCGTCCACGACGGTGTTCGCCGCCCAGAGCAGATTGCCGCCGGCCGGGGTGGAGGAGCCGGTCTTGATGCCGCTCACGCCGTCGTAGAGCAGGATGTTGTTGTTGTTCTCGATCCGGCCGGAGATGCCGTCGACCGTCAGGTTCGGCATGTTCACGATCTCGCGGAACACGTCGTACTGCATGACCGCCTTCGCCAGCCTCAGCTGGTCCTGCGGGGTCGACATGGTGGTGTCGAGGAGACCGGACGGGTCCGTGTACGTCGTCTGGGTCATGCCCAGGTCCTTCGCGGCGGCGTTCATCTTCTCGACGAACGCGGCCTCCGAACCGGCGTCCCAGCGCGCGAGCAGCCGGGCCACGTTGTTCGCGGAGGGGATCATCAGGAGCTCCAGGAGCTCCTTCTCCGTGTAGGTCTGACCCTCCTGGACCGGCGCCGTCGACTCCGAATCGTGCTTCGCCTGGTCGGCGGCCTTCTTGTCGATCGTGATCTCGGGACCCTGCTGCTTCCCCTTGATCAGGTGGTCGCGGAGGATCACGTACGCCGTCATCGTCTTGGTCACGGACGCGATCGGAGCGGGCTTCTGCGCTCCGTACATGCCCATGGAACCGACGCCCTCGACCTCGACGGCGCCCTGCCCCTCGTTGGGCCACGGCATCTGCAGCTTGCCGCCGTCGAAGGTGAAGGTCGGCGCGGCCGACAGCGTCAGCGCGGGCGCGGGCAGCGGGCGGACCATCTGCACGATCGCAAAGACGATCAGGAGGAGCAGGACCAGCGGGGTCCAGATCCGCACCCGGCGCACGGCCGTCCGCAGCGGGCTCGGCGGCGGGGGCGGCGTGTTCGTCAGCTCCGCGAGCAGGTCGAGCGGGGGCAGCGGCGGCAGCGGCTGCTGCCGGGTCCGCTCCGGCTCGGCGAGCGCCGCCGGCGACGGCGCTACGGGGGCGGGCGCGGGCTTCTCGGACGCGGGGGCCTTGGGGTCCTTGGCGGCCTCGGGGGCCTTGGGCGCGGGCGCCGGGGCGGCGGGGGCCTTGGCGGCCTCCCGCGCCGCCTTCTCGGCCTTTTGCTCGGCCGGGATGTCGGGACGCAGCGCGCGGAAGACGCTGGTGCGCTCGCTGTCGGAGTCCGCGGTCGGACCGGTCGGACCGGTCGGACCGGACGGGAGCTTCAGGGCGGTCGTCGGCTGGTCGACCACGGGCGGACGGACCATCTTGAACATGGTCGTCGGCTGGTCGACGGGCTCCTCGTCCTCGGAGGAGTCGGCAGAGTCGGAGGAGTCGGTCTCGTCCGGGGTGCCGGCCTCGTCCGGGGTGCCGGCCTCGTCCGGGGTGCCGGCCTCGTCCGAGGAGTCCGGCTCGTCCGAGGTGTCACTCTCGTCCGAGGCGTCCGACGGCTTCGAAGGCTTCGGCTGTTCGGTGGACGCCTCGGGCTCCGTCGACTTCTCGTCGGCGGCCGGCTTCCGCGTGGCGAACCAGGACGCGGTGGGCGCCTTGTCCTCGCCCTCGGCATCCTCGGCGTCCTCGACCGCCTCCTCGCCCTCGGCATCGGAGTCCTCGGCCTCGGTCTCGTCCTCCGACTCCGACTCCTCGGCCTCGGCCTTCGACGCCTCCGGCTCCTCCGTCGCGACCCACGCCGCCACGGCCGCCTTCAGACGGTCGCTCTCCGCCCCGGCCTCGGCCTCGGGCTCCGAGTCCGGCTCCGCCTTCGCCTCCGTCTTCGGTTCCGCCTCCGGCTTCGCCTCCGCCTCCGGCTCCGTCTTCGACTCGTCGTCCTCGGGCGTGCGCGGCGTCAGGTTCTTGAACACGGCCGTCGGCTGATCGACCTGAACCGCCGAGGACGACGAGGCGTCTGACTCACGGAGAACGGAAAGCCGAGGATCCCGGCCGCCGCCCGAGGCCGTCGTCTCCTGAGACGACCCCTGCTGCTCCGCCTTGTCGGGGGACTCGCCCGCCACCGTGCCTCCTCCATGCGTCATGCGTACGTCCGAACCGTGTACCAGTGTCCTGTGTGAACCCCTTGGCTCCCGTGCTAGACGAGAACGACATACCTGCCGGTTCCCGGATGAACCACCCAGGCACTCTCGACAGATGAATGTGAGAGGGGTCACCCTGTCATTCATCCACGCGGGGAGGCATGGATGGGCAGGAGCCGCAGAACTATTCCGGAAGAGCTTCTGCTGCTCGCTCTGGACCCGACCACGGGTACCACAGCGCAGCCGCAGTCGCTCGACCTCGGTCTGGCCGGAGCACAGCTAGTGGAGCTGGCTCTGGCAGGCCGGATAGCCCCTGACGGGGATCGTATCGCCGTGGTGATGCCACGGCCGACCGGAGATCCGACACTGGACTCCGCACTGGAGCTGCTGCGCAGGCGCGGCAGTCCGGTTCGGGCCGTCCACTGGATCGGCGGGCCCCGGCTGGGGCTCCGCCAGACGTATCTCTCGCATCTGGAGCGATGCGGCATGGTGCATGCCGTGGAGGGCCAGATGTGCGGGGTGTTGCCGACGGTTCGCTACCAGGCGACCGACACGGCGATCAGTCGGGAGATCCGTGCCCGACTGGACAGTGCGATCCGCACCGGCGTGCCGCCGGACCCGCGGACCGCGGCGCTCGCCGCGCTGGCCCACGCGGTCGGTCTCGGCAAGCACCTGTACCCCGGCAACGAAGGACGGTCGTCGCGGTCCCGGCTGCGCGACCTGATCCGGCACGACCCCATGGGCGGACTCGTGGCGCACGCCGTGATGGACGTCCAGAACGGCGCGGCGGCGCAGCCGCGCCGGAGCGCCGCGGGCGTCCCGGCGCAGCCTCGCGGCAGCATGGACCGCGTGGCCGCGCACTGACCGACGCGCGGCCCGCACGAAGCAACCCGCACCACGAACCACCTGGAACCATTCCGGGAGCCGCACGGGTGTGCGGGGCGGTCTGGACGGCCGTCCCGCACACGTGCGTTGTCCTGTTTTCCCAGCGCGCACCCGGCCATTGGTGGCAGTCTGCCAAGCGGTAGATACTCACAGCTACGCAGCAGACAGCCGGAGGTGCAGTTTCCGTGGCGTCCAACGTCAACCCCACCGTCAGGCGACGTCGATTGGGCCAGGAGCTGCGCAAGCTCCGCGAGGCGAAGAACATGACGGCCGAGCAGGTCGCCGAGCGCCTCCTCGTCTCCCAGTCCAAGATCAGCCGGCTGGAGAACGGCCGTCGGTCCATCAGCCAGCGTGACGTCCGGGACCTGTGCGGCGTGTACGAGGTCGAGGACGAGCGCATGGTCGACTCCCTCATGCAGATGGCCAAGGACTCGCGCCAGCAGGGCTGGTGGCACGCCTTCGGCGACATCCCGTACAGCGTCTACATCGGTCTGGAGACGGACGCGGAGAGCCTGCGGATGTACGAGCCGCAGATCATCCCGGGCCTGCTCCAGACCCATGCCTACGCGGAGGCCGTGATCTCGGGCGCGCTGCCGGAGTCGACGCCCGCGGAGATCGAGAAGCGCGTCACGGTCCGGACCCGCCGCCAGGAGCGGATCCGGGACGAGGAGCGTCCGTTGCGCCTGTGGGCGGTGATCGACGAGGGCGCGCTGCACCGGATCGTGGGCGGCCGGCAGTTGATGGTCGAGCAGCTGGAGCACCTGATCGAGCAGTCGCACCTGCCGCACGTCACCGTGCAGGTGATCCCGTTCGAGATGGGCGCGCATCCGGGGATCAGCGGGCAGTACTCGATCCTGGAGTTCCCGGACACCTCGGACTCCAGCGTCGTCTACATCGAGGGCGTGACGAGCGATCTGTACCTGGAGAAGGCGCAGGACGTCGGCAAGTACTCCGTCATGTACGAGCACCTCAGGGCGCAGGCGCTGAACGTGGAGCAGACGCGGGAGTTCATCTCGAAGATGGCGAAGAAGCACGCCCAGGGCTGATCACCGAAGGGCGGGGCAGGCACCGTACACCGGGTGATCGCTCCCACGGAAGCACGGTTGGAATATGCCACTCGGACGTGTGAACGCCGGTCCCGTCGGACGGGACCGGCGAGTAGCGTCGATCACGCCATCAAGAACGTTGGCGCGACACACTACTCGGCAGAACCGGAGTGAGCAGCATGGCGATTATTCAGGGTGCTACGGACACCTGGACGAAGTCCTCGTACTCGGGTGGGAACGGGGCCTGCGTCGAAGTGAAGTCCCCTGTCATGGCCGCGATCGCGGTGCGGGACTCCAAGGCGCCCGAGGGTCCGTCCCTCTCTTTCGGTCCGGGATCGTGGAACGCCTTCGTCGGCGAGGTGAGCACCGGGGCCCTCTGAGCCCCGGTGCGCGCACGCCGTCACCAGCGGTACAAAAAGAGCCCTCTCGACCGGTCCGCCGTCCTGGCCGAGGGGGCTCGGCTTCTGCCCGCGCGAGGTCAGCGCAGCTCGTCCACGTAGCGGTCCGTGCCCGGGACCGTCGGGACGAAGGGCGCCACCAGTTCCACCCTCCCCGCGCCCCCGCCCAGGTCCTCCAGGTCCGCGAAGTGGTCCGTCCAGCACGCGCGGGGGTCCTCCTCCAGGAACCAGAGCAGGGTCAGCCGGGTGTCGACGCCCTCGACCTGCTTCACGTACGTCATGCGGTCGCCGGGCAGCGGGGTCGGACGGAAGACGGTCACCAGCGCCGCCGGTGAGCCGGCGAGGCGGCGGGGCAGGTCGCGGGTGCGGAGGCGGTCGAGCAGGGCCGCCCGCTCCTCCGGGCCCTCGGCGTCGACCACCTGGAGGATCAGCCCGGCGTAGGGGTGGTCGAGGGCGTGGAAGTCGCGCGGGCCGGACGCCCCGTCGCGGTAGACGGTCGCCTCGTGGTCCTGGAACGAGGTGAAGACGTGGGTGCGCTCGTGGTGGACGCGGGCGTCGCGGTCGAGCCGCCTGTTGATGCCGACGGTCCACTTCATGTGGTCGTCGTAGCGGCCCTCGGTGATCCAGTACGTGGAGAGGTAGCAGCCGGCGGTGACCGGCCGGGCGACCGCGGACTCCTTCGGGCCGCGCAGGAGCTGGAGTTCGCGGGTGGCGACCCAGCGGCGGCCGGCGTACATCCAGGGCATGGCCATCGCGCCCGCGTAGTAGTGGTCGTCCTCGTACCAGCGGTTGTAGGCGTGCTCGTGGCCCGGGTGCGGCTCGACCATGGTGATCAGCGCGTGGCCGGGACGCACGCCGTACGGCCCGAGGGCCGCCAGTTCCGCGTACGTCTCGCTGCGGGTCTCCTCGCTCACTCCCGTACCCCTTCCCGTGTCTTCCCTTGTCGGTGACGGGCACCTACTCTGACGGACCGTCAGTTGCTTGGCCAGGGTCGAGGAGGGTCCGGATGCTGCTCCAGGGGAAGACGGTCGTCGTATCGGGGGTCGGTGCCGGGCTCGGGCACCGGATCGCGGAGACGGTGGTCCGGGACGGGGGGCGCGCGGTCCTCGGCGCCCGCACCGTGGCCAACCTCGCCAAGTCCGCGGCGGAGATCGACCCGGAGGGCCGCCGCACCGCCTACCGCGCCACGGACATCACCGACGAGGAGCAGTGCGAGGCGCTCGCCGCGCTCGCCGTCGAGCGCTTCGGCGGGATCGACGCGGTCGTCCACGTCGCCGCGTGGGACTCCTACTTCGGGGGCCTGGAGGACGCGGACTTCGGCACCTGGCAGGGGGTCCTCGACGTCAACCTGCTCGGCACGCTGCGGATGACCCGGGCCTGCCTGCCGGCGCTGAAGGAGCGCGGCGGCTCGGTGGTCCTCATCGGGACGCAGTCGGCGGTGGCGGCGCCCTCGCAGGTGCGGCAGGCGGCGTACGCGGCCTCGAAGGGGGCACTGACCTCGGCCATGTACTCGCTCGCGCACGAGCTGGGGCCGCACCGGATCCGGGTCAACACCGTGCTGCCGGGATGGATGTGGGGGCCGCCGGTCCAGGCGTACGTCCGGTTCGCCGCGCACACCGAGGGGGTGCCGGAGGCCGAGGTCCTCGCCCGGCTCACCGAGCGGACGGCGCTGCCCGAGCTCGCGACGGACGGGGACGTGGCGGAGGCGGCGGCCTTCCTCGCCTCGGACCGGGCGCGGGCCATCACCGGGCAGTCGCTGCTGGTCAACGCCGGGGAGCTGATGCGCTGAACGCCCTGCTTCCCGTACTGCGGGGCGCGCGGACGGATCAGCCCCTCGGGTAACGGGCCAGCCAGCCCGGGGAGGACTCCGCCGCGCCGTGCAGGGCGGCGCCCTGGGTCATCTCCATCGCGAAGTCGTCCGCGAGCTCCAGGACCGTCGGGCGCCCCTCCAGTTCGGCCAGCCAGGCCGGCGGAAGGGCCGTCTCGCCGTGCAGGGCACCGAGCAGCGCGCCCGTGAGCGCTCCGGTCACCGCCGAGGGGCCGTCGTGGTTCACCGCGAGCCGCAGCCCGTGCCGTACGTCCTCGCCGACCAGGGCGCAGTAGACCGCCGCCGCCAGCTGTCCCCCGGCCCGGTCCGCACCGGCCCCGAGGGCCGTCACCCGGTCCGCGTCCGGCGCCCCCTCCCGTACGGCGGTCAGCGCGGCCCTCAGGGCCTCGGTGACCGGCTCGTGGCCGGGGCGCACCGCGAGCTGCTCCAGGGCGCGGGCCACCGCCGCCTCCACGGAGCCGCCGCGCGCGAGACCGTGGACGGTGACCGCGAAGGCGCCCGCCGCGAGGCCCGCCTCCGCGGCGCCGTGCGTCTGCGCCGCGCACTCCACGGCCAGCTGGCAGACGAGCTGCGGCTCCCAGCCCACGAGCAGCCCGAAGGGGGCGGAGCGGGCGAGCGCGCCGGAGTCCGCGGCGTCCGGGTTCTTCGGCTTGTCGAGCGTGCCGAGGACGTCGTCGCCGAGGCCGGTGAGGCAGGCGCGGGGCGGATTGCGACGGGCGTAGAGCCACTCCTCGCACGCCAGCCAGCCGTTGTCCTTGCGGCGCTCGTCCGGGCCCCAGTCGCGCTGGGTGGCGGCCCAGCGCAGATGGGCCCGGTGGACGTCGGTGGGCGGGTGCCAGGCGCCCGTGTCCCGGCGGACCTGGGCCCTGATGAGGCCGTCCACGGTGAACAGGGCCATCTGGGTCGCCGCGGTGACGGCGCCGCGACGGCCGAACGCGGGCACGGGATCCGTGAGTCCGTCAGGTCCGTGGACCTCGCGCAGCTCCGCGAGCGTGCGGCCGTCGGCGGCCGCGCCCAGGGCGTCGCCGAGGGCCCCACCGAGCAGACAGCCCCGTACGCGGGCCCGGAAGTCCTGCTGCTCGGCGCGGCCCCACACGGCTGCGGCTGTCGTGGCCACGACGTGCCCTCCCCCCGTCGGCGGTCTGCGCAGCACTGTAATGGACCGGGTACGTGCGTTCCGGACCCGGAACGTCATGCGATCGGACGCCCTTCGGGACCCCCGTTGCGGGCATGCGTTCCGCGCGGCGCGGTCTACTCCCGGGGCAGGACCGGGAGGAGCGTCGGGAGGTGGCCGTCCGAGGCCCGGGCGGTGTCCTGGCGCTCCCGCGGCACCTCCCCGTACAGCGTCGTGCGCGGCTTCGCCGGGCGCCCCGCCGCCTCCGCGATCGCCTCCAGGTCGCGGATCGAACGGTACGAGCCGTAACCCGACCCGGCCATCCGGGAGATGGTCTCCTCCATCAGCGTCCCGCCCAGGTCGTTCGCGCCCGAGCGGAGCATCTCCGCCGCGCCCTCCGTGCCCAGCTTCACCCAGCTGGTCTGGATGTTCGGGATGTGCGGGTGGAGAAGGAGCCGGGCCATGGCGATGACCGCGCGGTTGTCGCGGGCGGTCGGGCCGGGGCGGGCGATGCCCGCGAGGTAGACGGGCGCGTTGGTGTGGATGAAGGGCAGGGTCACGAACTCGGTGAAGCCCCCGGTCTCCTGCTGGATGCGGGAGAGCGTGCGGAAGTGGCCGAGCCAGTGCCGGGGCTGGTCCACGTGCCCGTACATCATCGTGGAGGAGGAGCGGATGCCCAGCTCGTGGGCCGTGGTGACGACCTCGATCCACGTCGCCGTCGGCAGCTTGCCCTTCGTCAGCACCCAGCGGACCTCGTCGTCCAGGATCTCCGCCGCCGTGCCCGGGATGGAGTCGAGGCCCGCCTCCTTCGCGGCCGTCAGCCACTCCCGTATCGACAGGCCCGTGCGCGACGCGCCGTTGACCACCTCCATCGGCGAGAAGGCGTGCACGTGCATCCCGGGGACCCGCTCCTTCACCGCGCGCGCGATGTCGAAGTAGGCCGTGCCGGGCAGGTCGGGGTGGATGCCGCCCTGCATGCAGACCTCGACGGCGCCGAGGTCCCAGGCCTGCTGGGCGCGGTCCGCGACCTGGTCGAGGGAGAGCGTGTACGCGTCGGCGTCGGTGCGCCGCTGGGCGAAGGCGCAGAAACGGCAGCCGGTGTAGCAGACGTTGGTGAAGTTGATGTTGCGGGTGACGACGTACGTGACGTCGTCGCCGACCACGGAGGCGCGGACGTCGTCGGCGACGCGGGTCAGGGCGTCGAGGGCCGGGCCGTCGGCGTGCAGCAGGGCCAGGGCCTGGGCGTCGGTGAGCCTCGTCGGGTCGTCGGCGGCGACGGAGAGGGCCTCGCGGACGTCGGCGTCGACGCGCTCGGGGACCATGCCGGGGGCGGCTGCCTCACGGAGCGCCTCCCAGTCCCCGTACACGTCGTCGAAGTCCTCGCGCCGGTCGGACGTGCGGCCCTCGGTGTCGATGGTGGTGTGCAGGTCCGTGCGGCCGGTGGCGACGAAGGCCTCGTCGGGCTCCTGCCAGGGCAGGCCGCGCACGGGCGCGTCGGGGTTCGCGAGGCCGGTCTCGGGGTCGGCGAGGGCGCGGACGTGCGGGAGGAGCCGGGGGTCGAGCCAGGGTTCGCCCCGGGTGACGAACTCGGGGTAGACGCAGAGCCGTTCCCGCAGCTCGAAGCCGGCGGCGCGGGACCTCTCGGCGAGCTCCTCGATCTTCGGCCAGGGACGCTCGGGGTTGACGTGGTCGATGGTGAGCGGGGAGACCCCGCCCCAGTCGTCGATGCCGGCGGCGATCAGCCGCTCGTACTCGGAGTCGACGAGGTTCGGCGGGGCCTGGAGGCAGGCGGAGGGTCCCATGATGAGCCGGGCGACGGCGACGGTGGCGACGAGGTCGTCGAGCTCGGCGTCCGGCATCCCGCGCATCGCCGTGTCCGGCTTGGCGCGGAAGTTCTGGATGATCAGCTCCTGGATCGAGTGGTACGCGCGCGCGACGCGGCGCAGCGCGAAGAGGGACTCCGCCCGCTCCTCCAGGGTCTCCCCGATGCCGAGCAGCAACCCCGAGGTGAAGGGGACGGAGGAACGGCCGGCGTCCTCCAGCACCCGCAGGCGCACCGCCGGTTCCTTGTCGGGGGACCCGTGGTGGGGGCCGCCGGGCTCGGACCAGAGCCGGGTCGCGGTCGTCTCCAGCATCATGCCCATGGAGGGCGCGACGGGCTTGAGGCGCTGGAAGTCGGTCCAGGACAGGACGCCGGGGTTGAGGTGCGGCAGCAGCCCCGTCTCCTCCAGGATGCGGATCGCCATGGCCCGTACGTACGCGACGGTGTCGTCGTACCCGTGGGCGTCGAGCCACTCCCGGGCCTCGGGCCAGCGGTCCTCGGGCTTGTCGCCGAGGGTGATCAGGGCCTCCTTGCAGCCCGCCGCGGCGCCGCGGCGGGCGACGTCGAGGACCTCGTCCGGCGACATGAACATCCCGTGCCCGTCCCGGCGCAGCTTGCCGGGGACGGTGACGAACGTGCAGTAGTGGCACTTGTCCCGGCAGAGCCGGGTGAGCGGCACGAACACGCTCTTCGAGTACGTGACCACCCCCGGCCGCCCGGCCGCCTCCAGACCGGCGTCCCGCACGCGCCCCGCGGTCGCCACCAGGTCCGCCAGGTCCTCCCCCCGCGCCCGCAGCAGCACGGCGGCCTCGGCGACGTCGAGCGCGACCCCGTCCCTGGCCCTCTTGAGGGCGCGGCGCATGGCGTTCTCGGTGGGTCGTCCTGCCTGGTGATCCGTCATGAACCGAGCATACGAGCGCCCCGCGCGACCGCGGTTCGGGTCCCCGCAGGAACCCGGACCCGGCCGCTCGTCACGGGCGCCGCCCGTCACAGGTACCGCGCGTACGCGTCCAGGACGGTCAGGACCTCCGTCTCGTCGCCCGGCGGGAGCTGGAGGACGACCTCGTCGCAGCCCAGCTCCTCGTAGTGGGCCAGCTTGCCCGGGCTCGGGAGGACCGCGTACGGGACGAGGTGGAGGGCCTCCGGGGCGCGGCCGGCCTTCTCCCAGGCCTCGCGCAGGACGGGGAGGGACTCCGTCAGGCCCCGCCCGCCGATCGGCATCCAGCCGTCGGCCCGGGCGGCGATCTGCGCGAAGAGCTTCGGGCCCGCCGCGCCGCCCAGGAGGACGCGCGGGGCGCCGCCGGCCGGCTTGGGCCAGACCTCCGAGGCGCGCACGGAGTCGCCGTGCTTCCCCTCGTACGCCGTCGGCTCGGGTGCCCACAGGGCCCGCATCAGGTCCAGCCGGTCGCGGCCGAGGTCGCGGCGGGTGGACCAGTCGACGCCGTGGTCGGCGGCCTCCTCCCGGTTCCAGCCGAAGCCGACGCCCAGGGTGAACCGGCCCCCGGAGAGGTGGTCGAGGGTGGCGACCTGCTTGGCGAGCACGATCGGGTCGTGCTGGGCGATCAGCGTGATGCCGGTGCCGAGGCCGAGGCGTTCGGTGACGGCCGCGGCCTGGCCCAGGGCCACGAGCGGGTCGAGCGTCCGGGCGTACTCCCGGGGCAGCTCGCCGCCCGCCGGGTAGGGGGTGGTCCGTTCGACGGGGATGTGGGTGTGCTCGGGCAGGTAGAGCCCCGCGAAGCCGCGCTGCTCCAGCTCGCGCGCGAGCCGGACGGGGCCGATGGTCTCGTCGGTCAGGAAGATCGTGGTCGAGATCCGCATAGCGGCACGGTAGGCGGTGGGGCGCGGATTTCCGAGGGGTCGGGCGGGATGCGGCGGGATACGGCGGGCGGGGGACGGCGGCGAGGACGCGCCGGGCCGGCCGTCAGGGACGGGCCGGGTCCACCGCCCGCCGCCGCGCCGCCAGGTCCCCGTACCCGCCGTGCTCCCAGACTCTCTCGCGGAAGCGCTGGAGCGTGAGCGGGACGCGGTCCTCACCGGGCACGTCCTCGAAGTGGACCGTTCCGCAGCGGTGGCAGTACCAGCCGCGCGCCCAGAGTTCCTCGGCGCGGTGCCGTCCGCGCGTCAGGCCCGCGAAGGCGGCCCTGCGCCGCCACAGCTCGACGACGACCAGGACGGTGACGACCAGGGCGAAGGCGGAGACCCAGCCCAGGAACCCCAGGTCCGGGCCGAGCCGGGGCGGCGGCCCGAACTGCGCGAAGTCCTCCACGGGCTCGGGGTCACCCTCCAGGGCGCCCCCGACGAAGATCCAGCCCATGAACGCGGCGACGCACACGAAACCGGAGGCGAGGCCGACGCAGCCGATCGCGTGCTTCGGCGGCTCCGGCACCGGCGCGAGCGCGTCGGAGAGCCCGGTGGTCACCGTCCGGGTCACGGTCCGCACGTCGCCGTCGCGGTTCCGTTCCCGGCCGGTGACGGAGTCCCGGCCCGCGAGGTACACGGCCGGCACGGCCTGCACCAGGTCGTCGCGGTCGCAGCCCGGGCAGGTGTGGCGGGTACGGCTCATGGCTCCCCCTCTTTCCACGGTCGCGCTGTGGGACGGGATCACGTCTCGCGCGGTTCCCTCCGTCCCGTTCGAAAACCGCCTGCGACCTCCCGCGCCGCCCCCTACGGTGGCCGGGTGCTGAACCGAATCGAGACGTACTACGACGCCGTCCCCCGATCCGCCGCCCGTGCCGAGGAGTTCGGGCCGCTGACCCTCTTCGTGCGGGAGGGGAAGGGCTGGCCCTACTACGCCCGCCCGGCGCTCGGACACGAGGGCGGGGTCTCCCCCGGGGCCGTGGAGAAGGTGCGGGCCCGGCAGCGGGAGCTGGGGGTGCCCGAGGCCTTCGAATGGGTCGCGGAGACGGCCCCGGGGCTGCGGGCCGCCGTGGAGGCGACCGGGCTCACCGTCCACGAGCACCCGCTGATGGTCCTGGCGGGCGAGCCGCTCGCCGTACCGGAGCCCGAGGACGTGACCGTACGGATGGTGGGCGCGGACGACCCCGCCCTGGAGAGCGCGGTCGCCGCACCGTACGCCGCCTTCGGGATGGAGCCGGAGCCCGGCAGCGCCGCGCAGGTCGCGGAGCGCCTCGCGGCGGGGCTGACCCGGCTCGCGGCGGCCCTGGACGCCGACGGGAGCGCCCTCTCGGCCGGCCAGCACCAGCCCGTCGGGGCCGTCTCCGAGGTGGTCGGCGTCGGCACCGTTCCGGCGGCGCGGCGCCGGGGCCTCGGGCTCGCGGTCACGGCCGCGCTCGTCGCGGACGCCCGCGCCCACGGCACGGAGCTCGTGTTCCTCTCGGCCTCGGACGCGGACGTGGCCCGGCTCTACGGCCGGCTCGGCTTCCGTACGGTGGCGACCGCCCTGATCGCGGAGGCGTGAGCGCGGGGGCGTGAAAAAGGATCCCGGAAAAGCTCTCCGGACGTGTCACCTCACCGGCGCGCGATCCGTCAGTGCGGTGAGAGCGACGCACGAGCGACGCCGAGACGCACCGAGACACGCTGAGGAGCAGTCACCATGGCGCACACGCCCCGGGCCCGCATGACCAACCCCGCCCACGTCCTGACCGACGCCGGTCCGGCGATCCAGAACCTGGTCAAGGCCACCCGGCAGGGCGGGGTCGACGAGACGATCCTGGAGCTGGTGCACCTGCGGGCCAGCCAGATCAACAACTGCGGCTTCTGCGTCGACTACGGCGCCAAGAGCGCCAGGAAGAACGGCGTCGGCGACGAGAAGCTGTTCGCCGTCGCGGCCTGGCGCGAGGCGCCGTACTTCTCCGACGAGGAGCGGGCGGCCCTCGCCCTCGCCGAGGCGGCGACCCGGCTCGCCGACGTCTCGGACGCGGTGCCGGACGAGGTCTGGGACGCCGCAGCCGACCACTTCGACGAGAAGCAGCTCGCCGCGATCGTGCTGATGGTCGCCGTCACCAACCTGTTCAACCGGATCAACGTCACCGTCCGGCAGCCGGCCGGCGCGACCTGGTAGCCGTAACCGGACGCCTGCCGTCCGCGTTGGTGCGGGCATGAAGAGGATCCTCACCGCAGCCGCCCTGACCGTCTTCGCCGCCGCCGGTGCCGCCGGCGCGGCCACCGGGACCGCGGCCGCCGACACCGGCGGCATGAACCTTCCCTCGGTCGTCCCGCTCAGCGGCGTCCTGACCCCCAAGGCCAAGCCGGCCGGCACGCCCGACCTGCCGCCCGCCAACGCGGCGGTGGAGCGGCTGCTGCCCGGTCACCACTGACCGGTACGGAGGACGACGAAGGTGGCGGGACCCCCCACGGGCCCGCCACCTTCGCGTTTCGTGGACGCCCCGAGCGTCGGTCCGCGTCCGGCGTCAGTCCGCGATCACCATCGACGGGGTCTCCTTCGTGAGGACCTCGCCGCGGAAGAACGCGGGGCTCCTGCGCTGCATGACCAGCATGATCACCACGCCCAGGAGCAGGAGGCCGACGCCGATCACGAAGACCGAGCCGACGCCGAAGACCGAGGAGCCGGAGCCGTAGGCCGGGTTCCACATGTCGTAGAGCGTCTTGCCGAAGACGGCGGTGAGCATCAGGCCGCCGAGGAACGGGATCACTCCCTTGAAGGCGAGGTCGCGGGCGGAGCGGAAGAGCTCCTCGCGGAAGAACCAGACGCAGGCGAAGGCCGTCAGCGCGTAGTAGAAGCAGATCATCAGGCCGAGCGCGTAGATGGTGTCGACCAGGACGTTCTCGCTGACCAGGGTCATCACGGTGTAGAAGACGGCGGTGGAGGCGCCGGCCACGATCGTGGCCTTGCCGGGGACCTTGAAGACGGGGTGGACCCGGGCGAAGGACGGCGGCAGCGCCTCGTAGCTGGACATGGCGAGGACCGTGCGGGCGACCGGGATGAAGGTGGTCTGCAGGCTCGCGGCGGCGGAGGCGAGGACCGCGACGAAGAGCGCGATGCCGAGGACGGGGCCCATGACCGGGCCCGCGAGGGCGGCGAAGACGTTGTCGGAGGTCTCCGGGTTGGCGAGGCCGAGGCCCTTGCCCCCGGAGCCGACGACCATCTGGGCGGCGACGCCGGTGGCCAGGTAGGAGCCGACCAGGACGACCATCGAGATGAGCGCGGCGCGGCCCGGGGTCCTGTCGCTGTCGGTGGTCTCCTCGTTGGCCGTGAGACAGGTGTCCCAGCCCCAGTACATGAAGATCGACAGCGAGAGGCCGGCGGTGAAGGCCGCGAAGGAGCCGACGGAGAAGGGGTTCAGCCAGGACCAGGAGAAGGAGGCCCCGGTCGGGAAGTCGACCGAGCCGGCCTTGGAGAAGGCCATGCCGACGAAGACCGCGAGGACGGCCAGCTGAAGGCCGACCAGGGTGTACTGCACGCCCTTGGTGGCGGTCATGCCGCGGTAGCTGATCGCGGTGGCGGAGGCGATCAGCGTGAGGCAGGTGAGGATGTGCACGGCCTTGTCGTCGTCCAGGGCGGCGATCGAGGGATTGCCGCTGATCTCCCCGGCGAGCAGCCAGAAGTACGAGGTCGCGACGCCGGCCAGGTTGGACAGCACGATGATCGTCGCGATGACCAGGCCCCAGCCGCACATCCAGCCGACCTTGGGGCCGAAGGCCTTCACGGTCCAGGTGAAGGAGGTGCCGCAGTCCGGCATGCGCTTGTTGAGCTCGCGGTACGCGAACGCGACGAGCAGCATCGGCAGGAAGCCCGCGAGGAAGACGGCGGGCATCTGCAGTCCGACCTCGCCGGCGGTGGAGCCGAGCGTGGAGGTCAGGCAGTAGACGGGGGCGACGGTCGAGATGCCGATGACGGCGCTGCCGAGGAGGCCCACGGAGTTGCCGCCGAGGCCCTTGGTGCGCACGCCGGGGGTGCCGCCCGGGGCGTCGTCGCCCCCTGCCGTGTCTCCGGCCTGAGGCCGCACGTCCACCTGAGTCATGAACTCGACGTTAAATGCTGCGGTTTCCACATCCGGAGCACTTGACTCCGCTCACTTGATCGATCATGACCTTGCTTTTCCGGGGTCGAATCGGACACTCGCCAATGATTGAAAGATCGACCAACGGGGCGATCCGGGAATCCGACAGGTCCGGCGACGGGTGTCCGATATGCGGGAACCGCAGCTGTGCCCTAAATGTCCGTTTCAAAATTTTCCCGAGGAATTTTCCGGACGGTCCTCATCCCGGCCAGACGACCGCCTGGAGCTCGCTGTACGCGTGCAGCGCGTACGAGCCCACGTCCCGCCCGACACCGCTCTTCTTGAAGCCGCCGAACGGCGCCTCCATGTTCCGGCCGATCGTGTTCACGCCCACCCCGCCGGCCCGCAGCCGGGCCGCGACGCGGAACGCGCGGGCCACGTCGCCCGACCACACGTAGTCGATCAGCCCGTAGTCGCTGTCGTTGGCGAGCGCGATCCCCTCCTCCTCGTCGCCGAAGGGGACGACCACGACGACCGGGCCGAAGATCTCCTCCCGCACCACCCGCATCTCGTTGGTGCAGTCGGCGAGCAGCGTCGGGGCCACGTAGAAGCCCCGGGCGAGGTCCGGGCGCTCGCCGCCCGCGACGACCCGCGCCCCCTCCTTCCTCCCGATCTCCACGTACGACTCCACCCGGTCGCGGTGCGCCGCCGAGATCACCGGGCCGACCACCGTCCCCTTCTCCGCCGGATCCCCCACCTTCATGAAGGCGAGGTAGCCGGTCAGCTTCTCGATCAGCCGCTCGTAGATCCCGCGCTGGGCGAGGACCCGGGTCGGGGCGGTGCAGATCTGCCCGCTGTAGAAGGCGAAGGTCGTCCCGATCCCCAGCACCGCCGAGTCCAGGTCGGCGTCGTCGAAGACGAGCGCGGCCCCCTTCCCGCCCAGCTCCATCAGCTGTCGCTTGAGCGAGCGGCCGCAGACCTCGCCGATCGCCTGCCCGACGGCCGTGGAGCCGGTGAAGGAGACCATGTCGACGTCCGGGGAGTCGACGGCGGCCTCGCCGACCGCCTGCGCGGAGCCGGTGACGACGTTCACCACCCCCGCCGGGACACCGGCCTCCGCCAGGGCCCGGGTCATGGCGTACACGGAGAGCGGGTCCTGCGGGGCGGGCTTCACCACGACCGTGTTGCCCATCGCGAGCGCCGGGGCGATCTTGCCGGCCGGGTTGGCCCAGGGGTTGTTGTACGAGGTGATGCAGGTGACGACGCCGACCGGACGCCGCACCGCCACCGCGCCGAACACCCCGGCCCTCCCCATCGGACCGGCCTCGTTGATCTGCGGGGGCAGCGCCCGCTCGACCGGCTCCATCGCCCCGCGCGCGTACCGGCGGAACCGGGAGGCGCCGACGGCGACCTGCATCCCGCGCGCGGTGCCGGTGGTGGCGCCGGTCTCGGCCCGGGCGAGGAGCGTGTTCTCCTCGGCGTCCCGGGCCATCAGGTCCGCCGCCCGGTCGAGGATCGCCGCCCGCTCCTCCGGCCTCGTGCGGGACCAGGTCGCGAAGGCCTCGCGGGCGGCGGCGGCCGCCTCGTACACCTGGGCCCGGGAAGCCTCCGGGGCGAGGCCGACGACCTCCTCGCTCGCCGGGTCGATCACCTCGTAGTGGCCGCCGTCGGGCTCGACCCACTCCCCTCCCACGAAGAGGCGCTCGATCCTGGTCATCGCGTGCTCACCGTCCTCGTGTCGCGGCCCGAGCGCAGGACGCGCCCCGGGATCGCGCCGGTCACCCGGTCGTCCCGCACCGTCTCCACCCCGTTGACCCGCACCGACACGATCCCGACCGCCCGCGAGTCGAGGCGCGGGCTGTCCCCCGGCAGGTCGTGCACCAGGGTCGCCGGGCCGGCGTCGATCCGCTCCGGGTCGAAGAGGACCAGGTCGGCGTGGAAGCCCTCCGCGATCCGGCCCCGCTCCCGGAGCCCGAAGAGCCGCGCCGGGTCGTCGCTCAGCATCCTCACCGCCCGCTCCAGCGGGACCAGCTTCCGGCCGCGCAGGCAGTCGCCGAGGAAGCGGGTCGTGTACGGGGCGCCGCACATCCGGTCCAGGTGCGCGCCCGCGTCCGAGCCGCCGAGCAGGACGTCCTCGTGGTCCCAGGTCTCCCGGCGCAGGGCCCAGGAGGCCGGGTCGTTGTCGCTGGGCATCGGCCACAGCACGGTCCTCAGGTCGTCGTTGGCGCAGATCTCCACGAGGGCCTGGAAGGGGTCCTGACCGCGCTCGGCCGCGACGTCCCCCACGACCCGGCCGGTGAGGCCCTCGTTCTCGCGGCTGTACGTGTCCCCTACGACGTACCGGCCGAAGTGCGCGAGCCGCCGGAAGACCCCGGCCTCCTTCGAGTCCGCGCGCCGCAGCATCTCGGCGCGCACGCCGGGGTCACGGAGCCTGCGGATCCGCTCGGGCACGGGAAGACCGAGGACCTCGCCCCACCCCGGGATGAGGTTGAGCGCGCAGAAGGTGCCGAGGGACATGTTCATGGGGGTGAGGATCGGCATCGTGAGCGCGACGATCCGGCCGCCGGACTTCCGGGCCCGCTCGGAGGCGGTGAGCTGACGCGGGACGCGCTCGGGGACGGCGGCGTCGATGGTGAGGACGTTCCAGTTGAGGGGCCGCCCGGCGGCGGCGGTCATCTCGACGAACAGCTCGATCTCCTCGTCGGAGAACTGGTCGAGGCACCCGGCGAGGATGGCCTCGATCTGCGTCCCCTCGTGCTCGCCGACGGCCTTCGACAGGGCGATCAGCTCGGCGGGCGCGGCGTGCCGGGAGGCGACGGGGGCGCCGTCGCCGTCGGAGTGGGTCGAGGACTGGGTGGTGGAGAGCCCCCAGGCGCCGGCGTCCATGGCCTCCTTGAGGAGGGCCACCATCCGCGCGAGCTGTTCCGGGGTGGGCTGTCCGCCGACCGCGTCCGGGCCCATCACGTACCGGCGCAGGGCGCAGTGGCCGACCATGAAGCCGGCGTTGACGGCGATCCGGCCGTCGAGGGCGTCGAGGTACTCGGCGAAGGACGACCAGCTCCAGTCGACGCCCTCCTCCAGGGCCTTGAGCGCCATGCCCTCGACCTTGGACATCATCCGGCGCGTGTAGTCGGCGTCCTCGGGGCGGTCGGGGTGGAGCGGTGCGAGGGTGAAGCCGCAGTTGCCGCCGGCGACGGTGGTGACGCCGTGGTTCATGGACGGGGTGGCGTACGGGTCCCAGAAGAGCTGGGCGTCGTAGTGGGTGTGCGGGTCGACGAAGCCGGGGGCGAGGACGAGGCCGGTGGCGTCCTCGGTGGTGCGCGCCGTGGCCCCCCGCTCGGGGAGGACGATCCGGCCGTCCCGTATGCCGACGTCGGCGACGCGGGCGGGGGCTCCGGTGCCGTCCACGACGGTGGCGCCCTTGATCAGGTGGTCGAGCATGACGGTCCCTTTCCGTGGTGCGTGACCGTGGACGTGGGTGCGCCCCGGACCGGGGCCGCCGCGGAACGGCCTCCGGCCGGGGCCGGTACGGGGCGGTGATCCGGGAAGACACCGTCCCGCGCTTGCGGCGCGACCGCGCCGGGACGCGCGTCCGTCGCGGGCCGCGCCCGCCGGGCCCTCCGTTGCGGGCCGCGCCCGCCGCCCCCCGTTGTGGGCAGTTGTTCCGCTGGGGCGAAGGGGGTCCCCCCTGCTCGAGCGGAGCCGAGAGCTTGGGGGAGGGTGGGCACAACGGAACGGCGCCCTTGCCGAGGCCTAGGCTCCCGTGCCTTGCCCCGCACCGGAACGTGCGCTGCACACGGGGTGCGGGTCAAGGCGCGGAACGCGGAGGCGCCGCTGGAGCGCGCCGTCCCGTTGTGCCCACCCGTCCCGCCCCAGCGGGACGATTGCCCACACGGGGGTGCGGGGAGCGCGCCGCCCCGGTGGGGGCGGGTTGCGGGGAGGGCGTCAGGAGCCGGAGGAGTGGCGCATGCGGGTCGTCCGGTGGACCGGATCCGTGTCGATCTCCGGAATCACGTGCTCCCCGATCAGCTTGATCGAGTTCATCGTGTCCTCGTACGAGATCCCGATCGGAAGGCCGAAGGAGAGCTGGTCGGCGCCCGCCTGCTCCCACCGCTTGCACTGGGCCAGCACCTCGCTCGGGTCGCCGCAGATCATCAGTTCCTCCTGGATGAGGAGTTCGATGATCTCGGCCGAGTACTCGGGGAGGAGCTCGGGCCACTCGGGGATGCCCTCGGGGCGGGGGAAGGTGTCGTGGTAGCGGAAGAGGAGGGACTGGAGGTAGTTGAGGCCGCCGCCCACCGCGATCTCGACCGCCTTCTCGTGGGTCTCCGCGCAGATCGCCGTCGACGTCACCATGACGTTGTCGTTGACGAAGTCCCCGACCGCGCGCGCCTCCTTGATCGCGTTCTTGTAGGACTCGACGACCCATTCCATGTCGGAGACCTTCTGGACGCTGAAGCCGAGGACGCCGAGGCCCATCCTCCCGGCCATGGCGTACGAGGACGGTGAGCCGGCCGCGTACCACATGGCGGGGTGGGACTTCCCGTACGGCTTGGGGAGGACCTTGCGGGGCGGCAGCGACCAGTGCTTGCCCTGGAAGCCGGCGTACTCGTCCTGGAGCCACATCTTGGGGAACTCGGCGATGGTCTCCTCCCAGATCTCCTTCGTGTGGTTCATGTCGGTGATGCCCGGCATGAACCCGAGGATCTCGTGGGAGCCCGCCCCGCGTCCGGAGCCGAACTCGAAGCGCCCGCCGGACAGGTGGTCGAGCATCGCCACCTTCTCGGCGACCTTGACCGGGTGGTTGACGGGGGCGAGGGGGTTGAAGATGCCGGAGCCGAGGTGGATCCGTTCCGTCGCGTGGGCGAGGTAGCCCAGGTAGACGTCGTTGGCGGAGAGGTGCGAGTACTCCTCCAGGAAGTGGTGCTCGGAGGCCCAGGCGTACTTGAAGCCCGACCTGTCGGCCTGGATGACGTACTCGGTCTCCTCCATGAGGGCCTTGTGCTCGGCTTCGGGATCGGTCTCGGCGCGCTTGCCGACGTATCCCTGTACGAAGATCCCGAATTCCAAGGGGGTTCACCGTCCTCGTCGTTTCTGACGACTCGTCAGATTCCTTGATGTGCCCGACTCTCGCACCGCGGCACAGGTGCGTCAATACCTGACGGTTCGTCAGAAGAGGCTCACGCCCGCCAGCCAGCCGCCGTCGATCACGAACGGCTGGCCCGTGATGTACGCCGAGTCCTCCCCGGTCAGGAAGAGCGCCAGGGCCGCCACCTCCTCCGGCCGGCCGATCCGCCCGAGCGGCACGAGCTTGCGGTAGAGCTCGCCCGTGGCCGCCGGGTCCACGCCCTCCGGGTTGCTCATGGGGGTGTCGATCGCGCCGGGGCACACGGCGTTCACCCGGACCCCCCGCGCCGCCAGCTCCAGGGCGGCGACCCGGGTCAGGCCGAGGACGGCGTGCTTGCTCGCCGCGTAGGCGCCGACCCCGGCCATGCCGGTGAGTCCGGTGTACGAGGCGGTGTTGACGATCGTCCCGCCGCCGGCCGCCGCGATCTCCGGGGCGACCGTGCGGATGCCCAGGAAGCAGCCGGTCTGGTTGACCGAGACGATCGCCCGGAACTCGTCGAGCGGGGTCGACACCAGTTCGTTGAAGCGGAGGATGCCCGCGTTGTTGACGAGCCCGTCGATCCGCCCGAAGCGCTCCTTGGCCGCCGCCACGGCCGCCGCCCAGTCGTCCTCGCTGGTCACGTCCAGGTGGACGTACGCGGCCCGGCCCTCCCCCAGCTCCTCGGCCAGTGCCTCGCCGGCGTCGTCCAGGACGTCCCCGAGGACCACCCGCGCGCCCTCGGCGGCGAACAGCCGCGCCTCCTGCTCGCCCTGCCCGCGCGCCGCCCCGGTGACGAGGACGACCCGCCCGTCGAGCTTTCCCATGTCCGCACTCCCTAGAGGTGGGGGGCGACCTCCGTGCCGAAGGCCGCGATCTGGTCGACGAGTTCGGTACGGCTCCGGGAGCGGAACCGGACCTGTATCTGGTGCACGCCCATCTCCCCGTACGCGCGCAGGGAGGCGGCGAGCTCCTCCGGCCGGCCGCTCAGGGTGCGCCGGCCGACCTCCCAGCCGGGCGTGCCGACGTACAGCGCCTCGGTGATCGCGCCGACGGTGAGGGGCTCGGCGATCCCGGCCTCCGCGCGGAGCCGCAGCAGCGTGCGGACCTGTCCGGCGAGCTTCTCGCGCGGGTCGCCCTGCGGCAGCCAGCCGTCGCCCTTGAGCGCGGCCCGGCGCACGGCGGCCGGCGAGGAGCCGCCCACCCAGAGCGGGACCCGTTCCTGCGCGGGCCGGGGCAGCTGCCCCAGGTCCTTGAAGGCGAACCGCTCCCCCAGGTGCTCCGGGTACTCCTCGGGCCCGAGGGCCGCCCGCAGCGCGTCGACCGTCTCGTCGAGCACGGCGCCCCGGCGGGCGAAGTCCACGCCGAGCGCCTCGAACTCCTCCTGGACGTGCCCGGCGCCCACCCCGAGGACCAGGCGGCCGCCGGAGAGGTGGTCGAGCGTCGCGTACGCCTTGGCCGTGACGAGCGGGTGGCGCAGGCCGACGACGGCGACGTGCGAGAGGAGCCGGACGCGCTCGGTGGCCGCGGCGAGGAAGGAGAGCGTGGCCACCGGGTCGTACCAGACGGTGCCCATCGGTCCGGCGAGGCGGCGCGGGACCGCGACGTGGTCGCAGCTCGCGAGGTAGTCGAAGCCGTGCGCCTCGGCGGCCCGGGCGACGGCGAGCAGGTCCGCGGGACCCGCGGTCGCCTCCCAGGCCTCGGCGTAGAGGGTGCTCTGCGACTGGACCGGCAGCTGCATGCCGTAGACCACCATGGAAAACCCCCTTGCGCCCCGGGCACACGGCCCAAATCTGACGGGTCGTCACTTCTACGAGCAGGCCCATGCTCGTACCTGACGTCCCATCAGGCAAGGGGTGCGGGGTTCCGGGACCTCCTCGGCACCCCCTGCGGACACGCCCCCGCTCGGGCAGCGCGGGGCTGCCCGAGCGGGGGCGATCTTCTTCCTTCGTGCTCCGGAACCGTGCTCCGGAGCTGTACTCCGGTGCCGTGCTCCGGTGTGTCAGGTGCTGTCCGCCGCGCCGGTCGTCCTCGCGTGGCGCACCAGGGCCGAGCCGGCCAGGCAGACGATGCCCACGGCGCTCAGGAGCGCCAGCGCCTTCGCCCAGGCGAAGGTGGTGCCGAGACTGCTGCCCAGCAGGTCGACGGTGCGGGCGCTCGCGACTCCGTGGAGCGCGATGACGACGACCGCGAGACCCGCGGCGGCGGCCCAGACGACCAGGGTGTCCCGGGCCGCGAGCCACACCGCGCCCGCCAGGCAGAGCACGGTGACGACCGCGGACAGCGCGTCCGCGTCGCCGCCCGCACGCAGGCCCGCGAGGTCCACCGGCAGGTGGAGGAGGCCGCAGGCGAACAGCGCGAGCGCCGCGGGCCAGCGCAGCACCGACCTCAGCGCGGGAGAGGCGGTGTGGCTGCCGGGACCCGAGGCCAGGGCCCCGTCCAGGCCGGACTTCCGCCCCTTGGGGGCGCGCCGGGCGCGCTTCGGGGGGTCGGCGGCCGGTGCGGCCTTCCCGTCGACGCGCTCGCGGTCCTCCCCGCCGGATTCGGCCTTCCGCGCCCCGCCGTCCCCGCTCCCGGTGGACTGCCAGTCGCTGCTGTCGGCGCCGAGGATGCCGACGAGCCGGACCACGTCCTCGACCGGCCGGCCCACCGCCGCGGCGCGCAGCGTGGTCTCGGCCTGGTGGAGGTCGTACCCGGACGCGTTCAGCAGCGCGAGGAGTTGGCGCACCTCGTCCAGCGGACGGGTGACGGCCGCCGCGCGGAGCGCCACGTCCGCGGGGCTGGAGAGCGCGCCGGTCTCCTGGAGGCGGGCCACCAGCGCGGCGACCTCCTCCACCGGCCGCTCGGTCGCCGCCGTCCGCAGCAGCGTGTGAACCGCCTCGTCACCGGCCTCGTCGTGGTCCGACGGCTCGGGGGCGGCGGCGTGCGGCTGCGGACCGGCCGGGGCGTCCGGGGGCTCCGGACCGACGGGAGGCTCCGGACCGACCGGGGCGTCCGAGGCGGTCGGGGACCCCGGATCGACCGGGGCGTCCGAGGACTCCGGCGACTCCGGGGACTTCGGCGGCTCCGGGGACTTCGGCGGCTCCGGGGACTCCGGGGCGGCCTGCGCGTCCGCGTCGACCGGGGCCGGGGCCTTCGGGTCGACCGGGGGTTCCGGGGCGGCCTGCGCGTCCGCGTCGACCGGGGCCGGGGCCTTCGGGTCGACCGGGGGTTCCGGGTCGGCCCGGGGGTCCGGGGCGGCCGGGGGCTCCCGGTCGGCCGGGGGCTCCGGGGCGTTCCGCGCCTCGGGGTCGGCCAGGGGCTCCGGGGCGGCCGGGGGCTCCGGGGTGACCCGGGGCTGCGGGTCGGTCGAGAGCGCCGTCACCACCGGGTCCGTCGGTACGACCGGACCTGCCGTCGCGCCCGGAACCGTCGGTACGGCCGGGCCCGCCGCTGCGACGGGAATCGGCGGTACGACCGGAACGGGCGGCACGGCGGGGGCCGTCGTCGGTCGATCGGGGCGGGGGGACGCGCCGAGCGTCGGGGACGAGGAGACAACCGGCTGGCGGGAGGGACCCGGGCGAGGCTCTGTGGTCGGTCCTATGTCGTCGTCCGCCGGTTGGATGTGCGGGAGGTCGGGGGTCATGTCACAGGCTCCGTTCGTGAACACCCCGGAGGGACGTCCACCGTGGCTGTCTCGTGATGTGCAAGAAACGCACACTTGACAACCATTTGTGCGCAGTCCATGACATGCCGCCATCAGGGGGCGGCCTTGTTGGGCCGATGGGGCGACAAGCAGCCCGGACCAGGGCGTACGACGGGTCCGCACGGAAGCGCCCGGGCCCCCGCGCGGGGGCCCGGTCCGGCCCGAAAGGCCCTCCCTAGGGCCGCCAGAGACCGTCCGGCGACAGCCCGAGGAGCTCGATCGCGTTGCCGCGGACGATCCGCTCGACGACGTCCGCCGGCAGATGGCCCGTCTGCGCCTCGCCGACCTCCTTCGACCGGGGCCAGGTGGAGTCCGAGTGCGGGTAGTCGGTCTCGTACAGGACGTTCCCCGCCCCGATCGCGTCGAGGTTGCGGAGCCCGAAGGCGTCGTCGAAGAAGCAGCCGAAGACGTGGTCCGCGAAGAGCTCGGAGGGCGGGCGGGTGACCTTGTCGGCGACGCCGCCCCAGGCGCGGTTCTCCTCCCAGACGACGTCGGCGCGCTCCAGGATGTACGGGATCCAGCCGATCTGCCCCTCCGCGTACATGATCCGCAGGTTCGGGAAGCGTTCGAACTTGCCGCTCATCAACCAGTCGACCATCGAGAAGCAGCAGTTCGCGAAGGTGATGGTGGAGCCGACGGCCGGCGGCGCGTCGGCGGAGGTCGACGGCATCCGGCTGGAGGAGCCGATGTGCATCGCGATGACCGTGCCGGTCTCGTCGCACGCCCGGAAGAAGGGGTCCCAGTGGTCCGTGTGGACCGAGGGGAGCCCGAGGTGCGGCGGGATCTCGGAGAAGGCGACGGCCCGGACCCCGCGCGCGGCGTTGCGGCGGACCTCGGCGGCGGCGAGTTCGGGGTCCCAGAGCGGGATGAGGGTGAGCGGGATCAGCCGCCCGTGCGCCTCGGGCCCGCACCACTCCTCGACCGTCCAGTCGTTGTAGGCGCGGACGCAGAGCAGTCCGAGCTCGCGGTCGCCCGCCTCGGTGAAGGTCTGCCCGCAGAAGCGGGGGAAGGTGGGGAAGCAGAGCGCGGACTGGACGTGGTTGACGTCCATGTCGGCGAGCCGGTCCGGCACGGAGTGGGAGCCGGGCCGCATCTGCTCGTACGTGATGACTTCGAGGCGTATCTCGTCCCGGTCGCAGCCGACGGCGGTGTCGAGCCGTGTGAGGGGTCTGTGCAGGTCCTCGTACACCCACCAGTCGCCGATCGGGCCGTCGTCCCCCTTGGCGCCCATGACCGGGGCGAACCTGCCGCCGAGGAAGGTCATTTCCTTGAGCGGGGCGCGGACGATCCGGGGCCCGGTGTCGTGGTACCGGGACGGGAGCCGGTCCCGCCAGACGTGCGGGGGCTCCACGGTGTGGTCGTCCACCGAGATGATCTTCGGGAAGGTCTCCATGGCCCTCACGGTAGCGCCGATCTGACGACCCGTCAGCTATCGGGGACCGGAACGGCCCGGTTACCG
Source organism: Streptomyces sp. NPDC107498 (assembly GCF_055582805.1). NCBI lineage: Bacteria > Bacillati > Actinomycetota > Actinomycetes > Kitasatosporales > Streptomycetaceae > Streptomyces > Streptomyces sp. NPDC107498. Next base: position 84,636 of record NZ_JBVJPE010000008.1, on the reverse strand, counting down.
GCGCACAACGGCTTCACAACGACCCACCCGATGCTGACGGACTCCCTCCGGACAAGGCAGACTGTCCTGGGCGAAACCAGCAGCAGGGGCAGGGGGAGCGATGGACCGTGAGAACGGGCCGCGAGTTCCGGCGCAGCGGGCTCCGAAGCAGGGCCCGGCAGCCTCGGCGGGCGAAGTGACGGCCGCCGCCGGGACCACGGGCGCCGGCATGCGCCCGGACACCGCCGCACGCCCGGACGCCGACGCACGCCCGAGCACGGGCACCGGTGCCGGCACCGGCGGGGGCCCTCCCGGCTCGCTCCGCTTCGGCGTGCTCGGACCCGTCCGCGCCTGGCGCGACGGCGAACCCGTCCCCACCGGCTCCCCGCAGCAGCGCGCCCTGCTCGCCGCGCTGCTCCTGCGCGGCGGCCGCACCGCCACCGCCCACGAGCTGATCGACGCGCTCTGGGGCGAGGAGCCCCCCTCCCAGGCGCTCGCCGCGGTCCGTACGTACGCCTCCCGGCTCCGCAAGGCCCTCGACCCGGACGTCCTGGTCAGCGAGTCCGGCGGCTACGCGCTCCGCGTCCCCGCCGACGCGCTCGACGTGACCGCCGCCCAGGAGCTCGCCGCGGAGGCCGAGAAGCTCCGCGCGGCCGGGGACCGGACGGCCGCCCGGGCGCGGCTCGCCGAGGCGCTCGACCTGTGGGACGGCGAGGTGCTGGCCTCCGTGCCCGGCCCGTACGCCGAGACCCAGCGGACCCGCCTGGAGGAGTGGCGGCTCACCCTCCTCGAAACCCGCCTGGACATCGACCTGGAGGTCGGCGCGCACGCGGAGGCCGTCTCCGAGCTGACCGCGCTCACCGCCGCGCACCCCCTGCGGGAGCGCCTGCGCGAACTCCTCATGCTGGCCCTCTACCGCAGCGGACGGCAGGCCGAGGCCCTCGCCGTGTACGCCGACACCCGCCGGCTCCTCGCCGACGAACTGGGCGTCGACCCGACCCCCGAGCTCTCCCGGCTCCAGCAGCGCATCCTCCAGGCCGACGCGGAACTCGCCCGCCCGGTGGAGGAGTCGGCCCCCGCCGCCGCGCCCGTGGCCCGCCCGGCCCAGCTCCCGGCCACCGTCCCCGACTTCACCGGCCGCGCCTCCTTCGTACGGGAGCTGGGCGCCCGGCTCGCCAGCGCCGAGGGCCACGTCATGGCGGTCTCGGCGCTCGCGGGCATCGGCGGCGTCGGCAAGACCACGCTCGCCGTGCACGTCGCCCACGAGGCCCGGCCGCACTTCCCCGACGGCCAGCTGTACGTCGACCTCCAGGGCGCCGGCTCCCGCGCCGCCGCCCCGGAGACCGTCCTCGGCTCCTTCCTCCGCGCCCTCGGCACACCGGATTCGGCCATCCCGGACTCGCTCGACGACCGGGCGGCGCTGTACCGCTCGACGCTCGACGGCCGCCGGGTCCTGGTCCTCCTCGACAACGCCCGTGACGCCGCCCAGATCCGCCCCCTGCTGCCCGGCACGGCGGGCTGCGCCGCCCTGGTCACGAGCCGCATCCGGATGGTCGACCTGGCGGGCGCGCACCTGGTCGACCTGGACGTGATGTCCCCGGAGGAGGCGCTCCGGCTGTTCACGAGGATCGTGGGCGAGGAGCGGGTGCGGTCGGAGCGCGAGGCGGCCCTCGACGTGGTCGCGGCCTGCGGCTTCCTCCCGCTCGCGATCCGCATCGCGGCGTCCCGCCTGGCGGCGCGCCGGACGTGGACGGTCTCGGTCCTGGCGGCGAAGCTGGCCGACGAGCGGCGCCGCCTCGACGAGCTCCAGGCGGGGGACCTCGCGGTCAAGGCGACCTTCGAGCTCGGCTACGGCCAGCTGGAGCCGGCGCAGGCCCGCGCCTTCCGCCTCCTGGGCCTGGCGGACGGCCCGGACATCTCGCTGGCGGCAGCGGCGGCGGTCCTGGACCTCCCCCTGTGGGACACGGAGGACCTCCTCGAAGCCCTCGTCGACACGTCCCTGGTGGAATCGGCGGCGCCGGGCCGCTACCGCTACCACGACCTGGTCCGGCTCTACGCGCGTGCGTGCGCGGACCGCGACGAGCAGCCCCCGTCGGAGAAGGAGGCGGCGCTCTCGCGCCTCCTGGACTTCTACCTCTCCACGGCGGCCCGGGTGTACGCGATCGAACGCCCCGGCGACCGGCTGGTCGACCACCTGGAACCCACGGCGTACGAGGGCCTCGCCTTCACCGACCGCCACGAGGCCCAGGACTGGCTCTACGCGGAGGCCAACTGCCTCCTGGCCTGCGTCCGCCGGTCCGCGTCGTCCCCGACGACCCTGCGCCGGGGGGTGGACCTCCTGTGGGCGTCGCTGGACCTCGGCGAGTCCGGGGCGAACTCCAAGGAGTTCGAGGCGACGGGCGTCGTCGTGCGCGACGCGGCCCGGACCCATGCGGACGCCAGGGCCGAAGGCCGTGCGCTCATGGTCCTCGCGGGCGTCCACCACACGGCGGGCCGCTTCGCGGAGGCGGACCGCGACGCCGAACTCGCCCTGCCGTGCGCGGACCGGGCCGAGGATCCGGTGCCGGCCTGCTGGTCCGCCAACGCCCGGGGCATCATCGCGCTGTACCAGAACCGGTTCGCGGAGGGCGAGCAGTACCTCACCGAGGCGATCGAGCGGTTCCGCGGCATCGGGGACGGGCCCGGGGAGGCCAGCGCGCTCTGCAACCTCTCGCGCATCCACCTGGCGACGGGCCGTACGTCGAGCGCCATAGCGCTGGCCCGCCAGGGCACGGACATATACGACGCGATGGGCCACGCGCTCCGGGGCGCGAACGGGCGGTACGCCCTCGGCCTCGCCCTCACCCAGGACAGCCGGCTCACCGCCGCGAGCGAGCAGCTCCGCGAGGCGCTGGCGGTCTTCTCCGACAGCCGGCAGCGGCTGTGGGAGGGCATGACGCTCTTCCGGCTGTCCGAGGTGGACATCGCCGCCCGCCGGCACGCCCAGGCGGCGTCGAACGCCGAGATGGCCCTCACCGTGCTGCGGGGCATCGGCGGGGAGTGGCGGCGGGGCAACGTCCTCACCGTCCTCGGGCGGGCCCTGTTCGGCATCGGGCAGACCGGCCGTGCGCTCGTCTGCTGGCAGGAGGCGCTCGGCATCTTCGACGAACTCGGCGCCCCGGAGGCCGACGAGGTCCGTGCGCTGCTGACCCCCGCGACCGCCGCGTAGACCCGCACGGCCAGTGCGTTCATCGTTCGTTTATCGCCACCCGGCATGCTTCTCTGCATGACGATCCGCCGCGTCGGGGGGCAGGCGGTTCGCCGATGAGGGCCGCGGACCCCGAAGGACTAGGGTGATCGGCCCCGGAGATTCGTCCAGCTGTCCACGGGGGAACGGCTGGACGAATCTCCCCACATCTCGGACATCACACGCAGGAGTTGACGAGCATGACCGACCCGATCAAGCAGGACCCGATCATCAAGCCCATGGACATGCACGCCACCTCGGAGCCGGCTCTCGACGCGATCACCGAAAAGATCACGGGCGGCCACGACGAGGGCATCGCCACCAAGGACATGCACGCCACCTCCGGTCCGGCCGACGCCATCGCGGACAAGGTCCTCGGTGACGGAACCACGGGCGAGCCGTCCCACTGAGCCACTCCCGACGGGGAACGGTCCCGGCGGCGACTTCGGGGGAGCCGCCGGGACCGCACGGGGAGGTCCGGTCGACGGGGGAGCACACGGGCTCGGGGGACGCCCGGCGGAACCAGGGGGGATCCGCCCGGCAGGGCCCGTGCGCAACGCGATCGGACCACCGCACCACGGAGGGGCCGGGCAGACGCCCGGCCCCTCCGCCCTTTCCGTTCTTCCGGTCGTGGGGGGGGTCGTGCGCCGCTCCTCGCGGTCAGTTCCCCGTCCGCGTCCTCAGCTCCCCCTTCACCACCTTCCCGCTCGCGTTCCGCGGCAGTTCCGTCACGAACTCGACCTCCCTGGGCACCTTGTAGTTCGCCATCTCCCGGCGCGACCAGGCGATCAGGTCGTCCGCCGTGACCCGTGCCCCCGGGCGCCGGACCGCGAAGGCCTTGCCGACTTCGCCGAGGCGCGGGTCCGGGACGCCGATGACGGCGACGTCCGCGATGTCGGGGTGCAGGCCGAGGAGCTGCTCGATCTCGGCCGGGTAGGCGTTGAAGCCGCCGACGATGAACATGTCCTTCAGGCGGTCGGTGATGCGGAGGTTGCCGGCCCCGTCCAGGACTCCGACGTCGCCGGTGTGCAGCCAGCCGTCCGCGTCGATCACCGCCGCCGTCGCCTCCTCGTCCTCGAAGTAGCCGCTCATCACGTGGTGGCCGCGGACCAGGACCTCGCCGTCGTCGGAGAGGCGGAGCTCGGTGCCGGGGACGGGGCGGCCCGACGTGGTGGCGATCGTCCCGTCCGGGTCGTCGCGCCGGCACATGGTGACGACGCCGCTCGCCTCGGAGAGGCCGTACGCGGTGAGGACCGTGCCCACGCCCAGCTCGGCGCGGAGGCGCTCGACCAGCCGCAGCGGGACCACGGCCGCGCCCGTCACGACGAGGCGGAGGGTGGAGAGGTCGTGCGCGGGACGGGCCGGGTGGTCCAGGAGGGACTGGTGGAGGGTGGGCGGGCCGGGGAGGACGGTGACGCGCTCGGCGGCGACGTTGGCGAGGACGGTGTCCACGGTGAAGACGGACTGCGGGACGATCACCGCGCCCCGCATGAGGCAGGCGAGGACGCCGGCCTTGTAGCCGAAGGTGTGGAAGAAGGGGTTGACCACGAGGTAGCGGTCGCCCTCCCGGAGGCCGGCGAGCTCGGACCAGATCGCGTAGCAGCGCAGGGTCTGGGCGTGGCTGATGACGGCGCCCTTGGGGCGGCCGGTGGTGCCGGAGGTGTAAATGATGTCGGAGGGGGACGCGGGGTCGATGCCGTCGGCGCGGGCGCGGACACGGGCGGCCGGGACGGCGTCGCCCTCCGCGAGGAAGGCCTTCAGGGTGGTCCAGCCCTCGTCGTCGGGGGCGGTGTCGCCCAGGACCACCACCCGCTCCAGGTCGGGGAGTTCGACGCCCGAGCGGCGCAGGGAGGCCACGTACGAGGTGCCGAGGAAGGTGCCGGTGACGAAGAGCAGCCGGGCGCGGGAGCGCTGGAGGACGTAGGCGGCCTCGGTGCCCTTGAAGCGGGTGTTCAGGGGGACGAGGACGGCGCCGGCGGTGACGGCGCCGAGGGCGGAGACGATCCAGTCGAGGGTGTTGGGGGCCCAGATCGCGACCCGGTCCCCGCTCCGTATCCCGGTGGCGAGGCAGGCGGCGGCCGCCCGCTCGACGCGCTCGCCGAGTTCGACGTACGTGACGCGGACGCGGCCGTCGACGACGGCCTCCCGCCGCCCGTGGCGCTCGGCCGCCGCCCGGACGAGGCCGGGGATCGTGCCCCACTCCAGGTCGCCGCGCGGGTCGCCGTCCGTGTCCACGTCCATGTCCAACCTCCCTGTAGCTGACTATCCGTCAGATTAGTTGTAGCCTGACGCGCTGTCAGCAGTGCTGCCCCATGAGGAGGTTCGGTGCTCAAGGACGCCACGGCCATCGTCGGGATAGGACAGACCGCCTTCGCGAAACAGCTCCACGAGACCGAGAAGACCCTCGCCTGCCGGGCGGTCCTCGCCGCCCTCGACGACGCCGGGATCGCCCCCGACGAGGTCGACGCCTTCGCCTCGTACACGATGGAGGAGACCGACGAGGTCGAGGTGGCGAAGGCCATCGGGGCCGGTGACGTCACCTTCTTCAGCAAGGTGGGATACGGGGGCGGCGGCTCCTGCGCCACCGTCGGCCACCTCGCCGCCGCCGTCGCCACCGGCCAGGCGAGCGTCGGCGTCGCCTGGCGGTCCAGGAAGCGGGGCTCGGGCCCCCGCCCCTGGAAGAACACCGCCGTCCAGCTGCCCACCCCGGGCCAGTGGACCCGCCCCTTCGGACTGCTGCGCCCCGCCGACGAGATCGGCCTGCTCGCCCGCCGCTACATGCACGAGTACGGCGCCACCCGCGACCACCTCTTCAACGTCGCCCTCGCCTGCCGCAACCGCGCCAACCAGAACCCCGCCGCGATCATGTACGAGCGACCGCTGACCCGCGAGATGTACATGACCGCCCGCTGGATCAGCGAGCCCCTCTGCCTCTTCGACAACTGCCTGGAGACCGACGGCGCGCTCGCCTGCGTGATCGTCTCCGCCGAACGCGCCCGCGACTGCCGCCGAAAGCCCGTCTACGTGCACGCCGCCGCCCAGGGCCTGCCCGCCCAGCACCACGGCATGGTCAACTACTGGAACGACGACCCGCTCTCCGGGCCCGCCTGGACCGCCGCCCGCCACCTCTGGAAGCAAGCCGACTTCGGCCCCGCCGACGTGGACGTCGCCCAGATCTACGACGCCTTCACCCCCCTCGTCCCGCTCTCCCTGGAGGGCTACGGCTTCTGCGGCCGCGGCGAGGGCGGCGCCTTCACCGAGGGCGGCGCCCTGGAGATCGGCGGCCGGCTGCCGCTCAACACCGGCGGCGGCGGACTGTCCGAGGCGTACGTGCACGGCTTCAACCTCATCAACGAGGGCGTGAAGCAACTCCGCGGCACCTCCACCGCCCAGGTCCCCGACGCGACCACCTGCCTGGTCACGGCGGGCGAGGGCGTCCCCACGTCCGCCGTCCTGCTGAGGAGCTGAACCCGGATGCTGACACCGGTCATCGACGAGGACGGCGCGCCCTTCTGGGAGCACGCCGCCCGGGGCGAACTGCGGATGCAGGCCTGCGCCGCACCCGACTGCGGCGAGCTCCGCTTCCCGCCCCGCCCCTGCTGCCCGCACTGCCGCTCCTTCGACAGCGAGTGGCGGCTCATGTCCGGACGCGGCCGGATCTGGTCCTACGTCCTCCCCCACCCGCCCCTCCTGCCCGAGTACGCCGCCCAGGCCCCGTACAACGCGGTGCTCGTCGAACTCGCCGACGCCCCCCGCATCCGCCTCGTCGGCAACGTCGTCGCCGCCCCGGACGCCCCCCTGAACTCGGTCGACCCGGCCCGGCTGCGCATCGGCGCCCCCGTCCGGGTCGCCTTCACCGACGTCGACGGCGTCACCGTCCCCCGCTGGCTCCTGGAGCGGACATGAGCATCCGCGTCGAGCGCGACGAGGAGACCGGGGTCGCGGTCGTCACCCTCGACCGACCGGAGAAGCACAACGCCGTCACCCTCGGCATGGCCCGCGAACTGGCCGCCGTCTGGCGGGGTTTCCGCTACGAGGACGAGGTCCGGGCTATCGTCGTCACCGGGGCCGGCGACCGGGCCTTCTGCACCGGGATCGACCGGGAGGACGCCGGAAGGATCCCGCAGCCCTCCTCCCCGTACACGATCGACGACCCCCTCCTCGCCCTCGGGCCCAAGGCCAACGACCTGTGGAAACCGGTGATCGCCGCCGTCGAGGGCATGGCCTGCGGCGGGGCCTTCCACCTGCTCGGCGAGGCGGAGTTCGTCATCGCGGGCGAGAACGCCACCTTCTTCGACCCGCACACCACCTACGGCATGGTCTCCGCCTTCGAGACCGTCCTCATGACCCGGAAGATGCCGTACGGGGAAGTCGCCCGGACGGCCCTCATGGGCACCGCCGAACGGGTCTCCGCCCGGCGCGCGTACGAGACGGGGCTGGTCTCCGAGCTGACCGGGCCGGGCGGCGCGCTCGACGCCGCGCGGGCCGCCGCCGCCGTCATCGCCTCCCACCCCACCGAGGCCGTCCAGGGGACCGTACGGGCGCTGTGGTCGGTCGACGAGGCCGCCCGCGCCCAGGCCCTCGCCCACGCCGCCCACCTGGTGACGCTCGGGAACCTGCCGCCGGAACGGCAGGCGGAGCTGTTCACCCGGAGGAGCGGCGGGTACCGGCTCCGATAGCGGGTGGAAGGCGCCGCCGACGGCGGAGCCGGGCGGGCCCGGAGGTCAGCTGCTCGAGGACGGGCTCGGGGAGGCGGTCGCCTTCCCGCGCACGTCGTACACGTGGCAGTTCTTCACCCGGTCGACGGCCTCGGGGTTCTTCATCGCGACCTCGAAGGTCCTGTCCTCGTGGTTCCCGACCGTGACGGCCGTCGTGACCGAGTCGACCGCGGAACCCGTGACGCCCTTGAACTCCAGCGTCACCTCGTACGTCCCCGCCGACAGGCCGTGCGAGGTGATCCTCAGGGTCGCCGTGGTGTCCGCCTTCCGGGCGGGCCTGCCCTTCCGCTTCTTCTGCGCGGGCTTCACGCAGTCGACGACCACCACCTCGACCTCGGCCGACGTGGGAGAAGGACTGGCACCGGGCGTGGAGCCGCCCGAACCGTCGTAGTCGTCGTTGCCCTGCTCGTCGCTGGAGCAGCCGCCGCCCGAATCGTCGTCGTCGTCGGAGTCCGAGTGGCTCCGGCTCTTGCTCTTGCCGCTCTTGCTCTTCCCGCTGCCGCCGCCGCTCCCGTGGCCGCCCTTGCCGGTGTGGAAACCGGTCAGCGCGAGGACCACCACCGTGAGCGTCGCCGCGAGCTTCACGCGCGTCCGTACCATCGTCGGCTCCGTCCTGTCTGTCGTGTCCGCGCCACCCTAGGGGATGCCGTGCCGATCGGGCCGGGCGCGTGACGCCGGCACCGCGCCCCGCCACATGGCGGGCCCCCCTCGCCAGGCGTAGCGTCGGGAGAGAGGGCCGGACCGCCGAGGAGGCCGCCCATGATCCGCGACGCAGTCGGCTCCGTCCTGGCTCTCGCCGGAGCGACGGCCGCCGTCTGGAGCCCCTTCCGTGCCTGGTACGACGGCCGTCCCGGGCGCGACTACGGCATCGACGAGCTGTTCACCGGCATCACCGACGCGAAGGCCGACCTCCTGGGCTCGATCCTGCTGCCCTTCGCCTTCGCCGCACTCGTCACCCTCGTCGGCGTGGTGCTCCGCTCCCGCCTGCTCGTCACCGTCGCCGGACTCCTCGTCCTCGGCTTCACCGTCCTGTGGACGGTGCGGCTCGGCCAGGCGGAGGGGGGCCTCGTCATCGACGTCGACGGCAGGGGCCTCGACGAGGGGCTCGCGTACGCCGTCGGCGGCGGGGTCCTGCTGCTCATCGGCGCACTCGTCATGCCGGGCCGGCACCACGCCTCCCGGACGATCCGGGCGGGCCGGTCCCCCCGGCACGAGCACCTGCCACCGGACGGCCCGCCGGCAGACCGGGGCCCGATGGACCGGGGCCCCGCGGACGGGCCCCGGTCGGAGCCGTCGTCCTCGGCCCCGACCCAGACCTACGACGTGCCGGGCCGGGACCGGGGCCAGGACCAGGACCGGGACCGCGACGACGGCGGCCCGCCGCCCCCGTGGCGTTAGCGCGCCGCGGCGCCCCTGCCCGTCGCCGTGCCCTTGGCCGCGTCGAGCGCGTACACGCAGCGGTCCTTGCTGCACGCGTACACGACCCCGCCCTTCGCCACCGGCGAGCCGGTGATCTCGCCGCCCGTCGCGAGCTTCCAGCGCAGCTGTCCGCCGGTCGCGTCCAGGGTGTACAGGACGTGGTCGGCGGAGCCGAAGTGCACCCGGCCGTCGGCGACGACCGGGGAACCGACCAGCTCGCCGCCCGCCGCGAACCGCCACCGGGGGGTGCCGGTGACCGCGTCGAGCGTGTAGAGCGCGCTGCCGCTGCCGACGTGGACGTTGCCGTCGGCGACGAGCACCGGCTCGGCGGACTGGCGCGGCTCGGTCGCGATCCGCCAGCGGTCCTGGCCGGTGGTGGCGTCGAGCGCGTACACGGTGCCGAGGTGGTCCGAGAGGTACACCCCGCCGCCCGTGACCGCCGGTCCCGGCGCGAACGCCGGCGGGGAGAGGAAGACCGCCGGCGCCTCGAAGTGCCAGCGGACGTGCCCGCCCGCGATGTCGATCGACAGGACCCGGGTCCCGGCGGAGACGTACACGCAGCCGTCCTCGGCCGGGGCCACCCGGACCGGCACGTTCGCACAGGAGGCGGCGTCGCCGATCGGGTACGACCAGCGCTCCGCGCCCGTGCGGGCGTCGAGGGCCTGGAGCCGGGCGTTCCGCCACACGTACACGGTGTCGCCGTGCACGGCGGGCCCCGCCTCCGGGGTCTCGAAGTCGGTCTGCGCGCCGGTGAGCTCCCACAGCTTGGCGCCGTTGGAGGCCTCCCAGCCTTGCACCCCGCCGCCGCGCGTGCCGGTGACGACCGTGCCCCGGTCGACCTTCAGCGAGTACACCCAGGCGTCCGTGTGCAGCCGCCAGCGCTCGCCGCCGTCGGCGGCGTCGAGGGCGTACAGGGTGGGGCCGTCGGAGGCGTGGATGCGGCCCGAGGCGACGGCCATCGACCAGGCCACGTCCCGGGTCTTGAACTGGCGCCGGCCGCTGCCCGTGTCCAGGGCGTGCACCTCGAAGGAGGTCACGTACAGCAGGTCGCCGTCGACGACCGGGGTGCCCCAGACGTCGTTCGACATCCGGAAGCGCCAGGGCCGCCAGTGGCCGGGCTCCGGCGGGGGCTGCGGGGCCGCCGTCTGGTCGGTGCCCTGCGAGGGCACGGACGGACGGGAGCCCTGCTGCGGGGCCTGATCGGCCCCGTGGGGGCCGCCGCCGGGCGGGCGGATCCAGCCGGTCGCGGGGCCCGCGTCGGCGCCCCGGCCGACGGCGAGCGCCGCCCGGGTGTCGGCGACCCGGGGGCCGGGGCCGATCGGCACGGTCGCGCCGCCGAGGCGCACGGGGCCGCCCGCGCTCTCGGCGGGCCCGGCGTGCCGGCCGCCGACGGGCGCGTGCTCGGGCGCCCGCTCCGGGAAGCGGGGGTCGGGGCGGGGACCCGGCGGATCCGCCGGGGGCCGCGGCGGCGTCACCGGAGCGGGCAGCTGGCGGCCGCCGCCGCGGCGCTGCTCGATCATGGCGGTGGCGCTCTGCGGCAGCCAGGCGGAGGCCGTGCCGCTGTCGTCGCTGCCGGGGCCGAAGAGGTGCGGGGCGAGCTGCGCCTGGAGGTCGGCCGGAGTGGGCCGGCGGCTGACGTCCATCTGCATGCAGGACTCGATGAGGGGCCGCAGCTCCTCGGGCAGGCCCTCCAGGTCGGGGCCCTCGCGGAGCAGCATGAAGACGGTCTCGACCGGGTTGGCGCCGTGGTAGGGCGCGTGGCCGGTGGCGGCGAAGACCAGCATCGAGCCCAGCGAGAAGACGTCGCTGGCACCGGTGACGCTGCGCGAGTCGCGGGCCTGCTCGGGCGACATGTAGGCGGGCGTGCCCACGGCGACGTTGGTCATCGTCAGCCGTGTGTTGGAGACGCCCGACGCGATGCCGAAGTCGATCACCCGGGGGCCGTCCTCGACGACGAGGACGTTGGACGGCTTGAGGTCGCGGTGGACCAGGCCCGCGCCGTGGATGGACTGCAGGGCCTCGGCGACGCCCGCGGCGAGCCAGCGGACGGCCTGGGCCGGGAGCGGCCCGCACTCGTTCACTATCTCCTCGAGGGAGGGCGCCGGCACGTAGGCGGTGGCCAGCCAGGGCACGGCGGCGCGCGGGTCGGCGTCGACGACCGCGGCCGTGTAGAAGCCGGAGACCGCCCGGGCGGCCTCCACCTCCCGGGTGAAGCGGACCCGGAACAGCTGGTCCTCCGCGAGCTCCGTGCGCACGGTCTTGATCGCCACGCGCCGGCCCGAGGCCGAGCGCGCGAGATAGACCAGGCCCATTCCGCCCGCGCCGAGCCGGCCCAGCACCTCGAAGGGCCCGATGCGTCTCGGGTCGTGCTGCGTCAGCTGTTCCACTTGCCTGCCACCTCCCCGTACGGGCCATGAAGGTACGGCCCCGTGGCCCTGATTCTTCCTGTCCGAGGGCCCGGTTGCGAACCCGGGGGCGGATCGGGGTGTCACATGTCGTGACGCGGCGCCGCGGTACGGGGTGCGCCGGCCGGTGCGGCCGGTGACGGATCAGTCCCCGGCGGACGGTTCCGGCTCCTCGCGGACGGCGAAGCGGGCGCCCTGGTTGTCGTGGAGGACGGCGACGCGGCCGTGCGGGGTGTCGAGGGCCGGGGTGGCGATCCGGCCCCCGAGCCGGACGGTGGTCTCGCAGGCCTCGTCGCAGTCGGCGACGGCGAAGTGCACGAGGACGTGGCCGGGCATCTCGGCGGGGAAGTCGTCGGTGATGACGGCCCGCCCGCCGAAGGCGTCGCCGCCGCCGGGCCGGGAGCCGGGCGGGGACCAGACGCGGTGGTCGAGGCGGGCGCCCCCGCCCTCTCCGACGGCGTCGACCTGGCGGCCGAGGTAGCCGAAGACGGTGGCGTAGAAGGTGTCGACGTCGTCGGGACGGCGGGTGTAGACCTCCATCCAGCAGAAGGCCCCCGGCTCGTCCGTGACCTCGAAGCCGTCGTCGTCCCCCTCCTGCCGGAGGCCGAAGACCGCGCCGCCGGGGTCGGCGGCGAGCGCGCGGACGCCGAACGGGCCGACGGGGTACGGCTCCATGACCATCTGTCCGCCGGCGGCCTTGATCCGGGTGGCGAGGGTGCCGGCGTTCTCGGTGGCGAGGTAGAGGGTCCAGGTGGTGGGCATCCGCCCGTCCCGCTTGGGGACGAGCCCGGCGACCCGGCGGCCGTCGAGGAGGGCCTCGTCGCGGTCGGGGTCGAAGGTCCAGCCGAAGAGCTCGCCGTAGAAGCGCTTGCCCGCCTCGAGGTCGGGGAGCTGTGCGTCCACCCAGCAGGGGGTGCCCTCAGTGCGTACGGCCATGCCTTTCACGCTAGGGCGGAGGGGGCGGCCCCGCACGCCCCGGGAGGCGAACAGGGGATCGATGCAGTGGGTCGGATCCCTTGGGGCGCCCGGGTCGTCCACCGGCCTCGCCCACAGCCCGCCCATGAGCCTGTTCGGGTACGGGACTCCCCGCGCGGGCCCCGGGCCCGGTGCCGGGCCCACCCCCGGGCCGCCCGCGGGCCCGCCCCCGGCGTCCGGAACTGGCTCGATACCGCCCCCGCCCCCTCGGCCCGCCCACCCGCGCCGACCTCGCGGAACGGGGGCGAGCCGGGGGTGCACCCCATTTGCAGTCGGCCGAATCGCGCGCCGACCCCCCCTCGGTAAGCTGACGGCATGACAGGACAAGTACGCACCGTCGACGGCCGCGTGGCCGGACGACGCGGTCAGGCGACGCGGCAGAAGCTGCTCGACTGCCTCGGTGAGATGCTCAGCTCCTCGCCCTACCGGGACGTCAAGGTCATCGATGTGGCCCGGAAGGCGGGTACTTCACCCGCGACGTTCTATCAGTACTTCCCGGACGTCGAGGGGGCGGTCCTCGAGATCGCGGAGGAAATGGCCAAGGAGGGCGCCGCGTTGACCGAGCTGGTCAGCGGCCGCTCCTGGGTCGGCAAGGCCGGATGGCAGACCTCGGAGGAACTCGTCGAGGGATTCCTGGACTTCTGGCGGAAGCACGACGCGATCCTGCGGGTCGTGGACCTCGGCGCCGCCGAGGGCGACAAGCGGTTCTACAAGATCCGCATGAAGATCCTGAACTCCGTCACCAACTCCCTCACGGACGCGGTGAAGGAGCTCCAGACCAAGGGCAAGGTCGACAAGGACGTCAGCCCCGCCGCGATGGCCGGCTCCCTGGTGGCGATGCTGGCCTCGGTCGCCGGCCACCAGAAGGGCTTCCAGACCTGGGGCGTGAAGCAGGCCGAGCTCAAACCGAACCTGGCGCTGTTGGTGCACCTGGGCATCACGGGCAAGAAGCCGACCAGGTAGCGCCGGCCCCTTCCTCCACCCGTCCTGTCGTCGACGCCGACGGCGACCCGCCCCGCGAGACCGGGGCCGGGACCGCCGTCGGCGTCGCCGTGTCCGGGCACGACGAGGGATCGACGCGCGGCGCGGGCCCGGCCCGGGTCGGTGCGGGCCGCCACCGGGCCGGTGGGGGCCGCCACCGGGCCGGTGGGGGCCGGTTCGGGCCAGTGCGGGCCGATCCGGTCCGGTTCGGGGCCGATGCGGAGCCGGTGGGGCCGCTGCCGGGCCGATCCGGTCCGTCGCCGATCCCGTGCGGTCGCTACCTGCGCGTGAGGCGGAAGAGCCGGATCTCGCGCTCGATCCGCGCCTGGTACGTGGCGTACGGCGGCCAGAACTCCAGCGCCGCCCTCCAGGCCGCCGCCCGTTCCTCGCCCGCGAGCAGCTCCGCCCGTACGGGCACGTCCTCGCCCCGCCAGTTGACCTCGGCGTCCGGGTGGGCGAGCAGGTTCGCCGTCCAGGCCGGATGGCCCGGGCGGCCGAAGTTGGAGCCGACGAGGAGCCAGCGGCCGTCCCCCTCCGGCATGCAGGCGAGCGGCGTGACCCGCGGCCGCCCGCTCCTCGCGCCCCGGGCGGTGAGGATCACCCCGGGCAGCATCCGTGCGCTGAGCAGCACCTTCCCCCTGGTCAGCCGGTGCACGGCCCGGTCCATGACCGGGATGACGTGCGGGGCGACCTTGGCGAAGGTCCGGGTCGAGGACACCTTCTGCACGAGCTTCCGTCCGGCGGGCATCTACGCCGCCTCCTCTCCGAAGGGTCCGGTCCGTTCCGCGGCCCGGGCGCGCAGCCGGCGGGCGGGGCCGAAGAGCAGTTCGTCGGAGGCGGCCCGCCTGAAGCAGGGGTCCTCCCCGGTGGGCGACTCGTCGGCGGCGGCGCGCAGCGCCTCCAGGGCGTGGGCGAGGGCGAGCGGTCCGCCGTCGGGTCCGGGGCCGGGTTCGCGGGCCGCGCAGTACGTCAGGGAGCGGGCCGTCCCGATCCGGACGTGGAGGTCGGCGAGGCGGTGCCGGGAGCCGGACCGTTCGCGGGAGCGGATGCGCCCGACCGCGCGGTCGAGGGCGGCCGCGGCGACGCCGACGGCTTCGGCGGCCAGCATCACGGCGGCGGTACGGCCGGTGGCGGCGAGGGCGCCGAGGACGTCGGCCGGTTCCTCGCCGAGGAGTTCGGCGCGGGTGTCCCGGAACTGGACGGTGGCCCGGGGCCGGGTGGGGTCGAGGGCGGGCTGTCGGGTCCGTACGAGTCCGGGGGCCTCCGCGGGGACGAGGAAGAGGAGCGTACGGCTGCGGGCGAAGCCGCCGGCGTGGGCGGCGACGAGGAGCAGTCCGGCGCTGTGCCCGTCGAGGACCTGGGCGGCCTCGCCGTAGAGGCGCCAGTCGCCGTCCGTCGCGCGGGCGGCCTGGATGCCGCCGGACCGGCCGCCGCCCGACCAGTCGCCTTCGGTGTTGTCGCCGGTGAGGCCGAGGGCGAGGGCGGTGCCGGAGGGGGCGGCGAGGGCGCAGGTGAGGGTGGCGTCGGCGACGCGCGGGAGGAGTGCGGCGCGCTGGGCGGGGGTGCCGAGGGCGGCGAGGAGCGGGGCGGCGAGGACGGTGGTGGCGAGGAGCGGGGTGGGGGCGAGGGCGCGGCCGGTCTCCTCGCAGACGAGGGCGAGGTCGACGGGGCCGCGACCGGCGCCTCCGTACTCCTCGGGGAGGGCGAGTCCGGCCAGGCCGAGGGTGGCGGTCGCACGGGCCCAGAGGGCGGTGTCGTCCCCCTCGGGGCCGTCGCTCCGGCCCCCGCCCGTCCCGCCCCGCCCGGCGAGCAGCTCCCGCAGGGCGCGGCGGAGCTCCTGCCGCTCCTCGTCGGGCGGCACGGGCGGCGGCGCGGGCGCGGCGGCGGGCGGTCCCGTCGGCGGGTCGGCGGGCGGTTCCGCCCGCGGGGCGTTGAGCGCGGCGGCATCGGCGACGTCCATGGAGCTCCCTCCGTGTCTGACGGTGCGTCATGTTAGGGCGGTACAGGGCCGGTTGCCCAGAGAAGCACCGGTCCCGATTCCCCAGATCTGATGTACCGTCAGATTTATGCCCACCACCACGCGCAGCTCCCGCCGCGTCGCCGTCGTCGGCGTCTCCCTGTCCGACTGCGGCCGGGTCGACGGGGCCACCCCCTACGCCCTGCACGCCCAGGCCGCCCGCCGCGCCCTCGCGGACAGCGGCCTCGACCGCTCGCTGATCGACGGCCTGGCCTCGGCGGGCCTCGGCGCGCTCGCCCCGGTCGAGGTCGCCGAGTACCTGGGCCTGCGCCCCCGCTGGGTGGACTCGACCGCCGTCGGCGGCGCCACCTGGGAGGTCATGGCCGCGCACGCCGCCGACGCCGTCGCCGCCGGTCACGCGAACGCGGTCCTGCTGGTGTACGGCTCCACCGCCCGCGCCGACATCAGGGCCCGGCGCCGCACCGCGAACCTCTCGTTCGGCTCGCGCGGCCCGCTCCAGTTCGAGGTCCCGTACGGGCACACCCTGATCGCCAAGTACGCGATGGCCGCCCGCCGCCACATGCACGAGTACGGCACGACCCTGGAGCAGCTCGCGGAGGTGGCCGTCCGGGCGCGGGCGAACGCGGCGCTCAATCCGGAGGCGATGTTCCGCGAGCCGATCACCGTCGACGACGTCCTGGACGGGCCGATGATCGCGGACCCGTTCACCAGGCTGCACTGCTGCATCCGCAGCGACGGCGGCTGCGCGGTGCTGCTCGCGGCCGAGGAGTACGTCCAGGACTGCCGCACGGCCCCGGTGTGGGTGCTCGGGACGGGCGAGCACGTCTCGCACACCACGATGTCGGAGTGGGAGGACTTCACGGTCTCCCCGGCGGCCGTCAGCGGCCGGCTGGCCTTCGAGCGGGCGGGCGTCCGGCCCGCCGACGTCGACCTCGCCGAGATCTACGACGCCTTCACCTACATGACCCTGGTGACCCTGGAGGACCTGGGCTTCTGCGCGAAGGGCGAGGGCGGCGCGTTCGTCGGGGAGAAGGACGGGCTGCCGGTGAACACGGACGGCGGCGGGCTCTCGGCCTGCCATCCGGGGATGCGGGGCCTGTTCCTGCTGGTGGAGGCGGTGCGACAGCTGCGCGGCGAGGCCCCGGGGCTCCAGGTGCGCCGGACGGACGGCTCGCTGCCGGAACTGGCGGTGGCCTCGGGGACGGGCGGCTGGTTCTGCTCCTCGGGGACGGTGGTGCTGGGCCGGGACCGACCGGGCACGAGAAGATCTATACAAGCGTCATAGACAGTCGTGTAGGACATCCGTATAGTCGTGTCCGCGGGCAGGAGAACGGCCCGCACACACCCGACGAGGAGTCCTGTCATGACCAGCGCCCCGAAGACCGCCAAGACCGTCCTGATCTCCGGCGCCTCGATCGCCGGCCCCGCCCTCGCCCTCTGGCTGCACCGCTACGGCTTCGTCCCCACCGTCGTCGAGCGCGCCCCCGAACTGCGCACCGGCGGCTACAAGGTCGACATCCGCGGCACCGCCATCGAGGTCTGCCGCCGGATGGGCGTCCTCGACGAGATCCGCGCGCACTCCACGGACATGCGCGGCGGTTCGTACGTCGACGACGCCGGCCGCACCATCGGCGAGCTGCCCGCCGACATCTTCGGCGGCCGCGTCGAGGAGGACGACGAGATCATGCGCGGCGAGCTCGCCCGCATCCTGTACGACCGGACCCGCGAGGACGTCGAGTACGTCTTCGGCGACTCGATCGCCGACATCGCGGACGACCCCGAGGACCCGGCCGGAGTCACCGTCACCTTCGAGAGCGGCACCGTCCGCCGCTTCGACCTGGTCGTCGGCGCCGACGGGCTCCACTCGAACACCCGGCGGCTCGCCTTCGGCCCGGAGGAGCGGTTCAAGCGCCACCTCGGCGCGTACGTCTCCATCTTCACGGCCCCCAACCACCTGGGCCTGGACCGCTGGGAGACCTACCACGCGCTCCCCGGGAAGCTGGTCTGCGTCTACAGCTCCGCCGGCGAGACCGACGCCAAGAACCTCTTCGTCTTCTCCTCGCCGGAGGAGCTCACCCACCGCCACGGGGACACCGCCGCCCAGAAGCGCGCCCTCATCGACACCTTCGCCGGCGACGGCTGGGAGATCCCCCGGCTCCTCGGCCACGCCGCCGGGGCCGACGACTTCTACCTCGACTCCATGTCCCTCGTGGAGATGGACCGCTGGTCCACCGGCCGCGTCGTCCTCCTCGGCGACGCCGCCCACTGCGCCTCCCCGGCCTCCGGTCAGGGCACCGGCCTCGCCCTCATCGGCGCCTACGTCCTGGCGGGCGAACTGGCCCGGGCCGGCGGCGACCACACCGTGGCCTTCGCCCGCTACGAGCAGCACATGCGGCCGGGCGTCGAGCGGAACCAGAAGATGGCCGAGGGCTTCGTCAAGGAGATGGTCGTCGACCGGAAGTGGAAGATCGCCCTGCGCATGTTCATGGTCCGGACCCTGCCGAAGACCCCCTGGAAGAACCTCATCGCGAAGAAGATCCGCGACGAGATCCAGGCATCGGCCAACGCGGTCCCGCTCGCGGACTACACGGCACCGGCCACGAACGCCGCCGCACGCCCTACCGTGACCGCATGACCGACTTCCACCGCGCCCTCCGCTCCCTCCGGGTCTGGGACACCGCACTGCCGTCCTTCGACCCGGCGAGCGCCCCGCCCGAGCCGCTCCCCCTCTTCCACGACTGGTTCACGGCGGCGGCCGCGGCCGGCCAGACCGAACCGCACACCCCCTCCCTGGCCACCGTGGACGAGGACGGCAGGCCCGACGTCCGTACGGTGATGCTGCACGACGCCGACGCGCGCGGCTGGCACTTCGCCTCGCACGCCACCAGCGCCAAGGGCCGCCAGCTCGCCGCCCGCCCCGAGGCCGCGCTCGGCTTCTACTGGCCGGTCCAGGGCCGCCAGGTCCGGATCCGGGGCCACGTCGTCACCGGCACCCCCGAGGAGGCGCACGAGGACCTCCACGCCCGCACCACCGGCGCCCTCGCCTCGGCGCTCGTCGGCCGGCAGAGCGAGGTCCTCGACTCCCCCGAGACCCTCGCCGGGGCGAGCGCGGCGGCCTGGCGCCGGGCCGAGGAGGAACCGGACGCGGCCGCCCCCACCTGGACCCTGTACGTCGTCGAACCGGCCGAGGTCGAGTTCTTCCAGGGCGACGCCCGCCGCCGCCACGTCCGCCTCCGCTACCGCCGCACGGCGGACGGTTGGACCCGCGAACTCCTCTGGCCCTGAGGGACGCCGGGCGGCCGTCAGGGGGTGCCGGTCCCGTACATCTCCTCGACCTCCCGGGCGAAGTCCCGCAGCACCGCACGCCGTTTGAGCTTCAGGGACGGCGTCAGGTGGCCGGAGGCCTCCGAGAACTCGGTGTTCAGGACGCGGAAGGCGCGGATCGACTCGGACCGCGAGACCAGCCGGTTGGCGTCGTCCACCCCCCGCTGGAGCACGGCGAGCAGCTCCGGGTCCCGGGCCGTCTCCCAGAGCGCCAGGTGGTCCTTGCGCCGCATCCGCCGCCAGTGCGTCAGGCCCTCGTGGTCGAGGGTGATCAGGGCCGTGACGTACGGCCGGTCGTCGCCGAGGACCATGCACTGGGAGACCAGCGGGTGTGCGCGCAGCCAGTCCTCCAGCGGGGCGGGGGCCACGTTCTTGCCGGCCGAGGTGACGATGACGTCCTTCTTCCGGCCGGTGATCCGCAGATAGCCGTCCGCGTCGAGCGCGCCCAGGTCCCCCGTGGGGAACCAGCCGTCGTCGGTGCACGGCAGGGCCGCCCCGCGCTGCGCGTCCCAGTAGCCGGCGAAGACGTGACCGCCCTTGAGCCAGACCTCGCCGTCGTCGGCGATCCGGACGGCCGTGCCCGGCAGCGGCCATCCGACGGTCCCGGTGCGCGGCCGGCGCGGCGGGGTGACCGTGGAGGCGGCCGTGGTCTCCGTCAGGCCGTACCCCTCGAAGACCTCGACGCCGGCGCCCGCGAAGAACTCGGCGAGGCGGGCGCCGAGCGCGGAGCCGCCGCAGATCACGTGCTTCACGCGGCCGCCGAGCGCCGTGCGGATCCGCCGGTAGACCAGCGGGTCGTACAGCGCCCGCGCGGCGCGCAGGGAGAACGAGGGCGAGGCCTCCCGCCCGTACCGGCGGGCGATCCGGGCGGCCCGGTCGAAGGCGGCGGCCCTCCCGCCGCGCTCGGCGGTGGCGCGGGCCCTGTCGAAGACCTTCTCCAGGACGTACGGGACGGCGAGGAGGAACGTGGGCCGGAAGGCCGCCAGGTCGGCGAGGAGTTCCTCGCCCTCGACGGAGGGCGCGTGTCCGACCCGGACGCGGGCGCGGACGCAGCCGACGGCGACCATCCGCCCGAAGACGTGGGAGAGCGGCAGGAAGAGGAGGGTGGCGGCGGGCTCCTCGCCCTCCGAGACGAAGACGGGGTGGAGGAGCCGGACGGCGTTGTCGACCTCGGCGAAGAAGTTGGCGTGGGTGAGGGCGCAGCCCTTGGGGCGGCCGGTGGTGCCGGAGGTGTAGACGAGGGTGGCCAGGGCCTCCGGGGTGAGCAGTCCCCGACGGGCGGTGACGGCCTCGTCGGCGACCCGCGCGCCCGCCGCGCGGAGCTGGTCGACGGCGCCGGTGCCGAGGACCCAGAGGTGGGCGAGGCCGGGCAGCTGCCGCCGCTCGGCGGAGACGAGCCGCGCCTGCCCGGCGTCCTCGACGACGCAGGCCGCGGCCCCGGAGTCCTGGAGGATCCAGCGGGTCTGGAAGGCGGAGGAGGTGGGGTGCACGGGGACGGTGACGAGCCCGGCGGCCCAGGCGGCGAAGTCGATCAGGGTCCACTCGTAGGCGGTGCGGGCCATGAGCGCGAGCCGGTCGCCGGGGCGCAGGCCGGCGGCGACGAGGCCCTTGGCGACGGAGTGCACCTCGGCGGCGAAGCGGGCGGCGGTGACGTCGTACCACCCGCCCTCCGCGTCCTTCCGGGAGAAGAGGACGGCTCCGGGCTCCTGCCGGGCGTTGTCGTAGGGCAGGTCGGCGAGCGAGCCGCGGGCCACCCGGGGGACGAGCGCGGGGACGGACACCTCCCGCACGCACCCGTCCACCACCACCTTCCGCGGCTCGTCCGGCCCGGTCTCGGATGCGGCGGTGACGACGGACACGGGCGGCTCCTCGGTCTGCGCGATGAACTGAGGTCGTGCGTCGGTGCGTTGAGCCCTGCGGTGTCCTGACGGTCCGGACTAGCCGGTAACCTTACTGCCCGGTAAGCGCTCACGGGGAGACCAGCGCTCGCTTTTCAGGAGGTTCCCGAGCCCGGCCCGGGCGAAGTTCATCAGCGTCGCGGCGGCCTCCTTCGCCGTCACCCCCGGGGTCTCGTTCGCCCAGCCGGCCAGCGACTCGGCCGACCCCGTCAGCGCCTGCGCGAGCGCGTCCACGTCCCGCCCGGTGATGACCACGCCCGCCTCCCGGGCGGCCTCCCCGATCAGTCCCGCCACGAAGCCCACGATCTCGTCCCGCATCCGCGCCACCTCGCCGGCGAACGGCTCCCCCTGCGTCCGCGCCTGCCGGCTCAGCACCGTCCACGCGTCCGGATGCCCGGCCGCGTGCGTGAAGAAGGCGAGCGGCCCCGCCCAGAGCCGCTCGTCCGGCGGCACCTCCGGCCCCCCGACCCCGGCGTCCACGGCCGCGAGCAACGCCCCCGCCTCGCGCCGCGCCGTATGCGGGCGGTGAACAGCTCCTCCTTGATCCGCTGGATGCCCCGCGAAGCGCGTACGTGCCCCCCGCCCGGTCCGGGCGGGGGGCACGTACGCGCTTCGCGGGGGTCAGGCGGCGGCCGCGACCGGGACCTTCCGGTCGCCGTCGACGCCCTCGGCCGGGTCGTCGACCGGGGACGAGGAGGCGTGCTCGTACGCGGTGAGGTCGAGGATCTTCTCGCGGGCCGAGACGATCACCGGGATCAGCGCCTGGCCCGCCACGTTCGTGGCCGTCCTCATCATGTCCAGGACCGGGTCGATCGCCATGAGGAGGCCGACGCCCTCCAGGGGGAGGCCCAGGGTGGAGAGGGTCAGGGTGAGCATGACCGTGGCGCCGGTGAGGCCGGCGGTGGCCGCCGAGCCGACGACCGAGACGAAGGCGATCAGCAGGTAGTCGCCGACGCCGAGCTGCACGTCGAAGATCTGCGCGATGAAGATCGCGGCGAGTGCCGGGTAGATCGCGGCGCAGCCGTCCATCTTGGTCGTGGCGCCGAACGGGACGGCGAAGGAGGCGTACTCCTTCGGGACGCCGAGGCGCTCGGTGACCTTCTGGGTGACCGGCATGGTGCCGACGGAGGAGCGGGAGACGAAGGCCAGCTGGATGGCGGGCCAGGCGCCCTTGTAGAACTGGAGCGGGTTGACCTTGGCGACCGTGGCGAGCAGCAGCGGGTAGACGCCGAAGAGGACCAGGGCGCAGCCGACGTAGATGTCGGCGGTGAAGGTCGCGTACTTGCCGATCAGGTCCCAGCCGTAGTCGGCGATGGCGAAGCCGATGAGGCCGACGGTGCCGAGCGGGGCGAGGCGGATGACCCACCACAGGGCCTTCTGGAGGAGCTCGAGGACCGACTCGGAGAGGGTGAGGATCGGCTTGGCCCGGTCGCCGAGCTTGAGGGCGGCGATGCCGGCGACGGCGGCCATGAAGACGATCTGGAGGACGTTCAGCTCGGTGAAGGGCGTGATGACGTCCGTCGGGACGATGCCGGTGAGGAAGTCGATCCAGGAGCCCTCGTGCTTGGGGAGCTTGCCGTCCTTCGGCGTGAGGCCGGTGCCGGCGCCCGGGTCGGTGATCAGGCCGATCGCGAGGCCGATGCCGACCGCGATGAGCGAGGTGATCATGAACCAGAGCAGCGTGCGGGTGGCGAGGCGGGCGGCGTTGTTCACCTTCCGCAGGTTGGTGATCGACACCAGGATCGCGAAGAAGACGAGCGGCGCGACGGCCAGCTTGAGCAGCTGGACGAAGATGTCGCCGATCTGGCCGAGGGTCTCCTTCAGCCAGGAGACGTCCTGGCTGCGGGCGATCCAGCCGAGGAGGGCTCCGAGGGCCAGACCGGCGATGATCTGGGCCCAGAAGGGGACCTTGGGTATCCGGGGCTTCGCCTCGGGCGTCACGGACGCGGACACGGGCACACTCCACAGGTGCGTATCGGGGAATACGGGGACGGGGGTGCGGCACACACGCGCTGGGCGCGGGCCGCTGCATGATGCCGGATCAGAAGGCGCGGCAACAGACCGCGGACATACAGCGGCAGAGGTCGACGTGCAGGCGCGCCACGAGCGGGGTGCTCGCGGCGTCGGAGGGGCGCACTGCTGTCTTCATGGCCCACACGTTAACACTTGAACTTTGAGAACCTCAAAGCTCTTCTTTGGGGCCCGGGACGCCGTTTCACCTCCGAAACGCAGAACACCCCAGGCAGGAGCCTTGGAAGGCCCTGCCCGGGGTGGACGTCTGTGAGGAAGCTTACGTAGCCCTTATACGGCTACAGCACGTCCTCCTGGGAGCGGTTCGCGTTCAGCCGGCCCTTGGCGCGGTCGACCTTCGCCACGACCTCCGCGCTCGCCTCGTCCCGCACCTTGCGCAGGAGCACGAAGCTGAGCGGGGCGGAGACGACGATGGAGAGGACGAGGACCCAGAGCAGGTTCGAGTCGCCCAGACCGCGCGGCAGCGCGCCGACGTAGACGAGACCCCACAGGGCGAGGAAGCACCCGGCGAAGATCCCGAGCCGCATCAGCGTGTAGCGGAGCATGTCAGTCCAGTCTTCCGTTCCGAAAGATCCCGAAGTTTCCCAGCGGGACGAGCGCCTTCCAGTGAAGCACGCGACGGCGCCCGATCCGGGACCGGGCCTCTTGAGCACCAGGTGAGTAATGGATACGCTCCCCCTATGACCCTTACGTTCGAGGTGGATCCGGCAGTCGACCCCGCCCTGCGCGACGGCGTGCTCTCCCTCTGGGCCGACGTCTCCAACGCGGGCGGCGCGGTCGGCTTCGTGCCCCCCGTCACCCCCGAGGAGATACGCCCCGCGCTGCTCAGGCACCTGGTCGCCATGGCCGAGGGCGGCACCCGCCTCCTGGTCGGCCGCGACGAGGACGGCCGGGTCGCCGCCACCGCCTTCTTCACCTTCAACACCCACCCGCTGATGACCCACTGGGTGTGGCTCTACACCGTGATGGTCCACCCCCGGCACCAGGGCCGGGGATACGGCCGCGACCTCATGGCGGCCGTCGAGCACACCGCCCGCACCGCCGGGGGCTTCGAGGCGATCGAGGCGATCCGGCTGACCTGCCGGGGCGGCACCGGCGTCGACGGCTTCTACGCCAGGTCCGGCTACAAGGAGGTCGGCCGCGTCCCCGACGCGATCCGGGTCGCCCCCGGCGACGACCGCGACGACATCATCATGCTGCTGCCGTTGGGGTGAACGCGGAGAGGGCCGGCGGGGACGCCCCCGCCGGCCCTCTCGCCGTGCCCTCTCACCGCACCCTTCCGCCGTGCGAACGGCGTCAGACCCGCATCGGCTGCGGCGACTCGCGCCGGTCCGCGTCCGGGCCCGGGTACTCGCGGATGATCTCGTACCGCGTGTTCCGCTCGACCGGCCGGAAGCCCGCGTCACGGATCAGTTCGAGCAGGTCCTCGCGGCCCAGCTTGTTCGGCGTGCCGTAGTTGTCGGCGTCGTGCGTGATCTTGTACTCGACGACCGAGCCGTCCATGTCGTCGGCGCCGTGCTGGAGCGCCAGCTGCGCGGTCTGGACGCCGTGCATGACCCAGAAGACCTTGACGTGCGGCACGTTGTCGAAGAGCAGCCGGGAGACCGCGAAGGTCTTCAGGGCCTCGGCGCCGGTCGCCATCGTGGTGCGCGCCTGGAGCCTGTTGCGGATCTTGCCGTCCTGCATGTCCACGAAGTCGTGCTGGTAGCGCAGCGGGATGAAGACCTGGAAGCCGCCGGTCTCGTCCTGGAGCTCGCGCAGCCGGAGCACGTGGTCCACGCGGTGGCGCGGCTCCTCGATGTGCCCGTAGAGCATGGTCGAGGGGGTCTTGAGCCCCTTCTCGTGGGCGAGCCGGTGGATCCGGGACCAGTCCTCCCAGTGGGTGCGGTGGTCCACGATGTGCTGCCGGACCTCCCAGTCGAAGATCTCGGCGCCGCCGCCGGTCAGGGACTCCAGGCCGGCCTCGATCAGCTCGTCGAGGATCTCGGAGGCGGAGAGGCCGGAGATCGTCTCGAAGTGGTGGATCTCGGTGGCCGTGAACGCCTTGAGGGAGACGTTCGGCAGGGCCTTCTTGAGCTCGGAGAGGGAGCGCGGGTAGTAGCGCCAGGGCAGGTTGGGGTGGAGCCCGTTGACGATGTGGAGCTCGGTGAGGTTCTCGTTCTCCATCGCCTTCGCGAGGCGCACGGCCTCCTCGATGCGCATGGTGTACGCGTCCTTCTCGCCCGGCTTGCGCTGGAAGGAGCAGTAGGCGCAGGAGGCGGTGCAGACGTTGGTCATGTTCAGATGCCGGTTGACATTGAAGTGGACCACGTCGCCGTTCTTGCGGGTCCGGACCTCGTGGGCCAGACCGCCGAGCCAGGCGAGGTCGTCGGACTCGTACAGGGCGATGCCGTCCTCACGGCTCAGCCGCTCACCGTCCCGGACCTTCTGCTCAAGTTCGCGCTTGAGTCCCGCGTCCATGTACGGCCGCCTCCCTCTTGTCTCCGATTCAAGCTCCACCCACCGTACTCTCAGCCCTCCTCGGGCAGCTCCCCGACCCGGTTCTCCCACTTGGTGGAGAGCACGATCGTCGTACGGGTGCGGGAGACGCCCTTGGTGCCGGAGAGGCGGCGGATCGTCTTCTCCAGGCCGTCGACGTCGTTCGCGCGCACCTTGAGCATGAAGGAGTCGTCGCCGGCGATGAACCAGCAGTCCTCGATCTCGGCGAGGTCCTTCAGGCGGCGGGCCACGTCCTCGTGGTCGGCGGCGTCGGAGAGGGAGATGCCGATGAGGGCGGTGACGCCGAGGCCGAGCGAGGCGGCGTCGACGGTGGCGCGGTAGCCGGTGATGACCCCGGCGGCTTCGAGCCGGTTGATGCGGTCGGTGACGGAGGGCCCGGAGAGCCCGACGAGCCGGCCGAGCTCGGCGTACGAGGCGCGGCCGTTCTCGCGCAGAGCCTGGATGAGCTGCCTGTCCACGGCGTCCATAAAGAGGAACCTTCCATTGTCCAGCGATACCGCGAGTTTAGGTATAGAATCTAAGGTACACAGGGAAGACGCCCTGTGAATCTTTCAGCAGATCAAAGACGATCTTTCAGGAGTGGTGTTCACCGTGTACACGATCGAGATGGCCTACGCACGCATGCGCGAGCTGCAGGACCTGGCCAACCGCTCGCGTGCCCACCAGCCGACCGCCGCCTCGAAGCGCGCCGCGAAGAAGCGCGCCAAGAAGCGCTAAGCAGACGGGAGAGCGCCACCGAGCTCTCCCTTCCACCGGCGGTACAGCCCGTGCGGCACGCCTGCCGCGTCGAGCACCCGCCCGGCGACGAAGTCCACCAGATCCTGGATGTGCGTCGCCCCCGCGTAGAACGCCGGAGAGGCGGGCAGCACCACGGCGCCCGCCTCGTCCAGCGTCACCATGTGCTTGAGCGTCTGCCCGTTCAGCGGGGTCTCCCGCACCGCGACCACCAGCGGGCGCCGCTCCTTCAGCGTCACGCTCGCCACCCGCTGCAGCAGGTCCTTCGAGAGCCCGAGCGCCACTCCCGCCACCGCGGCGGTCGAGGCCGGCACCACCAGCATCCCCTTCGCCGGGTACGAACCGGAGGACGGCCCCGCGGCCAGGTCCCCGGCCGTCCAGTACCGCACGTCGTCCAGCCGGCCCGACACGTCGAAGGCGTCTGGCTTCCCGTCCGCGCCCCGCGCCAGCCAGGCCGCCAGGTCCTCGCGCCAGTGCGCGTCCCGGAAGGCGATCCCCGTCTCGTCGAGCAGCGTCAGCCGCGAGGCGCGCGACACGACGAGGTCGACGCCCTCCCCCGCCTCCAGCAGCCCCCTCAGCACGGCGGCGGCGTACGGCGTGCCCGACGCCCCGGAAACCCCCACGATCCAGGGGGTGCGCTTGCCGTCGTTCATGCCGTCGAGCCTATCCGTCGTCGTACCGGGGCTACGGGGTGAGCCCGCGGACCAGCAGGTCGAGGAGGGCGCACACGAACAGGCTGATGCCGATGAACCCGTTCGTCGTGAAGAACGCCCTGTTCAGACGGGACAGGTCGTGCGGCTTCACGATCGTGTGCTCGTAGCCGAAGGCGACGACCACGATCACCAGACCGATCCAGAAGAAGAGGCCCGCGCCCGTCACCAGGGCGTACCAGACGAGCAGGCCCGTCGTCACGACCGCCGAGGCGCGGGCGCCCCACAGCGCCGCCGGGACGCCGAAGCGGGCCGGCACCGACATCACGCCGTGCGCCCGGTCCGCCTGCACGTCCTGGCAGGCGAAGATCAGGTCGAAGCCGCCGATCCAGACGCCCACCGCGAGGCCCAGGACGACCGCGTCCCAGGACCACTCGCCGGTCACCGCGAGCCAGGCGCCGATCGGGCCGATGGACTGGGCGAGGCCCAGGATGGCGTGCGGGAAGTTGGTGAACCGCTTGCCGTACGGATAGACGACCATCGGGACGACGGCCAGCGGCGCGAGCGCCAGACAGAGCGGGTTCAGCAGGGCGGCGGCGCCGAGGAAGACGACGACGGCGATGCCCGCGCCGATCCACGCCGAGCGCACGGACACCGCACCGGTCACCAGCTCCCGCCCGGCCGTCCGCGGATTGCGCGCGTCGATCTCGCGGTCGATGATCCGGTTGCAGGCCATGGCGAAGGTCCGCAGGCCCACCATGCACACGGTCACCAGGAACAACGTCCACCAGTGGATGTTCCTGTCCACCTGGTACATCGCGGTGAGCGAGGCGATGTAGGCGAAGGGCAGCGCGAAGACCGAGTGCTCGATCATCACGAGCCGCAGGAACGCCTTGGTGCGGCCGGGCTGGGCGCCCGGCACGGCGGCCGTGGTCACAGCCCGTACTCCTTCCAGCGGCGGTCCACCAGGGCCGCCGTCGCCGGGTCCGACTCCACCATGTCCGGCCAGCCGCCGTCCCGGGTGTAGCCCTCCTCGGGCAGCTTCTTCGTCGCGTCGATGCCCGCCTTGCCGCCCCAGAACTGCTGGTACGAGGCGTGGTCGAGGTGGTCGACCGGCCCCTCCACCACGGTCAGGTCACGGGCGTAGTCGGTGTTGCCGAGGGCCCGCCAGGAGACCTCGTGCAGGTCGTGGACGTCGCAGTCCTTGTCGACCACGATGATCAGCTTGGTCAGCGACATCATGTGCGCGCCCCAGATGGCGTGCATGACCTTCTGCGCGTGCTTCGGGTACTTCTTGTCGATCGAGACGATCGCGCAGTTGTGGAAGCCGCCCGACTCCGGCAGGTGGTAGTCCACGATGTCCGGGATGATGATCTTGAGGAGCGGCAGGAAGAACCGCTCCGTCGCCCGCCCCAGCGGACCGTCCTCGGTCGGCGGGCGCCCCACCACGATCGACTGGAGCAGCGGGCGCCTGCGCATCGTGACGCAGTCGATCCTCAGCGCGGGGAACGGCTCCTGCGGGGTGTAGAAGCCGGTGTGGTCGCCGAAGGGGCCCTCCGGCAGCATCTCGCCCGGCTCCAGCCAGCCCTCGATCACCACCTCGGCGTTCGCCGGCACCTGGAGCGGCACCGTCTTGCAGTCGACCATCTCGATCCGCTTGCCCTGCACGAAGCCGGCGAAGAGGTACTCGTCGATGTCGCCGGGCAGCGGCGCCGTCGAGGCGTACGTGACGGCGGGCGGGCAGCCGAAGGCGATGGCGACCGGCAGCCGCTCGCCCTTCGCGGCGGCCACCGCGTAGTGGTTGCGGCTGTCCTTGTGGATCTGCCAGTGCATGCCGATGGTGCGCTTGTCGTGCCGCTGGAGCCGGTAGAGCCCCAGGTTCCGCACGCCGGTCTCGGGGTGCTTGGTGTGGGTGAGGCCCAGGTTGAAGAAGGACCCGCCGTCCTTCGGCCAGGTGAACAGCGCCGGCAGCTTGTCCAGGTCGACGTCGTCGCCGGTGAGGACGACCTCCTGCACAGGAGCCTCCTTGACCTTCTTCGGCGGCACGTGGACCATCGAGCCCAGCTTCCCGAAGGCCTCGCGGACCCCGATGAAGCCCTGCGGCAGCTCCGGCTTGAGGAGCCCGCCGATCTTCTCGCTGATCTCGCCGTACGACTTCAGGCCGAGCGCCTTGAGCAGCCGGCGGTCCGTCCCGAAGACGTTCATCGCGAGCGGCATGGCGGAGCCCTTGACGTTCTCGAAGAGGAGCGCCGGGCCTCCCGCCTTGTTCACCCGGTCGACGATCTCCCCGACCTCCAGGTACGGGTCGACTTCGGCCTTGATGCGCTTGAGGTCGCCTTCGCGCTCCAGCGCCCTGAGCAGCGAGCGGAGATCGTCGTAAGCCATAAGGGCCAGTATCGGTCACGGGCTAGGCTTGGGCTGTCACCGGGGCCGCCGCAACCGGCCCCGCCGCTGCTTCCAGGGGGCCGCACCACATGCTCAGGGCACTGATGTACATCCTGCCGCTGGCGCTGACGATCTACGCCTTCATCGACTGCCTGAACACCCCCGAGGACGAGGCCAAGCACCTGCCGAAGGTGGTCTGGGTCATCATCATCCTGCTGTTCTGGATCGTGGGCCCGGTCGTCTGGTTCGCCGCCGGCAAGATGCGGCACGCCCCCGCCGGGGGCCGTACGCCCTCCGAGTGGCACCGGAACCACCGCTCCGAGTGGGTCGCCCCCGACGACAACCCCGAGTTCCTCGAGTCCCTCCGCGGGGAGAACAAGAAGGACGAGTCCCTCCTCAAGGACTGGGAGGCGGACCTGCGCCGCCGCGAGGAGGAGCTGAAGCGGCGCGAGCGCGGCGAGGACACGGAGACCGAGGGCTGATGGAGCTGCGGCTCCTGGCCACCTTCGAGAAGGTCGCCGACGTCCTCTCCTTCACCCGGGCGGCGGCCGAGCTCGGCTACGCCCAGTCGAGCGTCACCAGTCAGGTCCGCGCCCTGGAGTCCTCCCTCGGGGTCGACCTCTTCGAGCGCCTCGGCTCCCGCATCCGCCTCACGGAGGCCGGCGAACGGCTCCTGCCGTACGCCCGCCGGATGGCGGACCTGGCGGAGGAGGCCCGTTCCGCCGTCGCGACCACGGCGGAACTCTCGGGTCCGATCGCGATCGGCACGATGGAGTCGCTCACCTCCTACCGGCTGCCGCCGCTCCTGGAGTACTTCCACCACCGCTACCCGAAGGTGCGGCTGACGCTGCGGCCCACGCTCGGCGACGAGACCCGGAAGGCGCTGCGGCAGGGCACGTACGACGTCGGCTTCCTGATGGAGCCGGAGACGGAGCACGAGGGCCTGGAGACGGAGGTCCTCGCCCCGGAGCCGCTGGTCCTGGTGGCGGCCCCGGGCCACGCCCTGGCGGACCGCGCGTCCCTGACGAGCGCGGACCTGGCGGACACCCGGCTCCTGGGCACCGAGCCGGGCTGTGCGTACCGCGACCTGTTCGAGGCGGAACTGCGGGAGTGGGCGCCGTCGTTCATGGAGTTCGGCACGATCGAGGCGACGAAGCGGGGCGCGGGGGCGGGCCTGGGGGCGGCGCTGCTGCCGAGGGTGACGGTCGCGGAGGAGCTGGCGTCCGGGGTGCTGGTGGAGCTCTCCTGGGAGGCCCCCTTCACCCTCTTCACGCAGCTCGCCTGGCGGCGGGGGAAGCGGCTTCCGGCCCATGTGCGGCTGTTCGTGGAGCAGGCGCGGCGGCTGGTGTCCGAGCAGCGAGGGTGACCCTGAGGCTCGCGAGGACGATCAGCGGGACGCCGAGCGCCTGGACGAGCCCGATGTGGTGCCCGTACACCGCCCAGTCGACGCCCATGGCGACGGCCGGGTAGGTGAAGGCGAGCACGGCGATCTTGGCGGTGGGCAGCTTGGCGTAGGCCGCGTACATGAGCACGTACATGAGCCCGGTGTGGATGAACCCCAGCCCGACGAGCCAGCCCCAGCCGACCCCGCCGACGCCCCCGAAATCGACGAAGGGCAGCAGCAGCGGCATCCCCACCAGCACCTGGACGAGCGCGATCAGATGGGGCCGCACGCCGGTGATCCGCTTGGTGACGAAGGTCGCGAGGGCGTAGAGCACGGCGGCGACGAGCGCGAAGCCGAGCCCCTTGAGGGAGGCGGTGTCCCCGGGCCTGACGCCGGACACGAGCACGAGCCCGACGAAGGCGAGGGCGAGCCACCCCAGCTTGGCGCCGGAGATCCGCTCCCGCAGGAGGACGGCTCCGAGGAGCACGAGGAAGAACGGCTGCGTGTGGTAGACGACGGTGGCGAGGGAGATGGAACTGGCCTCGTACGCCTCGAAGAGGAACACCCAGTTGAAGACGATGAACACCCCGCCGAGCGCGGCGAGCCCCAGCTTCCTCGCCGTGAACCCGTGCCCGGTGAAGAACCCCCGCACCAGGCTGTAGGCCCCGAGCGCGACGGCCCCGAAGAGGCACCGGAAGAACACCACCTCGAAGGGGGAGGCGCCGGACTCGACGACGAAGACGCCGAGGGTGCCGGAGAGCACCATGGCGAGGGTCAGTTCGAGGGTTCCCCTGGTCTCGTTTCTCATGGGAACGACGCTACGAACGGAGCCGCGGGCGGTCCACGAGCCAGTGGGGCGTCCTCCCGATGGGGCCGATCGACGGGGCCGATGGGGGCCGGAATGCCTCGGCGCGGGGCCGAGTCGGCACCGGACACGACTCTCGACGCCGTCCACGGCCCGGACCGCTCGCTCCTCGGAGTCCTGACGGGAACGGCTTCCCGCCCGGGCCGGATCCGGGCCGACGAGCGGGCGATGCTCCGCGCCGAGACCTTCTTCCGGGGCGAGACCCCGCCCGCCCGGTTCCCCTACGAGGAGGTCGGCGCCGTCGCGTGAGACCCGCCCGCCGGGGGAAGCCGTCTCCCCGGGCGGGCGGCCGGACGCGGGACGTCAGTTGTCGGAGCCGACGGTGTTGTCGTGGCCGGCGTTGAACACGTCGTCCTGCGCGAACTGGAGCCAGTCGCCGAAGACGACGGTGTACGAGCCCTCCGGCTCGATCTCGACGTTCACATCGGCACTCGCGGAGCCGGCGGAGCCGAAGACGATGGCCCCGACGGCAAGGGCGGTCAGCAGGGAACGCATGACAGAGACCTCTCGGTGGAACGACAGAACACTCCGCAAGCTAAGGCTTCCGGTCCTCCGCCCTCCCGAACCCGGCCGGTGCGGCCCCGGGCCTCAGCCGATCGGCGGCAGCCCGACCGGTGGAGGCCCCTCCCGACGGAGGAGAGCCGGCACCGGGCGTGACGCGGGCGCCCCACCGGGGAAGCCTCCCCCCATGGACCGGGAACAGGCCCACCGGTGGCTCGCCACCGCCCTCGACGAGGCCCGCCTCGGGCTGGCCGAAGGCGGGATCCCCATCGGCGCGGCCCTCTACGGCGCCGACGGCGCGCTGCTCGGGCGCGGGCACAACCGGCGCGTGCAGGACGGGGACCCCTCGGCGCACGCCGAGACCGACGCCTTCCGGGCGGCCGGCCGGCAGCGCTCGTACCGGGGGACGACGATGGTGACGACCCTGTCGCCCTGCTGGTACTGCTCCGGGCTCGTCCGGCAGTTCGGGATCTCGCGGGTGGTCGTCGGGGAGGCGGTGACCTTCCGCGGCGGGCACGACTGGCTCGCCGGGCACGGCGTCGAGGTCGTCGTGCTCGACGACGCCGCATGCGTGGCGATCATGCGGGAGTTCATCGCCGACCGCCCCGCCCTGTGGAACGAGGACATCGGCGACGGGTGAAGCGAGCCTGCCCACGATCGACCTGCGCCGCGGCCCCGCCCCGCAGCTGCCCGCCGTCGGCCGCGCCCCGCGCGAGGCCGGGTTCCTGCTGGTCACCGGGCACGGGGTGGACCCCGGCCCGAAGGAGTCGCACTCCTGCCTGCGGGGCCGGCTCGACGCCGTCGCCACGGACTGGGAACAGGTCCACAACAGAGTCGAAAAGCCGACCGCTTTCCCAACACGCCGTCGATATCCTTGAGTTGACTGTGACGGGGGTGGCGGGGGCGTGGACAGAGAGCTGTACGGCCGCGAGGCGGCCCTGGACGAGGGCGGGCTCGTCGCCCGGCTCGTCGGGCTCAGCCGACAGGGGGCCGCGCGCATCGCGTACGAGCACGGGGACGACCCGCCCGTGACGGTCTTCACCGGCGGGCGCGGCATGGGGAAGACCGCCCTGCTCAAGGAGGTCCGCAACCGCTACAAGGGCTACACGCCGCTCGCCCTCCTCGACTGCGCCCGCATCGAACCGCCCGCCGACCACGGCCCCGGCTGGACCCCGGTCACCGGCGCCCTCGCCGAGCTGGCCGTGCAGCTGTCGCCGAAGGTGCTGGGCGCCCGGCCCGTGCGCTTCCCCCGGCTCTCGCTCGGTCTGGTCGCGGTCGCCTCCCTCGCCTGGTCCCAGGAGGACGACGAGCGGGCCCGGCGCGACCTCCAACGGCTCGGGCCGCTCCTCGCGACCGTCGACGCGACCCGGGGCGCCGCCGCCAACTGGGTCGGCAAGGTCCTCGCCAAGCTCGCCGCCACCTTCGCCGACGCCGCCGTCCCGCTCGCCGGGCTGCTCGCCGAGGCGACCGTGGAGACCGTCCTGGAGGAGGTGTTCGGCCGCCTCCAGCGCGGCGCCGAGAGCTGGTACGGCCGCTACCGCAACGCCGGCGGGCGCGCCAAGGCCGGCCTCCAGCAGCTCGCGATCGACTTCGAGCAGGGCGGCCGGCGCCGCCGCGAGGCCGAGGACTTCCTCGTCGGCGCCCTCACCGAGGACCTGCGCCACGCCTACACCGGGCTCCAGCGCGGCGCCCGCATCGGCCGGCCCCTGCTCCTCCTCGACAACGCCCACGAGCCGCTCGGCCGGCGGCTCGTCGAGCCGATCCTGCGCGCCCGCGCCGCCGAGGGCCGCCGCGACCGGGTCGTCGTCCTCGCCACCTCCCGGGTCCGCGACCACGAGGGCCTGCGGCAGGCCACCCGCACCCGGCTGCCGGAGACCGCGCACCGGGCGCCCTGCCCGCGCGGGACGAGCGTCGGCTCGGGCATCCTCGCCGTCGAGCTGACACCGCTCTCCCCCGCCCAGACCCGGTCCGCCTTCGACCACCACGACCCGGCGGGCCGCACCCCCGCCGAGCTCGCCCGCGCCGTCCACCGGCTGACCGGCGGCCGCCCGCTCGGCGTGGCCCTCCTCGGCCGGGCCGCCGGCGAGGCCCCCGCGGAGCTGCGGGCCGGTCTCACCCCGGGCCGGCTCCTCGACCTGACGGTGGAGCTGCGCGAGGACGCCCCGCCGGTGCCCGTCGCCCCCACGCTCCTCGCCGAACTCCTGCCGGTGCGCAGGCCGGGGCCGTACGCCGTGCTGGCCGCGACCCACGACGAGGACTCCGCCCGGATGCTCGCCCACGCCCGGCTCCAGGCGGAGTCCCTGGACGGGGACGTGGCGCTGCGGGTCCGCGACCAGCTGCGCGCCGAGGACTGGGGCGAGGGACCCGGCCACTTCGTCGCCGACCCCCTGCTGCGCACCCTGCTCCTGTACCGGCTGCGCTTCGAGGACGACGACCATCCGCGGTACGCCGCCTGGCACGCCGTCCACGAGACGCTGTACCGGCACTACGGCCCGGGCCCGGGCCCGTACCGCCTCCACCACGGCCTCGCCCTCGGCCGCGTCGAGGAGGCCGTCACGCACCTGCGGGAGACCTTCCCCGGACAGGACGTCCTCGGCTGGCTCGACCGGCTCCGGTTCATCGGCGCCGCCCCGTACCCGCGCGAGCGGGGCCGGCCGGGCCCCGACCCGCGCCGGGCGGTCGCCCTCGGCCAGGAGCCGCCCGGCGCCGTCCCCTCCGGCCTCGATCCCGACACCACCGAACTCCACCTGTCCGTACGACGGCTGCTGCACGCCGTGTGGCTGCTCACCGATCCGCTCGCCCTGCCCGACGACGAGGTCGCCGACCGGCTCGCGCACGAGCTGCGCCGGCTCTCCGGCCGCCATCTGACGGGCAGCGGTTCGCTCTGGGACGCGGCGAGCACCTGGCCGCGCGACATCCGTGCCTGGCGGGAGCCGTCGCTGCCGCCGGGCCGTGAGAACGGAGTCTGACGCCATGTCCCCTCGCTTCACCACGCTGCGCCGCCGCGTCCGCACCCCCCGCCAGAAGCTCGTCGCCTCGCTCGTCACCGCCGCCGTCGTCCTCGGTCTCGGCGGCTACGGCGTCTCCCGGCTGACCACACCGGAGGACCGTTCCTGCGCCACCGGCGTGGCGCGTCCCGTCGGCAGCTCCGAGTGCGTCGGCGTCAACGGCGACGGCCACGCCTTCGGCATGGCGGACCTCGACGAGGTCGCCGGGGCCATCGGCCGCGAGAACGCCACGCTGAAGGCCGGCGAGTACGCGACCGTCGCCGTGCTCCTGCCGCTGACCTCCTCCGACAGCGGCATGCGGGAGAAGGTCCTGCACGAGGTCCAGGGCGCGTACGCCTACCAGTACCGGGCCAACCACGAGTCCAACAGCGAGACCCCGAAGATCCGCCTGGTCCTCGCCAACACCGGCAAGGGCAACGCCCACTGGCGCGAGACCGTCGACCGGCTCGTCGCCATGACGGACACCCCCGACCGGCTGCGGGCCGTCTCCGGCGTGGCCACCTCCTCCACCGAGGTGCGGGAGTCGGTGGCCGCCCTCACCGCCGCCGGGATCGCCGTCGTCGGCACCACCATCACCGCCGACGACATCGCCAACGGCCCCGGGGCCGGCCACAACCGCTACCCGGGGCTCGCCCGCGTCTCCCCCACCAACACCGACGAGGCCAAGGCCCTCTCGCACTTCGGCCGGGTGGACGCCACCAAGGCCTTCCTCGTCCAGGACACCCGGACCGGCGACCACTACACCGACACCCTCAAGGCCGCCTTCGCCGCCAACCTCAAGGGCGCCCCGCACGAGCCGGGCCTCTTCACCTCGCCCGCCGACCCCACCGAGGAGGGCACCACCGCCAACACCTTCCGCCAGATCACCCATCTGATCTGCGACACCCGCGCCGAGACCGTCTTCTTCGCGGGCCGCCACACCCAGCTCCGGCAGTTCATCAACGCACTCGGCTCGCGCGGCTGCGTCGACCGCGCCTTCACCGTCCTCACCGGCGACGAGGGCTCCTACCTGGGCGCGGACGAGAAGCTCGACCGCAAGGCGCTGAAGGCGAGGCTGACCGTGCGGTACGCCTCGCTCGCCCACCCGGACGCCTGGAAGCCGGCGGCCGGGCGTCGGATCCCGGCGACGGGCGGTTCGGTGGTGGCGTACTCGACGTTCCTGACGGACATCGCCCGCGCCGCGAAGAAGCCGGTGGCGCTCGCGGACGGCCAGGCGATCATCGCGTACGACGCGATGGCGACGGCGGTCCACGCGATCCGCCAGGCCACCCCGGACGGCGCGGTCTACCCGGCGAAGGAGGACGTGGGGACGCAGTGGCCGCAGGTCAAGGGCTCCCTGCGGGTGGAGGGCGCGAGCGGCTGGATCTGCCTGGACAACTACGGCAACCCCTACAACAAGGCGGTCCCGATCGTGGAACTGGCCCAGGACGGCACCCAGCGCTTCGTCCAGACGGCCTGGCCGGAGGGCCGCCCGCCCACGGAGACCTGCCTGCCGCCGAAGCGGGGGTGAGCCGCCGCGCCGCCTACGGCACCCACTTGGGCCAGGGGGCCTCGTCGCGCTCGTACAGCTCGCGCAGATGCCGCCACCGCTCCGGCGACCAGTCCCGCCAGTCCACGGGGTGACCGTCCAGGGAAGCCGCGAGCCGCTCGAAGTGGTCGTGCCACCCCGCCAGACAGTCCAGCCGGTGCTCGGCGGACCCCCGCAGCTCGTTGGTGAAACGCAGCACGGTCGACCCGCCGCCCCCGGACCCCGGCTCCAGATGGAACCGGATCCGGCCGTGCGTCGGGCCGACCGTGTACTCGGCCACGCGGTCGGGGTCCCAGGCGGTCACCCGCCCCGAGACCTCGGTGTCGCTGTTGAGCCAGCGGAGGGTCACCCGCCCGCCGAGCCGCGGCTCCAGCGGGTCCGCCTCGCAGAGCCAGGCCGGCAGGCCCTCGGGCGAGGCGACGGCCGCCCAGACCGCCGGCACCGGCTGGGGGAGGTCCACGACGAAGTGCAGCAGGTGCCGGTCGCCGTCGTGGGTCTCGCTCCTGCCCCGGGAGATCTCGCTCATGTCTCCAGCGTCACCCCGGGACAGGTCCCGTGCCAGCTCAGACGCCGGCGTAGGAGTGCTTGCTGGTCACGAAGATGTTGACGCCGTAGTAGTTGAAGAGGAAGCAGGCGAAGGCGATGAGCGCGATGTACGCGGCCTTCCGCCCCTTCCAGCCGGCCGTCGCGCGCGCGTGCAGGTACGCCGCGTAACCGACCCAGGTGATGAAGGACCAGACCTCCTTGGCGTCCCAGCCCCAGTAACGGCCCCACGCGTCACCGGCCCAGATCGCACCGGCGATGATCGTGAAGGTCCACAGCGGGAAGACGGCCGCGTTGACCCGGTACGAGAACTTGTCGAGCGAGGCCGCGGAGGGCAGCCGCTCCATCACCGAACGGGCGAAGGAGCCCGGGTTCCCGCCGGTCGCGAGCTTGTTCTCGTACGAGTCGCGGAAGAGGTACAGCAGGGTCCCGACCGCGCCGATGTAGAAGACCGCGCCGCAGAAGATCGCGGTGGAGACGTGGATCCACAGCCAGTACGAGTCGAGCGCCGGGACCAGCTGGTCGCTGGGGGTCTTCAGCCAGGTGGTGGCCATGCCCAGGTCGAGCAGGACCGTGGTCACCAGCGGCAGGCCGATCCAGCGGATGTCCTTCTTGGCGAGGAGGAAGCCCAGGTACGCGCCGACGGCCACCGTGGAGAAGGTCGTGGAGAACTCGTACATGTTGCCCCAGGGGGCCCGCTGCACGGAGAGCGCCCGGGTGACCACGCCCGCCGCCTCGACCGCGAAGGCGAGGACGGTGAGCGAGACGGCGATGCGGCCGTACAGGTCGCCCTTGACCGTGCCGCCGGCCGCGCCGGGGCCGTCCGGCACGTCACGGGCGCCGGCCGCGGAGCGCGTGACGACCTTCGGCTTGTCGAGGACGGCGGTGCCCCCGGCCTGCTTGACCCGGACGGTCACGGCGGCGGCCGGGGCCTGCTGCGTGAGGGCGGCGGCGGTGCGGCCGACCTTGCTGCGACTGCCGAACACCCACTCGGCGATGTGGGCGAAGAAGGCCAGGGTGTAGACGGCCATCGAGGAGTAGACGAGCAGGTCGCTCATCTGCGCCAGGCTCTCGTTGGTCGTGGCGGCGAGGATCACTTGTCGGCCTCTCCAGAAGGGGCGGGGTCTTCTGCGGGTTCTTCCGCGGGTTCCGGTACGTCTTCCGGTGCGGGCGGCGCCTGCGCGGTGAGCGCGACCGCGAGGTCGCCCAGCTCCTCCGGCAGCTTGGCGGACTCGCTGCGGCTGAGCCCGGCCATCTCGACGACGGTGACGCCGTCCTCACCGCGCACGGCCCGGACCCAGACCCGGCGGCGCTGGATGAAGAGCGAGCCGGTCAGACCGGCGATCGCGGCGATCGCGCCCGCGAGGGCGAGACCGTTCCCCGGCTGCTGCGAGATCTGGAAGCTCGCCCACTCCTTGATGTCCTTCTCGAAGGTGATCGAGCCGGCGCCGTCGGGGAGCGTCATGCTCTCGCCGGGCAGCATGCGCTGCGCGACCCCGGTCCCCTTGTCGATCTTGAACTGCTTCATCTTGGAGGTGTCGAGCTGGTACACGTTCTGCGGCAGGCCGGAGTTCACGCGCAGGTCGCCGTGGTAGCCGGTGAGCGCCATGACCGGGAAGTCGAGCGCGGGGAACTGCGAGAACATCGTGCCCTTGCCCTCGCCCGCGAAGGTCGGCACGAAGAGGGCCGTGAAGCCGAGCTGGGCCTTCTTGCCGTTCTTGTCGCGGTAGCCGTCCATC
Source organism: Streptomyces sp. NPDC107498 (assembly GCF_055582805.1). Taxonomy (NCBI): domain Bacteria; kingdom Bacillati; phylum Actinomycetota; class Actinomycetes; order Kitasatosporales; family Streptomycetaceae; genus Streptomyces; species Streptomyces sp. NPDC107498. Next base: position 45,865 of record NZ_JBVJPE010000008.1, on the reverse strand, counting down.
ACCTTGACGGCGCCGGTCGACGTGATGTTGTTGTCGATGGGCAGCATCGGCACGGCGCCGTGGAAGACGGTCTTGCCGCGGCCGTCCTTGACGGTGACGACGGGCGCGTAGCCGTGGGCGATCAGGTAGACCTTGGAGTCGCCCACCTCCAGCGGCTCGTTGACCCGGATGACCTTCTTCCTGTCGGCGCCGCCCTGCGAGTAGGTGACGGCCGCCTCGAAGGTGCGCGGGGTGCCGCGCTGGGGGCCGTTCTTCTCGTACGTGCCGGTGAAGGAGTCCAGGGTGAAGCTGAACGGCTCCAGCTCGTCGGTGCCGAACTGGGACCCGGACTTGAAGTCGTCGTACTGGGTGAGCGTGTTGGAGAAGCCGTCGCCCTCGACGATCAGCTTGCCGCCCTCGGACTTGAAGAGCTGGCCCCAGGCGAAGGCGACGAGCATCACGATCAGGGCGACGTGGAAGGCCAGGTTCCCGGCCTCGCGCAGATAGCCCTTCTCGGCGGCGACCGCGTTCCCGGCGGTGTGGGCGCGGAAGCGGCGGCCCTTGAGGACGGCGAGCGCGGCCTCGCGGACCTGCTCGGGATCGGCCCCGGTGCGCCAGGTGGTGTAGGCGGGCAGCCGGTCGAGGCGCCGGGGGGCACCCGGCGGGCGGCTGCGGAGCTGGCCGACGAACTGCCAGCTGCGCGGCACGATGCAGCCGATGAGGGAGACGAACAGCAGGATGTAGATCGCGGAGAACCACACCGAGCTGTAGACGTCGAAGAACTGCAGCTTCTCGTACAGCGGGGTGAGGGTCTCGTGGGCGTCCTTGAACGCCCGCACCTTCAGCTCGTCCGCGCTGTTCTGCGGGACGAGGGAGCCGGGGACGGCGCCCAGGGAGAGCATGAACAGCAGGATCAGCGCGACCCGCATGGAGGTCAGCTGCCGCCAGAACCAGCGGAGCCAGCCGATCGCCCCGAGGGCGGGGCCGCCGACGGCGGTGTCCTCCTGGGGGGCGGTCGACAGCTGCGCCCCGGCGCTGCCGAGGCCCTCCTGCTGCTCCGTCGTCTCCGGAGAGTCGGTCGTGCTCATGAACTCAGATCCCCACCGTGAAACCGTCGGACCAGCCCTGCATCGTGGACACCATGCCGTTCCACACGCCCGTGAGCATGAGCAGTCCGGTCAGGATCATCATGCCGCCGCCGATCCTCATGACCCACACATAGTGCTTCTTGACCCACCCGAAGGCGCCGAGCGCCTTGCGGAAGGCGACCGCCGCGAGGATGAACGGCAGCCCGAGGCCGACGCAGTACGCGAAGGTCAGCAGCGCTCCCCGGCCGGCGCTGGCCTGCTCCGTGGCGAGGGCGTTGACCGCGGCGAGGGTCGGACCGATGCACGGGGCCCATCCGATGCCGAAGAGCGCGCCGAGCAGCGGGGCGCCGAGCAGGCCGGCGACGGGCTTGCGGTGGATGCGGAACTCGCGCTGGGTGACGCCGGGCACGAGCCCCATGAAGAAGAGGCCCATGAGGACCATCAGCGCTCCGAGGACCTTGCCGAGCAGCTCGCGGTGCTCCTGGAGCGTCCATCCGAAGTAGCCGAAGAGCGCGCCCCCGGAGACGAACACGGCGGAGAAGCCGAGGACGAAGAGGGTGGCTCCGACGGCCATCCGGCCGCGCCGCGCCTCGGCGAGGTCGGTGCCGGTGACGCCGGTCACATAGCTCAGGTAGCCGGGGACGAGCGGCAGGACACAGGGGGAGAAGAAGGAGACCAGGCCGCCGAGGACCGCGATGGGCAGGGCGAGCAGCAGGGCGCCGCTGAAGACCGTCTGGTTCACGTCACTTCTCCGCGAGCAGCGGCTCGATCATCGACCGGAGCTTCTTCTCGTCGAGCGCCATGAGGGAGCGGGCGGCGATCTTGCCCTCCTTGTCGAGGACGACGGTGGAGGGGATGGACTGGGGGTTGAGCGTGCCCTTGGGGAAGCCGAAGAGGATCAGCTTGCCGTTGGGGTCGTAGAGGCTGGGGTAGGGCACCCCGTAGTCCTCTTCGAAGGTGAGCGCCTGCTGCTTGTTGAAGTCGCGGGTGTTGAGGCCGACGAACTCGACGCCCCGGCCCTTGAGGTCCTTGGCGACCTTCACGAAGTGCGAGGCCTCGGCACGGCACGGGCCGCACCAGGAGCCCCAGACGTTGAGGACGACGACCTTGCCCTTGAAGTCGGCGACGTCGAGCCGCTTGCCTTCGAGGGTCTCGCCGGCGATCTCCTTCGGTGCCGTGCGCTCGCCCTTGGCGGCGGTGGAGATGCCGCCCGTGTTGGTCACGAAGTTGGTGTTGCCGCCGCCGCCGGACTTGCCGTTGTCGCCGCCGCCGCAGGCCGAGAGCGTGAGGGCGGCGACGGACAGCATGCCGACGGCGACCAGGGTGCGCCGGGTGCTTCGGGGGGCACGGCTAAGGCTCATGTGAAAAGTTTCGCATGGGCGTTTGGGGGATCTTGGGCACCCCCCTACGTGCCCGTAAAGCCCCTTGTCAAGATCGGCTAAGCGGTCGGGGTGGACGTGGGGGTGGGAGCGGGCCTGAGGAAGGCGTTCCAGCCGCCCGCGGGCTTCTGTCCGACCTCCAGCGAGCGCAGCTTCTCCAGGATCTTCGGGTCCTGGACGTCGAGCCAGTCCACGAACTGCTTGAAGGAGACGAGCCGCACGTCCTTCTTTCCGGCCATTCCCTTGAGCGCCTCTTCGACGGCGTCCATGTAGATGCCGCCGTTCCACTGCTCGAAGTGGTTGCCGATGAAGAAGGGCGCGCGATTCGACTCGTACGCGCGCGTGAAGCCGGAGAGGTACGCCTCGGCCGCCTGCTTGCGCCAGCCCGGGTAGCGCGAGGGCATTCCCTTGGTCGTGTTCTTCGACTGGTTGGCGAGCATGTTGTAGTCCATGGACAGGACCTCGAAGGAGTGCCCCGGGAAGGGCACGGCCTGGAGGGGGAGGTCCCAGATCCCCTGGCGCTTCGTCGGCCACATCTGACGGCCGCCGGGCGAGCTGGCGTCGTAGCGCCAGCCCAGGCGCTTGGCGGTGGGGAGCAGGTTCTCCTGGCCGAGGAGGCAGGGGGTGCGACCGCCGACGAGCTCCTTGGAGTAGTCGAAGGGCAGCGGGTCGAGGTCGGTCCAGCCGCTGTTGGTCTTCCACTCGGTGACGAACTTCATCGCCTGGTCGATCTCGCTCTGCCACTGGGCCGGGGTCCAGTTGCCGACGGAGCCGGAGCCGCCGCAGAAGTGTCCGTTGAAGTGGGTGCCGATCTCGTGTCCGTCGAGCCAGGCCTGCCGGACGTGCTTCAGGGTCTCCTTGATGTGCCCGTCGGTGAGGTAGCCGATGTCGGAGGCGCCGACGCGGTTGTTCGGCGGGCGGTAGAGGTTCTTCTTCGACTCGGGGAGGAGGTAGATCCCGGAGAGGAAGAAGGTCATCGCCGCGTCGTTGTTCTTCGCGAGTTCGAGGAAGCGCGGGAAGAGGCCGTTGCCGACCTCGCCGGCGCCGTCCCAGGAGAAGATCACGAACTGGGGCGGGGTCTGGCCGGGTTCGAGCGGGACGGGGGCGTCGGGCTGGTGCGGCTGCTTGCCGGTGTCGGCGGTGGAACCGTCGCCGATGAGCCGGGCGTCGTCCTTGGTCGGGGTGGGCGTGCCCGGGTCCGCCGAGACGTCACCCCCCTTGCCGGGTCCGGAACGCCCAGGCTTGTCCTGGTTTCCGGTATTGCATGCGGCAAGCCCCATCGCCGCAGCGGCCCCAACGCCCGCTCCGAGCAGCCCCCTTCGACTGATCCCACTGATCCCGCGCATGACATCCCCATTCGCGCTGACGTATGACCTGAACGTCATCCAAACCGACAATGAGTGAGATGCCGGGAGGAACACGGAGGTTCCGGAAAATCGCACAAAAATTTTAGGGCGGACGGATGACATGAACATCATCCGACCGCCCTGAACTGTGGCCCCTCTCCACCGCGCTGTCCAGTGGAGACCGCGCGGCACCACCGGTGGGACCGCGCGGCACCACCGGTGGGACCGCACGACGACGCCGATGGGGACCGCACGGCGCCGCCGATGGGGACCGCACGGCGCCGTCCGGCGAGGACCGCGGGAAGGCTCCGGGAGCTACGCCCCGAAGGCCTTCGACTTCCCCTTGACCGGCTTCGCGCCCGCGAGCAGGTGCACCGGGACGAGGTCCCGGGCCGGCTCGCTGTACCCGACCGAGACGATCTTGTCACCGCGGTACGTGAACGAGGTCAGCGACGCCAGCGTGCACTGACGGCGGCGCGGGTCGTGCCAGAGCCGCCGCTTCTCCACGAAGCTGCGGACGATCCAGATCGGCAGCTGGTGGCTGACGCAGACCGCCTCGTGCCCCCGGGCCGCGTCCTTCGCCGCGTCGAGCGCGCCCATCATGCGCACGACCTGCTCGACGTACGGCTCGCCCCAGGACGGCTGGAACGGGTTGGTGAGGTGCTTCCAGTTCGCCGGCTTGCGCAGCGCCCCGTCACCGACGCCGAAGGTCTTGCCCTCGAAGACGTTCGCCGCCTCGATCAGCCGCTCGTCACTGGCCAGGTCCAGACCGTGCGACTTGGCGATCGGCGTCGCCGTCTCCTGCGCCCGCTCCAGCGGGGAGGCGACGACGTACGTGACGTCCCGGTCGGCCAGCGACTCGGCGACCCGGTCCGCCATCCGCCGGCCCAGCTCGGAGAGGTGGTAGCCGGCCCGGCGGCCGTACAGCACCCCGTCGGGGTTGTGGACCTCGCCGTGGCGCATCAGATGGACGACGGTGATGTCCTCGGCGCCCTTCGGGCGGCTCGTCGCGTCGCTCATGCCGTGGCCTCCGCGGCGGCGCGGGCCGCGGCCGGAAGGGCGGCGGCGATCCGCTCGACCGCCCGCTCGTCGTGCGCGGTCGACACGAACCAGGACTCGAAGGCGGACGGCGGCAGGTACACGCCGTCGGCCAGCATCGAGTGGAAGAAGGCGTTGAAGCGGAACGCCTCCTGCTTCTTCGCGTCGTCGTAGTTCCGCACCTCGTCGGCGGTGAAGAACACCGAGAACATGTTGGACGCGGTCTGCAGCCGGTGCGCCACGCCCTCCTTGGCCAGCGCGCCCGTGACCAGGCCCTGGATCTCCTCCGAGACCGCGTTCACCTTGTCGTACGCGGCCTCGTCGAGCAGCCGCAGCTGCGCGAGCCCGGCGGCGGTCGCGACCGGGTTCCCGGAGAGGGTGCCCGCCTGGTAGACCGGCCCGGCCGGCGCCAGGTGCCCCATGACGTCCGCGCGGCCACCGAACGCGGCCGCCGGGAAGCCGCCGCCCATGACCTTGCCGAAGGTCATCAGGTCGGGCTTCACGCCGTCGACGCCGTACCAGCCGGCCCGCGAGGTGCGGAAACCGGTCATGACCTCGTCGGAGACGTACAGCGCGCCGTTCTCCCGGCACAGGTCCGCCAGGCCCTGGTTGAAGCCGGCCGCCGGCGGGACGACGCCCATGTTGCCCGGCGAGGCCTCGGTGATCACACAGGCGATCTCGCCCGGGTGCGCGGCGAACGCCGCCCGCACGGCCTCCAGGTCGTTGTACGGCAGCACGATCGTGTCGCCGGCCTGCGCGCCCGTCACCCCGGGCGTGTCCGGCAGGGCGAAGGTCGCCAGACCCGAACCGGCCGCGGCGAGCAGCGCGTCCACGTGGCCGTGGTAGCAGCCCGCGAACTTGACGACCTTGGCGCGCCCGGTGAAGCCGCGCGCCAGGCGGATCGCGGACATCGTGGCCTCCGTGCCGGAGGAGACGAGCCGGACCTGCTCGACCGGCTCGATCCGCGCGACGATCTCCTCGCCGAGCGCGACCTCGCCCTCGCCGGGCGTCCCGAAGGAGGTGCCGCGGGCCACGGCGGCCTGCACGGCGGCGGTGACCTCGGGGTGCGCGTGGCCGAGGATCATCGGTCCCCACGAGCAGACGAGGTCGACGTACTCACGACCGTCCGCGTCGGTGAGGTACGGACCGGAACCGGACACCATGAACCGGGGCGTTCCGCCCACGGCCCGGAAGGCACGCACCGGTGAGTTCACGCCGCCGGGCGTCACGAGGGAAGCGCGGTCGAAAAGCGTCTGTGAGACTGGGGCTTCGTATGAATACGGCACTGTGATCCTGACCTGCGAGAACGACTTCGGGCACGACATCGGGAACGGAGGGACGGCGGTGAGCATCCTGTCTGTTACGCCGGGGCGCTCCCCGTCCGCGTCTGCGAAACTGGGGCGTCATAGGGATGACTCACGGAATCCATGGTGTCAGAGGCCACGGCGTTCTTGCGGACAGGTGTTTCACCGTACGAACGCGGGGGAGGTCACTGACACGATGATCGGGTTGCGCGGCGGGGTCGTGTTGCCGAGAAAAAGCAGTCGGGTGGAGATATGCATCGCGGTGGCGGACCGGGCGAGGGGACGGACGACCTGGGTCCGGAGTCTGCCCGGCGGGGGAGGCACCGGCGCAGGCGATCCGAGGAGCCGACCGCTTCGGAGCACCGGCCGAAGCCGGAGCCCGTTGCGGACTCGGCCCCGACGACCGGGGGCCGGAGCTTGGGGGTGACGTACAAGTACTTCGGCGCGCCCAACAGCGCCACCGCGGCCCAGGTACCGATCTCGATGCGCCCCGAGGAGCTCGGCGGTGACGAGCTCGGCATGGGCGGCATGTTCACCAAGATCAAGCCCGAGACGATAGCGGCCATGGTCCTGACCGGCATCCAGGGGATGCCCCTGCACAAGGTGCCGCCGCTGGAGCTGGTGGTGCTGCACCCGGACTACGCCGTGGTGAAGCTGCCGATGACCGTGGTCGACCCGCTGCGCGGGATCGGCGAGGAGTCGGTCGGCGCCGCCGCCTTCATCTGGTCGACGGTCCCGGACCGCGGCGGACCGCGCGACGCCTTCGACGTCTACCGGCTCCTCCACGAGTGGCAGGACTTCTCGGTCCGCCTCCACGAGGCGGGACACCAGCCGTACTGCCTGGTCTGGCCCTGAGCCGACCGGCGCGCAGGCGTTTCGCCACGCTTCCCTCCCTCATAGATGCTGAAATTAGGACGAATGGTATGTAATGCACGGAAGTCGCGCCCCCAGGGAGTCCGTACGCCCTGACGACTCCCCGTACGAGGAAGGAGCCAGACGCGTGAGCGCAGTACGCATGACCGGCCGGCCCATGCAGATCGGCGAGGTCGCCGCGCGGACCGAACTGCCGCTGCGGACCATCCGGCAGTACGAGGACAGCGGCCTGGTCGTCCCGTCCGCGGCCTCGCCGGGCGGCTTCCCCCTCTACACGGACGCGGACGTGTCCCGGTTGATGGTGGTGCGCCGGATGGGGCCGCTCGGTTTCACCCTCGACGAGACCCGCGAGCTCCTCGGGGCCGTGGACCGGCTGTCCGCCGACCGCCCGGGCACGGCCACCGAACTCGAACCGGGCGAGCGGGCCGCCCTGGTGGACCGCGTCCACCGCTACGAGGAGGCCGCGGCGGAGCGCGTCGCCGAGCTCCGGACCCAGCTCGCCCGCGCGGAGGAGTTCGCCGCCTCCCTCCGCGCCCACCTCGGGTAGGACCCGCCCGGCGGACCTATGGCGCCAGGGCCTCGGCGAGGTCGCGGAAGAAGCGGGCGTACGCGGCGGGGCTGGGCGGGGTCTCGGGGCTCCAGGGGGCGAGGCGGACCCCGGAGGGAAGGCCGTGCGGCGGGGTCGCGTGCTCCCGGTCGTCGAAGAGGACCAGGTCGGGACGGAGTTCGGCGACCCGGGCCCAGTCACCGGTGAGCCAGTTGGCGCCGGGCCCGGGACCGGGGTCGAGCAACCGGACGCCCAGGCCGGCGAGGTGCGCCAGCTCGGGCCAGGCCCGCGGCCGGGCGAGGTGCACCTGCTCGTCCCCCGCCCCGGAGAGCGCGAGCACGGCGCCCCCGGACCTGGAGGCGACCCCCCGGAGGACGTCCTCGGCGGCGGCGAACTCGGCGGGGGCCGAGACGGGGGCGGTGGCTGAGGCGACGGGCGCGGGTCCGGTGGCGGGCTCGGTGGCGGAAGCGGACCGCGCGGATCGGGCGTCGGGCCCGGCGACGGGTCCGGCGGCTCCGGCGTCCGCGCCGGAAGCGGATCGCGCCGGCTCGGCGGCGAGGCTCGCCGCCAGCGCGGCGAAGCGGTCGAGGATCGCCGGCAGGGTGAGGTCGTTGCCGACGGAGAGCGCGACGAGCGGAATCCCGAGCCGCTCGGCGACCGCCCCGTCGAGCGCGTACGGGCTCTTGCCGTCGTAGGTCACGTCGACGATCACGTCCGGCCGCAGCTCGCCCAGCGCCGCCTCGTCCAGGGTCCGGCCCGGCCCGAGGTACGGCACCCCGGCCGCCCGGAGACCACCGGCCTTGGCCGGATCGAGCGCCCCGCCGTCGTGCCCGGAGCCGTACACGGCGACCGGCGCCACCCCGAGGTCGAGCAGGGCCGCGCCGGCCCGTACGTAGGCGACGACGCGCAGCGGCACGCGGGCCGCCCTCAGCTCCGTCCCCCTGTCGTCCGTGAATCCCCATCCCTCTGTCCCGGACATGCGGCTGCTCCCTCCCCGGCCGGAATCTCCCTCGTCCGCCACCTTGGAGGGCTTCCCAGGACCGCACAAGAGGGCCTGCCGCCCACCGTCGACGAGCCGGGACTCCGCCCCGGGGCCCCTGCCGAAATCACCCCCGGGTGGTGTTAACTGAACGAATCGGGAGGAAGCAGTGGGAATCGCCAGTTCCGTCGTGCACGCGCGCGTCACCTGCCGGGGCGCGCCGGACACGAGCGGCCCTCACGCCCTGGAGTGAGCCATGTCCGTGCCCGGCCCGTTCTCGGACCCCCGCGTGATCACGCTCGTCGGCCTGCTCGCCGTCTCGACGGTGACGTGGCTGACGCTGAGCCTGCGGGCCCGGTCCCGCGCCCGCCGCGAACCGGCGGACACCTTGCTGGAGCGGGTCTGGCACCCGCAGGAGTCGGTGCCCCTGACACCCGAGGAGGAGCACGCCTTCGGCCAGGTCGCCTCCCGGCTCACCCCGGGCCCCGCGGACCACCCGCGCTGACCAGCCCGTCCCGGCCCTAGCATGCGGACCATGCCCGCCTCAGCTCCCCGCCCCCGCCGGGACACCCGGGGCATCGTCGACCCCGCCGAGCTGCTCTCCCGGATCCGCTTCCGCCGTCGCCTCCCGGCACCGGAGCTGCGGCCGTACCTGGAGCACTACTGGCTGATCGACTGGGAACTGCCGGAGCCGTACGCGAGCCGTCTCGTCCCGCACCCGTCGGTGAACGTCGTCTTCCAGCGGTACGGGCCGCCGGGCGCCCCGGCGGCGAACGCGTGGGCCGAGGTGGCGGGGGTGGGGCTGGGCCTGTTCACGCAGGAGCTGACGGGGACGGGCCGGGTCTGCGGGGTGCAGTTCCGCCCGGGCGGTTTCCGGCCCTTCGCGCCCGCGTGGCCGGTGTCGGCCTGGACGGGCCGGCGGGTGCCGCTGGAGGAGGTGTTCCCGGAGGGACGCGCGGCCGGGCGCGCGAGCGGGGGCGCGAGCGGGGGCGCGAGCGGGGGCGCGAGCGGGGGCGGGAGCGGGGGCGCGAGCACCGCCCCCGCCCCCACCCCCCTGGCCGCCGTGCTGTCCCCCGACGGCGACCACGCGCGCGTGGCGGCGCTCGACGCCTTCCTCCTGGCCCGCGGACCGGAGCCCGACCCGGCCGCCGGGCAGGCCATGGAGCTGGTGGACCTGATCCGTTCGGACCGCACGGTCCGCAGGGTGTCCCGGCTGGCCGCCGCGAGCGGACTGTCGGCGCGTTCGCTCCAGCGCCTCTTCGCCGGCCACGTCGGCGTGGGTCCGAAGTGGGTGATCCTGCGCTACCGCTTCCACGAGGCCCTGGAGCGGGCCGAGTCGGCGGCCGGCCCCGACTGGGCCGTGCTCGCCGCCGAGTTGGGTTACAGCGACCAGGCCCATCTCGTACGGGACTTCACGGCGACGATCGGGGTGTCGCCCACCGCGTACGCCCGCGCGGTGTCAGCACCCTGACCTACCGTACGAGCATGGACTACGACACCTCATCCGTACGGCTGGAAGCCTGGTCCGAGGCGGACGCCGGCCTGCTGCGGGCCTTGAACGCACCGGAGTTGACCGACCACCTCGGCGGCCCGGAGACCGAGGAGCAGCTCGTCGGAAGACACCGGCGGTACGTGGACCTGAGCGCCGACGGGACGGGCGCGGGGCGCATGTTCCGGATCGTGCTGCTGCCGGAGGAGGTCGTGGTGGGCAGCATCGGTTTCTGGGCGCGGACCTGGGACGGCGAGCCCGTGTACGAGACGGGCTGGGCGGTGCTGCCGGGCTTCCAGGGCCGGGGCCTCGCGACGGCGGCCACGCGCGCGGTGGTCGCCGAGGCCCGGGCCGCGGGGCTGCGCCGCGGGCTGCACGCGTTCCCGTCCGCGGACAACGCCGCGTCGAACGCGGTGTGCCGCAAGGCGGGGTTCGAACTGCTCGGTGAGCGGGAGTTCGAGTATCCGCCGGGGAATCCGATGCGCTGCAACGACTGGCGGTTCGACCTCGGCCGGCCGGCGTCCGACCTCGGCTAGCCCGCGTCCGGGGCGGTGAGCGACCGGGCGAAGTGGAAGGCCACGATGTCGAAGCGCTCGCGCAGGTAGAAGCGGTGGGCGCCGGTGCGGTGGGTGCCGGAGTCGAGGGTGAGCTCGTGGCACCCGGCCGCGCGGGCGTGGCCTTCCAGGTGGGCGACGAGCGCGTGTCCGACACCGGTGGAGCGGTCGTCGGCGGCGGTCACCAGGTCGTCGACGTAGAGACTGCGCAGGGAGCTGGTGTTGTTGACGATCCGCCAGCCCGCCGCGCCGACGCAGCGGCCGCCGTCCGTGTGGGCGGCGCTGAACCGCAGCCCCTGGGGGTGACCGGCCTCGTAGACCTCGCGGAAGAGCTCCGGGGTGAGGTGGGGGCGGAGCTCGCGGAGCACCGGCAGGAGGTCGCTCTCCAGCCGGGGGTCGCCGGGGGCGAGGTCGATGATCTTCATGCCGGGGACAGTACCCCAGGTTTTCTCAGGGTTGACGGACAAGACGCCCTCACGGATATTTATCTGCAACACGAAGAGAATGCGCAAGGCAGAGAATCCTGGAGGCCCCTCATGACCGTCCTCGTCACCGGAAGCCGCGGCCGTGTCGCCGCCACCCTGATCGGCCTGCTGGACGCCGCGGGCGTCGAGGTCAGGGCCGGATCCAAGAACCCCGCGGACCTGTCCCCACCGCCGGGCGTCGACACCGTGCGCTGCGATCTCACCGATCCGGCCACCTTCGACACCGCCCTGAAGGGCGTCGACTCCGTCTTCCTGTACGCCGAGGCCGCGCACGCCGCCACCTTCGCCGACCGGGCCCGCGCCGCCGGAGTCGAGCACGTCGTCCTGCTCTCCTCCAGCTCCGTCCTCGCACCGGACGCCGCGGAGAACGCCGTCGCGGCCTCGCACCTCGCGGCCGAGCGCGCCCTGTCGGCCGCCGCGGAGTCCGGCGACCTCGAAGCCACCCACCTCCAGCCGGGCGCCTTCGCCACCAACGCCCTGCAGTGGGCGCGGGCCCTCGAGGACGGCCACGGCCCGGCGCTGCCCTACCCCCACGCGCACGGCGACCCGATCCACGAGCGGGACGTCGCCGAAGCCGCCCTCGCGGTGCTCACCGAACCCCGGCTGCGCGGCTCCTCGTACCTGCTGACCGGCCCCGAGTCGCTGGACTTCACCGAGCAGCTGGCGATCCTGGCGGAGGTGACGGGCCGGCCGGCGCCGTACACGACCGTCACCCCCGAGGAGTGGAAGGAGTCGGTGGCGGCCTTCGTCCCGGAGCCGTTCGCGGACGCCCTGCTCTCCCACTGGGCCTCCCACGACGGCCGCCCGGTCCCCCTGACCAGAACGGTCGAAGACCTGACGGGCCACCCGGCCCGCACCTTCACCACCTGGGCCACGGACCACGCGGAGGCCTTCCGCCGGTGACCCCCTCACGGGCGACCGTCCCGCCGGACGCCGCCCCCGCACGCCCCCTCCGGAACCGAATTCCCTGGCCACCCCCGACCCCCGATGCCATCCTGTCCCCGTGAACGGACCACAGATCCAGATCAGCTTCGCCCCCGCCCTCCACCTCTTCGTCCCGGCGGACCGCCGCTCCGGCCGCACCCCGCTGACCACCGACGGCACCTCGTCGCTCGGCCACGTCGTGGAGTCGCTGGGCGTGCCGCTCACCGAGGCCGGCCGGCTCCTGGTGGACGGGCGGCCCGTCGACGCCTCGCACGTCCCCGGCGCGGGCGAGACCGTCGAGGTGGAGGACGTGGTCCGCCCGCAGCCGGTGCCGGGCGCACCGCTCCGGTTCCTGCTGGACGTGCACCTCGGCACGCTGGCCCGGCGCCTGCGCCTGCTCGGCGTGGACGCGGCGTACGAGAGCGAGGACATCGGCGACCCCGCCCTCGCCGCGCTCTCCGCGCGCGAGCGGCGCGTCATGCTCTCGCGGGACCGCGGTCTGCTGCGCCGCCGCGAACTGTGGGCGGGCGCCTATGTCTACAGCGACCGGCCGGACGACCAGCTCCGGGACGTACTGGAGCGCTTCGCCCCGCCGCTGGCGCCCTGGACCCGCTGCACGGCGTGCAACGGGGAGCTGAGCGACGCCGACAAGGACACGGTGCGCGAGCGTCTGGAGCGGGGCACCGAGAAGACCTACGACGTGTTCGCCGAGTGCGTGGAGTGCGGCCGGGTCTACTGGCGCGGCGCGCACCACGCGCGCCTGGAGGCGATCGTCTCCGACGCGGTGCGGGAGTTCGGCGGGGCGGCGGCCCACTAGGGCCTGTCGTCACCGCCCCGGCACCACCCGGCACCACCTCCGCCGCCCCGTCAGCCGAGTTCGCCCCCGCGCAACCGCTCGATCTGCGCGGCACTGACCTCGACGGTGCGCCGCATGTGGGCGATGAGCAGCGCGACCTCGGCGTCGCTGTAGACGTCGAACATCGTGCCCCAGGTGCTGTTGAGCTTCCGCCAGAGGTCGCCGAGCTCCGCCATCCGCTCGGGGGCGAGGGCCACCAGGACCCGGCGCCGGTCCTCGGTGTCGCGCTCGCGGGTCACGTAGCCGGAGCGTTCGAGCCGGTCGACGAGGCGGGTGGCGGAGCCGGTGGTGAGCCCGGTCAGCTCGGCGACGCGCCCGGTGGTCACCGGCCCCTCCTCCAGGCTGAGCAGGTTCAGGCACTGCACGTCGGTCGGGTGGAGCCCCAGGTGATCGGCGACGGCCTGGTTGAACAGGACGTAGGCGGCCATGTAGCGGCGGGCCTCGCCGTGCAGCTCGCTCATGAGCGCTTCGCGCCGGACGGAACTCTTCTGCGTCATGCAGAGATCGTACGAGCCGGGCACTCCCGCGTCACGAAACGGGTCGGCCCCGGCGGACTCCGGCCGCTCAGGGCGCCTCGGCGGTGAGGTAGCGCTGCACGGTGGGCCCCAGCCAGGCCACGATCTCCTCGGCGGACATCTCGACGGCCGGCGGCAGGCGCAGCACGTACCGGGTGAGGGCCATGCCGAGGATCTGGGACGCCACGAGCGCCGCCCGGCGCGGGGCGTCCGCCGGGTCGGGGCAGACGCCCCGGGTGACCGGTCCGAGCTGCTGGGCGAAGATCGCCTGCATGCGCGCGGCCCCGGCCTCGTTGGTGACCCCCACCCGCAGCATCGCGGTGAGGACCTCGTCGCTCTCCCAGCGCTCCAGGAAGTGCGTGACCAGGACGGCCCCGACGTGCCGCGCGGGCAGGGCGCCCAGTTCGGGCAGGCCGATCTCCACCTCGGAGGCGGCGGCGAACAGCCCCTCCTTGTTGCCGTAGTAGCGCATCACCATCGACGGGTCGATCCCGGCGTCGCGGGCGATGGCCCGGATGGTGGCGCGCTCGTACCCGTCGGAGGCGAAGCGCTCGCGGGCGGCCTCCAGGATGGCGGCCCGGGTGGCGTCGGAGCGGCGGACGGTCGTCATGTCAACAACTGTAGGCCAACGGGTGTTGACACGCCATTCGAGCCGCCCTACCGTTGCCAACAAGCGTTGACCAACAGTTGTTGGCAAACGGTCGTGGGCACCTTGGAGGCAGCCATGAGCACCACGGACACGGACGTACTCGTCATCGGCGCGGGCCCCACCGGCCTCCTGCTCGCCGGAGACCTCGCCACCACCGGCATCGACGTCACCCTCGTCGAGCGCCGCCCACACGCCCTGGGCAACATGACCCGCGCCTTCGGCGTCCACGCCCGCACCCTGGAACAACTCGACGCCCGCGGCCTCGCGGACGAACTCCTCACCACCGGCACCACCCTGACCACCGCACGACTCTTCGGCCGCCTCGACCTGGACCTGACCCGACTGCCCACCCGCTTCAACCACCTGCTCGTCACCCCCCAGTACGAGGTCGAACGCCTCCTGGAACGCCGGGCGGTCGCCGCGGGCGTCACCTTCCGGCACGAGACGGAGCTCCGCGGACTGCGCCAGGACGCCGACGGCGTCACCGCCGAACTCACCGACCCCGACGGCACCCCGCTCACCCTCCGCGCCCGCTACCTGGTCGGCACGGACGGCGTCCGGAGCGCCGTCCGCACCGCCCTCGGCCTGCCCTTCCCCGGCCACTCCGTGATCCGCTCCATCGTCCTCGCCGACGTGCGCCTGACCGAGGAACCCACCGACTCGTTCAGCGTCGCCGGCTCCGGAGACACCTTCGCCTTCCTCGCCCCCTTCGGCGACGGCTGGTACCGGGTCATGGGCTGGACCCGCACCCGCCAGGTCGCCGACAGCGAACCCGTCGACCTCGACGAGGTCCGCGAGATCGCCCGCAAGGCCCTCGGCACGGACCACGGCATGCACGACCCCCGCTGGATCTCCCGCTTCCACAGCGACGAGCGCCAGGCCCCCGCCTACCGCGTCGGCCGCGCCTTCCTCGCCGGAGACGCCGCCCACGTCCACTCCCCCGCCGGCGGCCAGGGCATGAACACCGGCCTCCAGGACGCCGCCAACCTCTCCTGGAAACTCACCGCCGCACTCCGCGGCGAGACGCCCGACCCCGAAGCCCTCCTCGACAGCTACCAGTCCGAGCGCCACCCCGTCGGCACCATGGTGCTCCGCAGCAGCGGCGCCCTCGTCCGCCTCGCGATGGCCCGCACCCCGCTCACCCGCGCCGCCCGCTCCCTCGCCACCCGCCTCCTGAGCGCGGTCCCGCCCGCCTCGGCCCGCGCCATGGACCTGATCAGCGGCATCGGGATCTCCTACGCCCCCGCACCGGGCACCGGCCGCCCCTCCGGCCGCCGCGCACCCGACCTCCACCTGCGCGAAGGACGACTCCACGAACTGCTCCGACGCGGCGAATTCGTCCTGATCGCCCCGGAGGGAACGACCCCGACACCACCCGCGACCGCCCCCGTCACCCCGAAGCACCCCGTGCGGGCCACCTGGACGGACCCGACGAAGAAGGCCGCGGTCCTGGTCCGCCCGGACGGATACGTCCACTGGGCGAGCAACTGAAGATCAGCCCCGGCCCGACTCAGAAGACATAGGGATCCCCGGTGGCCAGCACCAGAACCCGGTGCCGGTCGTTCCGGGGATTCCGGTCGGCCACCCCGTCCCGCCAGGGCGTGCTGATCTCGACCGTCATCTCCTCCGGAAAAGCCGCGGTCCGCAGATCGAGCGCCAGCTCACCCACGCCCCCCACGGCCCGGAGCGCGCCCGTCCGACAGGACACCACCCGGTCACTGCTCCACAGACAGGCCGGCGGCAGCTCCCGACCGCCCGCCATCGGCTCGGAGAAGGCGAGCCGGACCGTCGCCTGGGAGACGTCGGAAGGCCCGCGGTTCTCACTGACCAACCAGACACCGACCCTCCCGTCCCACAGGGACACGTGCCCGTGATGAGAAAGATCCGCCTCCTCCCCGCTCACCACCGGCCCCACAGCACCGGCACCGGTCCCCACACCCACCACCACGGCCGCGAGAACGACCCCGAGCACACCCTTCCGCAATCCACGCATGGGGCAAAAATACCCAGCAATCATCACATCTTCTGACAACCCATCAGCCCGCGTGTCCCATGACACGCTGCCCCCATGTCGATCGCCCGCTCCCTCGCCCTGTTCGTCCTCGCCGCCCTCCTCGAGATCGGCGGCGCCTGGCTCGTCTGGCAAGGCGTACGGGAACACCGCGGCTGGATCTGGATCGGCACGGGAGTCATCGCCCTCGGCACCTACGGCTTCGTCGCCACCCTCCAGCCCGACGCCGAATTCGGCCGCGTCCTCGCCGCCTACGGCGGAGTCTTCGTCGCCGGCTCCCTCGCCTGGGGCATGGCCGCCGACGGCTACCGCCCCGACCGCTGGGACGTCGTCGGCGCCCTGATCTGCCTCACCGGCATGGCCGTGATCATGTACGCCCCACGAGGCCGCTGACCCACACCCCCACCTATCCTGACCGGGCGACCGACGTAATCGACCACCCGCGCGAGGAGCACGTCATGACCGGCCCCGGTACCCCCATCGCCGTCATCACCGGAGCAAGCAGCGGAATCGGCGCCGCCACCGCCCGACAACTGGCCGCCGCCGGCTACCGCGTGGTCCTCACCGCCCGCCGCAAGGACCGCATCGAAGCCCTCGCCGCCGAGATCAACGAAGCCGGCCACCAAGCCACCGCCTACGCCCTCGACGTCACCGACCGCGCCGCCGTCGACGACTTCGCCACCGCCTTCCGCACCCTCGCCGTCCTCGTCAACAACGCCGGCGGCGCCCTCGGCGCCGACCCCGTCGCCACCGGCGACCCCGAGGACTGGCGCCGGATGTACGAGGTCAACGTCCTCGGCACCCTCCACGTGACCCAAGCCCTGCTCCCCGCCCTCACCGCCAGCGGCGACGGCACGGTGGTCGTCCTCTCCTCCACCGCCGGCCACTCCACCTACGAGGGCGGCGCCGGCTACGTCGCCGCCAAGAACGGCGCCCGCGTCCTCGCCGAAACCCTCCGCCTGGAAATCGTCGGCACCCCCGTCCGCGTCATCGAGATCGCCCCCGGCATGGTCAAGACCGACGAGTTCGCCACCACCCGCTTCCGCGGCGACACCGACAAGGCCGCCAAGGTCTACGCGGGCGTCGCCGAACCCCTCACCGCCGACGACGTGGCCGACACCATCACCTGGGCCTGCACCCGCCCCCCGCACGTCAACATCGACCTCCTGGTGGTCCGCCCCCGAGCCCAGGCCTCCAACACGAAGGTCCACCGCGAGCTCTGACACGTCCGGGTGAACCCCCTCGATCACCCACACGTCCACCGAAGACGCGCCCTAACGTCGAAAACAACTCCATACAGAACGGCCCTCGGCAGGGATTGCAGTCCCGGCCGAGGGCCTCACCATCAGGAAGGCAACTCTTCCCATGGCTGAACCAGACACTAGCGCGCCCACACTGTTCGACATCAGCGCCCTCACCCCCACCGCGCCGTCCTTCATGGACCTCAAGGACCCCGACTACGCCTACATGTACGGCTTCCTGCAAGCCGACGGGCACCTGGCCCGCGGCGCGGGCCAGAAGGGAAAGCTGACCGCCGAGATCAATGCGCGGGACATCCACATCCTCCGCGAGTTCCAGCGCCTGACGCCGTACTACAGCTCCGTCACAGAGCGGGTCCGCACCACCAACTTCGCCGAGCAGCACCACTCGGCCACGTGGACCCTGTGCGCACTCGAAGCCAGAACCATCATCAACGAGCTCGGAATCCCCTACGGCAAGAAGTCACGGGTCATCCGGCCGCCCCGCTTCGAGTTCTCCCGGCCGGACTACCTCCGCGGCGTCATCGACGCCGACGGATCGCTCGGCTGGACCTCGAAGGGCCTCCCGTTCCTCTCGTTCACGTCGGCCAGTACGGCCCTGGCCGCATATCTGTGCCACTACGCGAAGAAGATCACGGGCACCGAGCGCCTCGCCCGCCGCAACACCCGTGACCAGGTCTACGTCATCACGTACTTCAAGGAGCAGGCGCAGCAACTCGCCAAGCACCTCTACTACCCCGGCTGCCTCGCCCTGGACCACAAGAAGGCCAATGCGGCCGCAATCCAGACCTGGGTACGTCCGGCAGACATGAAGATCGCACCCCCTCGCCGACGCTGGACAGCAGCAGACGATCGCGAGCTGCTGCGGCTCGGCGACCCCGCCGCCGCAGCCCTCGCGCTCGACCGCACCGAGCAGAGCTGCAACATGCGCCTGTGGCGTCTCAGCACCGGCCGGACACCCATGCCTGCCCAGTAACCCAGCACGAAGCAGGGGCGGGGTGCCACACGCGCACCCCGCCCCTTTTCGCTCTCAGCCCTTCACGCAGATGACCTGCTTCAGCTTGGCGACGACCTCCACCAGGTCCCGCTGTTGGTCGATCACCTTCTCGATCGGCTTGTAGGCGCCCGGGATCTCGTCCACGACGCCCGAGTCCTTCCGGCACTCCACGCCCCGCGTCTGCTCCTCCAGGTCCCGCGTCGAGAAGCGCCGCTTCGCCGCGCTCCGGCTCATCTTCCGGCCGGCGCCATGCGAGGCGGAGTTGAAGGACGCCGCGTTCCCGAGGCCCTTCACGATGTACGAGCCCGTGCCCATCGAGCCCGGGATGATCCCGAACTCCCCGGAGCCGGCCCGGATCGCGCCCTTCCGCGTGACCAGCAGGTCCATGCCCTCGTACTGTTCCTCCGCCACGTAGTTGTGGTGGCAGGAGATCACCGGCTCGAAGGTCACCCTGGCCTTGCGGAACTCTCTTCGGATGACCTCCTGGAAGAGCGCCATCATGATCGCACGGTTGTACTTCGCGTATTCCTGCGCCCAGAAGAGATCGTGCCGGTAGGCCGCCATCTGCGGGGTG
This sequence comes from Streptomyces sp. NPDC107498, assembly GCF_055582805.1. Taxonomy (NCBI): domain Bacteria; kingdom Bacillati; phylum Actinomycetota; class Actinomycetes; order Kitasatosporales; family Streptomycetaceae; genus Streptomyces; species Streptomyces sp. NPDC107498. Next base: position 27,019 of record NZ_JBVJPE010000008.1, on the reverse strand, counting down.
TCCGCGACGAACACTGCCAGGTCACGATCGACGAGACCCTGGTTGTGGGGAAGCTTCCGCGCCTCGCCGATGTGGTACTCGGCCAGCTCCTTGCCGATGTTCCGGGACCCGGAGTGCAGCATGAGCCATACCGAATCGTACATATCAACGCAAAGCTCCACGAAGTGGTTGCCCTGGCCAAGGGTTCCCATTTGCGTAACCGCCCGCTCCCGCCGGAACTTCACCGCGTCCGCGACCCCGTCGAACCGCGACCAGAAGTCGTCCCAGCCCGCCGTCGGGAACTGGTACAGCCGCTTCGGGTCCACCATCTCCCTGTGCATCCCCCGGCCCACCGGGATCGCCTGCTCGATCTTCGAGCGGAGGCGGGACAGGTCGCCCGGCAGGTCGTTCGCCGTCAGGGAGGTCTTCACCGCCGACATCCCGCAGCCGATGTCCACACCGACCGCCGCCGGACAGACCGCACCCTGCATCGCGATCACGGACCCGACCGTCGCGCCCTTGCCGTAGTGCACGTCCGGCATCACGGCGAGGCCCTTGATCCACGGCAGCGTCGCCACGTTCTGCAGCTGCTGCATGGCGCCGCCCTCGACCGAGGCGGGGTCGGCCCACATCCTGATCGGCACCTTCGCGCCCGGTACCTCTACGTACGACATACTTCCTCAATTCCCCCGAAAAGTCTGATAACGCAAAAACCGGAGCCAAAGCCCGTACAGGTGACAGGGGAGCGACATCAACGGCTGCGTGTGCGATAGACATTGTGTCCATCGGCCGGGTTCGCGCGGCAAACAGTTTTCGGGAAAGACTTCGGGTGAAGGGAGCCTGGGACCGTGCAGCGAAAGAGGTACGCACCCGGCCGCACCGGGCCCACGGCTCGCACCGCCGTCGCCCTCGCACTCGGCCTGGGCCTGGGGGCCGGCCTCACCGCGTGCTCCGCCGGAACCCCCGCGGACGACGTCGCCGTCGACGCCAAGGCCGGCCAGGCCGCCGCCGCCGTCCCGCCCCCCGGCCGCTACAGCACCCTCTTCGAGCCCTGTGGCGCCGTCCCGCAGGCCACCCTCAAGGACCTGCTCCCGGGCGCCGCCGCGCTGCCCGACGCCGAGCGCGACAAGGCGTACCGGGGCGTCGCGGCCGTCACGTACGACACCGACCGGCGCGTCGGCTGCACGTGGAAGGCCGACACCCCGGAGACCTCGCACCGGCTCTCCCTGGACGTCGAGCGGGTGGTGTCGTACGACGCGGCCGTCAGCGACGACGACCGGGCGCAGGAGGTGTACGTCCGCAAGCAGCTCGCGGCGGGCATCCCGGTGCCCACGCCGCCGCCCACTGCCACGACGACCCCGGCGGTTCCGGCGACGGGCACCCCTTCCGCCACGGCCACGGCCGCGGGTACGGCCAAGCCGTCCGTGGGGACCGTCGCCCTGGCGGGCAAGGCGCCGTCGGCGGGCGGCACTCCCACGGGGTCGCCCACCAGTGCTCCCACGGGCTCCCCCACCGGCTCCGCCACCCCGGGTGTCGATTCGTCCGCGACCGGTCTGGAGCCGCGTGTCCTCGACGGCCTGGGGGACGTCGCGTATCTCGACGACGTGCCCAGCGCGGTCGGTGCGAACAGTCATCAGCGTGCTGTCAGCGTGGTCTTCCGCACATCGAACGTGATCGTGACGGTCTGGTACCGGGTGCAGACGACGGGTTCCGTCGAGGCCCCCGGCAGTGCGGAACTGCAGGAAAAGGCCCGGAATCTGGCTCGGCAGCTCGCCGATCGGCTGGAGGAGTAGCCGTTCGCATCCGCTCCGTGAGCGGGTGGCGACCACGTAACGTGTCGGCGTACCCGTGGCCGTATCCATGGCCGTGTGCCCGTGGCTGCGGCCGGCGGGTCGTCGGCCGGACCGTACGACAAGCGACTGAAGGAACCATGCAGCGATCAGCTCCGCGAACGCGACTCTCCCGCATACTCGCCTGTGCCGCCGTCCCGGTGATGCTCGTCGCCGCGGGGTGCTCTTCGGGCTCCGGTGATTCCGGCAAGGCGGAGGGGTCGGCCGGGCCGTCCGCGTCGGCGTCCGTGACGCCGTCGCCCTCGCAGACGACGAAGGCGGTCGAGCCGGCGAGGTTCGCGAAGCTGCCGGTGGTGTGCAAGTCGGTCTCCGCGAAGACGACGGCGTCCCTGGTGCCCAAGGCGAAGACGAAGAACGGCACGCCGGCCGCCTCCAGTGATCTGACCAGTCGTGGCGGCTGTTCGTGGAACGGGCTCGAGGACAAGGGTGTGGAGGGTTCGCAGTACCGCTGGCTGGACGTGTCCTTCTACCGGTACGAGTCCGATGCCGCACTGGGCAGCGGTCAGGAGCGGGCGCAGGAGAATCTCGCGAAGGAGCTCGCGAAGGTTCAGGCGACTCCGGGTGCGAAGCAGTTGCGGACGGTGACGTCTGCGGGCATCGGGGACGAGGCGAAGACGGTCACGTACCGGCTGCGCAAGACGGGCGAGGACTTCGTGTACGCGTCGGTGGTGGCGCGTACGGGCAATGTGCTGGTCCTGTTGTCGTACAACGGTGCGGGTTACGCGGGTGCGGACACTCCGTCGGAGAAGACCGTCACGAATGGTGCGGTGAAGGCGGTCAAGGAGGCTGTCGCGGCGGTCGCGGCAGCCAACAAGTAGTCACAAACCAGCGCAGAGTGTCGTGTGAGCGTGGAGCCCGTCCCTCCCCCGGGGGCCGGGCTTCGCTCACGTGTGCCACTCTGTGCGCGCGGGATGTCGAATGACGGGAGGGGATCGCGGGTGGCCGCGATGCAGCTGACACGCACACACCGAATACTCATCGGCCTCGTCATCGGCGGTGCGCTGATCATCGCGGGGATCGGTTTCGCGGGTTCGTACGCCGCCGTGCGCGAGCTCGCTCTGCAGAAGGGCTTCGGCACCTTCTCGTACTTCTTTCCGATCGGCATCGACGCGGGCATCTGTGTGCTGCTCGCGCTGGATCTGCTGCTGACCTGGTTGCGGATCCCGTTCCCGTTGCTGCGTCAGACCGCGTGGGTGCTGACGGCCGCGACGATCGCCTTCAACGGTGCGGCCGCTTGGCCGGATCCGCTGGGTGTGGGGATGCACGCGGTGATTCCGGTGCTGTTCGTGGTGGCCGTGGAGGCGGCGCGGCACGCGGTGGGTCGGATCGCGGACATCACGGCCGACAAGCACATGGAGGGTGTTCGGATCACCCGCTGGTTGCTTTCGCCGGTGCCGACGTTCCGGCTGTGGCGTCGGATGAAGCTGTGGGAGCTTCGTTCGTACGAGCAGGTCATCAAGCTGGAGCAGGAGCGGCTGATCTATCAGGCCCGGTTGCAGGCGCGTTTCGGGCGGGGTTGGCGGCGCAAGGCTCCGGTGGAGGCGTTGATGCCGTTGCGGTTGGCCCGGTACGGGGTGCCGTTGGCGGAGACGGCTCCGGCGGGGTTGGCGGCGGCGGGCATCGAGCCGGCCGTGTTGCCTCCGGGGTCTTCCCAGGCGGTGCCGGTTTCGGCGCAGGCGGTGTCGGTCGGGCAGCCCGGGCAGTCGGTGGCGCCGCAGGCTCAGCTTCCGGCGCAGGCGCAGGTGCCGGGTCAGGCGCAGGTGCCGGGTCAGGTGCAGGTGCCGGGTCAGGCACAGGGGCCGGGTGCGGTGCAGGGGCCGGGTGGGCCGGTGAATCACGAGAGTCCGTGGTTCGACGCGTCGCAGGTCTCTCCGGAGGCGTACGAGGGTACGTACAACCCGCAGATCGTGGAGGGTCTCGAGCCGATGCCGGTTCCGGTGCCGCAGGGGCCGGAGGACGTGCCTCCGGCGGGTCCGGAGGAGTTCGTGGAGTACCCGGAGTACGTGGAGCAGCCGGAGCCGCAGGTCAACGAGTTCGAGGACGTCGTCTACAAGGTCATGGGGTCGTACGTGCTGGAGCACGGGCGGTTCCCGGCCGAGGACGAGTTGGCTCAGCTGGTGGCCGAGCAGTACGGCATGCCGGAGTTTCCGGTGTCCGACATCGATCTGCTGCGGCAGGCGGTGCCGGGTGCGCAGGAGCGGGTCCAGCAGGCGAGGGCCGACGTGGACGCTCCGTAGGGCACGGGGTGCGCGTGTGAAAGGGGCCGCTGCCCGGATCTCTCCGGGTGGCGGCCCCTTTTCACGTGTTCAGGTCACGTGCTCGGGCGCTTAGGCGCCGAGCAGCTTGCGCACCCGTTCGGCGCCCACGGCGAGCAGCAGTGTGGGCAGGCGGGGGCCGGTCTCGCGGCTGACGAGGAGCTTGTAGAGCAGGGCGAAGAAGGCGCGCTGGGCGAGCTTCAGTTCCGGGGTCGGCTTGGCCTCGGGGTCGAGTCCGGCCATGATCTTCGGGACGCCGTAGACGAGGGTGGTGAGTCCGTCGAGCGACCAGTGGGTGTCGAGGCCTTCCAGGAGGAGTCGGAGGGATTCGCGGCCCTCGTCGTCCAGGGAGCCGAGGAGTGCGGTGTCGGGTTCTTCTCGGACGATGGTGCGCTGGTCGGCCGGGACCTGGTGGGTGATCCAGTTCTCGGCGCGGTCGAGGCGCGGGCGGACCTCGTCGAGGGAGGTGACGGGGTTCTCGGGGTCGAGTTCGGTGAGGATCCGCAGGGTCTGCTCGTCGTGGCCGGCGGTGATGTCCATGACGGAGGCGAGGGTGCGGTACGGGAGGGGGCGCGGGGTGCGGGGCAGTTCGCCGGCGGCCGTGCGGGCGGCGCGGGAGTGGGCGGCGGCGTCGGCGGGCAGGACGGTGCCGTCGGCGACCTTGGCCTCCAGCTTGTCCCACTCGTCGTAGAGCCGCTGGATCTCCTGGTCGAAGGCGATCTTGAAGGACTGGTTCGGCCTGCGGCGGGCGTAGAGCCAGCGCAGGAGCTGGGGCTCCATGATCTTCAGGGCGTCGGCCGCGGTGGGCACGCCGCCCTTGGAGGAGGACATCTTGGCCATGCCGCTGATGCCGACGAAGGCGTACATGGGGCCGATGGGCTGGACGCCGTCGAAGATGCGGACGATCTGGCCGCCGACCTGGAAGGAGGAGCCGGGTGAGGAGTGGTCGACGCCGGAGGGCTCGAAGACGACGCCCTCGTAGGCCCAGCGCATGGGCCAGTCGACCTTCCAGACCAGCTTGCCGCGGTTGAACTCGCTGAGCTTGACGGTCTCGGCGAAGCCGCAGTTCGTGCAGGTGTAGGCGAGCTCGGTGGTGTCGTCGTCGTACGAGGTGACGGTGGTGAGGTCCTTCTCGCACTGTCCGCAGTAGGGCTTGTACGGGAAGTAGCCGGAGACGCCGCCGGAGCCGTCGTCCTCGCCCGCGGCGCCGGAGCCCTCCTCGGCTTCCAGTTCGGCCTCGTCGAGGGGCTTCTGGGACTGCTTCTTCGGGGCCTTCTTCGTCCGGTACTGGTCGAGGATGGCGTCGATGTCGCCGCGGTGCTTCATCGCGTGCAGGATCTGCTCGCGGTAGGTGCCGGCGGTGTACTGCTCGGTCTGGCTGATGGGGTCGTACTCGACGCCCAGTTCGGCGAGGGACTCGACCATGGCGGCCTTGAAGTGCTCGGCCCAGTTGGGGTGGGGCGAGCCGGCGGGGGCCGGGACGGAGGTCAGGGGCTTGCCGATGTGCTCGGCCCAGGAGGCGTCGATGCCCTCGATGCCGTTGGGCACCTTGCGGTAGCGGTCGTAGTCGTCCCAGGAGATGAGGTGCCGGACCTCGTGTCCGCGGCGGCGGATCTCGTCGGCGACCAGGTGCGGGGTCATGACCTCGCGGAGGTTGCCGAGGTGGATCGGGCCGGACGGGGAGAGCCCGGAGGCGACGACGACCGGTTTGCCAGGCGCACGTCGCTCCGACTCGGCGATGACCTCGTCCGCGAAACGGGAGACCCAGTCGGTCTCGGTGCTGCTCTGAGCCACGGTCGTACGTCCTTCTTTCCTGAAAGCCTCGAAGCCTTACAGCTCTACGTCTGTCATTGTCCCAGACGGATCGGCGCGCTCGGAGGTTGTCCACAGCCCGGGGTCGTCCACAGGCGGAGAAAACACGTTGCTCTCCCATGGGACACTTGCACAAGCGAAAAAGACCACCGAACACCTCACTACAGGAACGGAAGCTCATGGCCTCGGTCCCTTCCCTCGCTTCGACCGTGCAGCAGCGTCTCGCGGACGGCCTCTCGGCGGCTCTGCCGGACGCCGCGTCCGCCGACCCGCTGCTGCGACGAAGCGACCGGGCCGACTTCCAGGCCAACGGCATCCTGGCGCTGGCGAAGCGGCTCAAGGGCAATCCGCGCGAGCTGGCGACGAAGGTCGTTGAGGCGATCCCGGCCAATGACGTCCTGAAGGAGATCGAGGTCTCGGGCCCCGGCTTCCTGAACATCACGGTGACGGACGCGGCGATCGTCGACACCCTGGCGGCCCGTGCGGCGGACGCGCGTCTCGGCGTGCCGTTCGACGAGTCGGCGGGCACGACGGTCATCGACTACGCGCAGCCGAACGTGGCCAAGGAGATGCACGTCGGTCACCTGCGGTCGGCCGTGATCGGCGCGGCGATGGTCGAGATCCTGGAGTTCACCGGCGAGACGGTGGTCCGGCGTCACCACATCGGCGACTGGGGCACCCAGTTCGGCATGCTCATCCAGTACCTGATCGAGCATCCGCACGAGCTGGACCACTCGTCGGAGGCCGAGGTCTCCGGTGAGGAGGCCATGTCGAACCTGAACCGGCTGTACAAGGCCTCGCGTGCGCTGTTCGACTCGGACGAGGAGTTCAAGACGCGGGCCCGTGCGCGCGTGGTGGACCTGCAGGCCGGGGACGAGGAGACGCTCGCGCTCTGGCAGCGGTTCGTCGACGAGTCGAAGATCTACTTCTACTCGGTCTTCGACAAGCTGGACATGGACATCCGGGACGGCGACGTCGTCGGCGAGTCCGGGTACAACGACATGCTGGTGGAGACCTGCCGCATCCTGGAGGAGTCGGGCGTCGCGGTCCGCTCCGAGGGTGCGCTGTGCGTGTTCTTCGACGACGTGAAGGGCCCGGACGGCAATCCGACGCCGCTGATCGTGCAGAAGTCGGACGGTGGTTTCGGGTACGCGGCGACGGATCTGTCGGCGATCCGGGACCGGGTGCAGAACCTGAAGGCGACCTCCCTGCTGTACGTGGTGGACGCCCGCCAGTCGCTGCACTTCAAGATGGTCTTCGAGACGGCCCGTCGGGCCGGCTGGCTGAACGACGAGGTGAAGGCCGTCCAGTTGGCCTTCGGCACGGTCCTGGGCAAGGACGGCAAGCCGTTCAAGACCCGCGAGGGCGAGACGGTGCGGTTGGTGGACCTGCTGGACGAGGCCGTGGACCGGGCGACGGCGGTCGTCCGCGAGAAGGCCGAGAAGGTGGGCCTGTCCGAGACGGAGATCGTCGAGAACGGCCGGTACGTCGGCATCGGGGCGGTGAAGTACGCCGACCTGTCGACGTCCGCGGCGCGTGACTACAAGTTCGACCTGGACCAGATGGTGTCGCTGAACGGCGACACGTCGGTGTACCTGCAGTACGCGTACGCCCGCATCAAGTCGATCTTCGGCAAGGCGGGCGACCGCACTCCCGTCGCCCACCGGGAGCTGGAGCTCGCTCCGGCGGAGCGGGCGCTCGGTCTGCACCTGGACCGGTTCGCCGAGACGGTGTTCGAAGCGGCCGAGGAGTACGCGCCGCACAAGCTCACGGCGTACCTGTACCAGCTCGCCTCGCTGTACACGACGTTCTACGACCAGTGCCCGGTCATCAAGCCGGAGCCGGCGCGGGAGGTCGCGGAGAACCGTCTCTTCCTCTGCGACCTGACGGCCCGCACGCTGCACCAGGGCATGGCGCTGCTGGGCATCCGGACGCCCGAGCGCCTCTGAGACGTCCGGTACGAAGCCCCCGGTACGGTGCGCCGTGCCGGGGGCTTCGTCGTCTTGTCACCGGGTCGTCAGCGGATTTCGTGCGAGGTCCGGCCGGACACCTCGTCGATCTCCTTGTGGGCCTTCTGGAGGAGTTGTGAGGCGAGGTCCATGAGGGCGCGTGCGCCGGCGATCTCCTCGCCCACCCGTAGCTGGTCGGGGTCGGAGGGGTGGCGGTTGGCGGTGCCGTGGGCCCGGAACTCGGTGCCGTCGCCGAGCCGGACCATGGCCGCGGCGCGGGTCCGGTCGCCCTCTTCCTGGAACTCCATCTCCACGTGCCATCCGACGAGCGTGTGCATCATGAGGACCACCTCCACCGAGGACCTGTCGGCTACCACTCCAGGGTGCGCCGCCCGGTGCCGCCCTACCACTCGCCCCGTTGTCAGTGGCTCGCCCTACCTTCTGGTCATGGCGATGATCCCGAACCAGCTGCCCAGGCTCGTGTCCGATCCGACCGGCCGTTCCCTCGGCCTCGACCTGCCGCCCGGTGCCCTCACGGGTCCGGCGGACGCCCCGTACCTCTGGTCGGGGCACGGCGCGGCGGGGCCCGCCGCCTGGGCGGCGCTGCGTCCGGCGGCGCGGACGGCGGGGCTGCTGCCGGTGCTGTTGGGCGGTGGGTGGGGCCTGGAGAGGTGGGAGCTGGAGCCGGGGCGGATGAGCGACCCGGCGGACCACGACGCGGACGAGGTGCTCGCCGGGTTCTGGGGGTACTACGCGGCGGACGAGGTCGGGGCTTCGGCCGCCGCCGGCTGGCCGGGCCTGGCTCCGGCGCGGCCGCTGGACACGGACCCGGACCGGGCGGCGGCCGATGTCGCGGAGCTGCTGACGGAGCCGGGCTTCTGGTTGGCGGACGCGCGTCCGGCGCTGGTGCCGGCCCGGCGGAGCGCCGACATACCGGCGGTCATCGGCTGGGGCGGGCCGCTGAACCACGAGAACGACGTGGCCCGCCTGTGCGCGGTGCTGCGCTCCTGGGAGGACCGTTTCGGCGTCCGTGTCGTCGCGCTCACCTTCGACCGGCTGGTGGTGTCGGTGGCGGCACCGCCCCGGACCGTGGAGGAGGCCGAGGCGGTGGCGGCGGAGCACTTCGCTTTCTGTCCGGACAACATCACGCAGGGGAGCCGTGACACTGCCACCCTGCGCGGGTACGCCCGGAAGGCCCTGCTCGACGCTCCGGTGTGGAGCTTCTGGTGGGACTAGCCCGGACTATCGATGCCCGCGGGACAGGTTCTGCGCCGCCTCGGTGGCCCAGTAGGTGAGGATCATCTGCGCGCCGGCGCGGCGGATGCCGGTGAGGGTCTCCAGGATCGCCTTGTCGCGGTCGATCCAGCCCTTCTCGGCGGCGGCCTCGACCATCGAGTACTCGCCGCTGATCTGGTACGCGGCGACGGGTACGTCGACCGAGGCGGCGACCTTGGCGAGCACGTCCAGGTAGGGTCCGGCCGGCTTGACCATGACCATGTCGGCGCCCTCCTCCAGGTCGAGCGCGAGCTCGCGCATCGACTCGCGGAGGTTGGCGGGGTCCTGCTGGTAGGTCTTGCGGTCGCCCTTGAGGGAGGAGCCGACGGCCTCGCGGAAGGGGCCGTAGAAGGCGGAGGAGTACTTCGCGGTGTACGCGAGGATGGACACGTCCTCCTTGCCGATGGTGTCCAGGGCGTCGCGGACGACTCCGACCTGGCCGTCCATCATTCCGGAGGGGCCGACGACGTGGACGCCGGCGTCGGCCTGGACCTGGGCCATCTCGGCGTAACGTTCCAGCGTGGCGTCGTTGTCGACGCGGCCCTCGGCGTCCAGGACGCCGCAGTGGCCGTGGTCGGTGAACTCGTCGAGGCACAGGTCCGACATGATGACGAGGTCGTCGCCGACCTCGGCCTTCACGTCCCGGATGGCGACCTGGAGGATCCCGTCGGGGTCCGTGCCGGCCGTCCCGGCGCCGTCCTTCTTCGCGTCCTCGGGCACGCCGAAGAGCATGATCCCGGAGACCCCGGCCTCCAGCGCCTCCACGGCGGCCTTCCGCAGGGTGTCCCGGGTGTGCTGCACGACCCCGGGCATGGCCCGGATCGGCACGGGCTCGGTGATCCCCTCGCGCACGAACGCGGGCAGGATCAGGTCGGCGGGATGCAGCCGTGTCTCGGCCACCATCCGGCGCATGGCAGGAGTCGTCCGCAGCCGCCGCGGCCGCGCCCCGGGAAAGGATCCGTACGAGTTCATGAATCCGAGGCTACGCCCGTGCGCGCGGTGCCCTTACCGACGAACTGTGGGCATAAGCCCACCCCCCACCGGCCGCGGGCTTCGATCACCCCCGTTGTGGGCAATCGTTCCGCTGGGGCGGAACGGGTGGGCACAACGGAACGGTGCCCCTGCCGGCGCCCGAGGCTCCCGTTGCCCTGACCCGCACCGGAACGTGCGTCGCACACGGGGTGCGGGCCCAGGCGCGGAACGCGGAGGCGCCGCCAGGGGCGCCGTCCCGTGTGCCCGCCCTCCCCCAAGCTCTCGGCTCCGCTCGAGCAGGGGGGACCCCCTTCGCCCCAGCGGGACGATTGCCCACACGGGCAGGGGGCGGGGCGGCACCGCCCCGCCGGGCGCGCGCCCACACGGGGGTGCGGGCCGGGCGCCGCCCAGCCGCACCCCGCACCCCGCACGGAAGCGCCCCGCGCCCCGCGCCCCGCGTCGCTACGTCGTGCGTCGTCGCCGCGCCCCCGGCCGCCGCTCGCTCGGCCGTGTCACCGGGTCTCCCGCCGCCAGCGCGGACTCCCGGCGCCGGAGGCCGAAGTCCGCGAGGGCCTCGGCGAGCTTGTGGACGGACGGCTCGGGCGAGAGGACGTCGACCCGCAGGCCGTGCTCCTCCGCCGTCTTGGCGGTGGCGGGCCCGATGCAGGCGATGACCGTCACGTTGTGCGGCTTGCCGGCGATCCCGACGAGGTTCCGGACGGTCGAGGAGGACGTGAAGAGCACGGCGTCGAAGCCGCCGCCCTTGATCGCCTCCCGCGTGTCCGCCGGCGGCGGCGAGGCCCGTACGGTCCGGTAGGCGGTGACGTCGTCGACCTCCCACCCGAGCTCGATCAGGCCCGCGACCAGCGTCTCGGTCGCGATGTCGGCGCGCGGCAGGAAGACGCGGTCGATCGGGTCGAAGACGGGGTCGTAGGGAGGCCAGTCCTCCAACAGGCCCGCGGCGGACTGCTCGCCCGACGGCACGAGGTCCGGCTTCACACCGAAGTCGACCAGCGCCGCCGCGGTCTGCTCGCCCACCGCCGCGACCTTGATCCCGGCGAAGGCGCGGGCGTCGAGCCCGTACTCCTCGAACTTCTCCCGTACGGCCTTGACCGCGTTCACCGAGGTGAAGGCGATCCACTCGTACCGGCCGGTGACGAGTCCCTTGACCGCCCGCTCCATCTGCTGCGGGGTGCGCGGCGGCTCGACGGCGATGGTCGGCACCTCGTGCGGCACGGCGCCGTACGAGCGCAGCTGGTCGGAGAGCGACGCGGCCTGCTCCTTGGTGCGCGGCACGAGGACCCGCCACCCGAAGAGCGGCTTCGACTCGAACCACGACAGCCGGTCCCGCTGCGCCGGGGCGCTGCGCTCGCCGACCACGGCTATGACGGGCCGGTGTCCCTCGGGCGAGGGGAGGACCTTGCCCTGCTTGAAGACCTGGGCGATCGTGCCGAGGGTCGCGTTCCAGGTGCGCTGCCTCGTCGTCGTACCGGCGATGGTGACGGTGAGCGGGGTGTCCGGCTTACGGCCGGCCGCCACCAGTTCACCGGCCGCGGCGGCGACCGAGTCCAAGGACGTGGAGACGACGACGGTCCCGTCGGAGGCTCCGACCTCGGTCCAGCACCGCTCGTCGGCGGTCCGGGCGTCGACGAAGCGCACGTCGGTGCCCTGTGCGTCGCGCAGCGGCACACCGGCGTACGCGGGTACGCCGACGGCCGTGGCGACGCCGGGCACGACCTCGAAGGGGATGCCCTCGGCGGCGCAGGCGAGCATCTCGGCGCCCGCGTTCCCGTCGAGGCCGGGGTCGCCGGTCACCGCACGGACGACCCGCCTGCCGCCCCGCGCGGCCTCCATGACAAGATTGGCGGCGTCCCTCAACACGGGGACTCCGGCGGTTGTTGACGCCTCGTCAACGACCGTCAGCTCAGGCGTGCTCACCCCCGCACGCGCATGGCCGCGAACGACCTCGAGCACTTCGGGCTCGGCGATCAGGACGTCCGCCCCCGCGAGGGCCTCGACGGCCCTGAGGGTCAGCAGTCCGGGGTCACCGGGGCCTGCGCCGAGGAACGTGACGTGCCCGTGGCCCGCGAGGGCCGGGGACAGCGGGCTGGTGGTCGGGCTGGTGGGGTTCAAAGTGCTCGCTCCCCCATAAGACCGGCCGCACCCTTGGCGAGCATCTCGTCCGCGAGTTCGCGTCCGAGCGCCAGGGCCTCGTCGTGCGAGGTGGGTACGGGTCCGGTGGTGGACAGCTGCACCAGCGTCGAGCCGTCGGTGGTGCCGACGACGCCGCGCAGGCGCATCTCGGTGACAACCTGCCCGTGACCGGGGTCGTCGGCCAGCAGGTCGGCCAGCGCACCCACGGGTGCGGAGCAGCCGGCCTCCAGGGCGGCGAGCAGGGATCGCTCGGCGGTCACGGCGGCCCGCGTGTGCGGGTCGTCGAGGGGCGCGAGCGCGGCGACGAGTTCGGTGTTCGACGCCGGGCATTCGACGGCCAGGGCCCCCTGGCCGGGGGCGGGCAGGACGGTGTCGACGGCCAGCGGCTCGGCGGAGAGCCCGTCGAGGAGTTCGTCGGTGCCGCCGATGCGGTTGAGTCCGGCCGCGGCCAGGACGACCGCGTCCAGCTCGCCCTTGCGGACGTAGCCGACGCGGGTGTCGACGTTGCCGCGGATGGGGACGCAGGTGATGTCCAGGCCGTGGTTGCGTGCGTAGGCGTGGAGCTGCGCCATCCGCCGCGGGGAGCCGGTGCCGACCCGGGCGCCCGCGGGCAGCCGGTCCAGCGTCAGGCCCGCGCGGGCGATCAGTACGTCGCGCGGGTCCTCGCGGCGGGGGATCGCGGCCAGCACCAGGTCGGGGTGCCGGGTGGTCGGCAGGTCCTTCAGGGAGTGCACGGCGAAGTCCACCTCGTCGGCGAGCAGTGCGTCGCGCAGGGCGGCGACGAAGACGCCGGTGCCGCCGATCTGCGCGAGGTGCTCCCGTGAGGTGTCCCCGTACGTCGTGATCTCCACGAGCTCGACGGGCCGGCCGGTCAGCTGCCGGACGGCGTCGGCCACGTGCCCGGACTGGGCCATGGCGAGCTTGCTGCGCCTGGTCCCGAGCCTCAGTGCCCTCTCGGTCATACTCGCCCTCGGTTCTTGACGTCGGCGTCATTCAGGTCGGCCCGGCTGACGGAAGCCACCGTCTCCGGGTCGAGGTCGAAGAGTGTCCGCAGCGCGTCCGCGTACCCGGCGCCGCCGGGCTCGCTGGCCAGCTGCTTGACCCGCACGGTCGGCGCGTGCAGGAGCTTGTCGACGACGCGGCGCACGGTCTGGGTGATCTCGGCGCGCTGCTTGTCGTCGAGGCCGGGGAGGCGGCCTTCCAGACGGGCGACCTCGCTGGCCACCACGTCGGCGGCCATGGTGCGCAGGGCGACCACGGTCGGGGTGATGTGGGCGGCGCGCTGGGCGGCGCCGAAGGCGGCGACCTCGTCGGAGACGATGCCGCGCACCTGGTCGACGTCGGCTGCCATGGGTGCGTCGGCGGAGGCCTCGGCGAGCGACTCGATGTCGACGAGGCGGACGCCGGGGACGCGGTGGGCGGCGGCGTCGATGTCGCGGGGCATGGCGAGGTCGAGCAGGAACAGCGGGGCCGTGCGGTCCCGTGCCGCGTCCTCCACGGCCTCGCCGGTGAGGACGAGTCCGGTGGCGCCGGTGCAGGAGACGACGATGTCGGCACGTGTCAGTTCGTCGCCGACGGCAACCATCTCGACCGCGTGTGCGGCGACTCCCGTGCTGCCGGGCTCGGTCAGGATCTGCGCGAGGCGTTCGGCGCGGGCCAGGGTGCGGTTGGCGATGACGATCTCGGAGACGCCGGAGCGCGCGAGCGTGGCGGCGGCGAGCGAGGACATCGAGCCGGCGCCGATGACGAGGGCCTTCTTGCCCTTGGCCCAGGTCTCGACGTCCGCGTCCTGGGCGAGCTGCTCCAGGCCGAAGGTGACGAGCGACTGTCCGGCCCGGTCGATCCCGGTCTCGCTGTGGGCGCGCTTGCCGACCCTCAGGGCCTGCTGGAACAGGTCGTTGAGGAGCCGGCCGGCGGTGTGGAGGTCCTGGCCGAGGGCGAGGGCGTCCTTGATCTGGCCGAGGATCTGGCCCTCGCCGACGACCATGGAGTCGAGGCCGCAGGCCACCGAGAAGAGGTGGTGGACGGCCCGGTCCTCGTAGTGCACGTAGAGATAGGGGGTGAGCTCGTCCAGGCCGACGCCGCTGTGCTGCGCGAGGAGCGTGGACAGCTCGGCGACGCCGGCGTGGAACTTGTCCACGTCGGCGTAGAGCTCGATGCGGTTGCAGGTGGCCAGGACGGTGCCCTCGGCGGCCGGTTCGGCGGCGAGGGTGTCCTGGAGGAGCTTGGCCTGGGTGTCCGCCGACAGCGAGGCCCGCTCCAGGATGGAGACCGGGGCGCTGCGGTGGCTCAGTCCGACGACGAGGAGGCTCATGCCGGCATCACCGCGGGGACGTCCCCGTCGGGTCCCTTGCGGCCGGTGTCGGCCGTGGCGCCGCGGGGGGCCGGCGGCACGACGGCCGCGGCGGCCTCGGGTTCGGCGCCCGTGTCGGGGGCCTCCTCGGCGCTCGTCTCCTCGCCGGCCTTGCGCTGCTCGTGGAAGGCGAGGATCTGGAGCTCGATGGAGAGGTCGACCTTGCGCACGTCCACGCCGTCGGGCACGGAGAGCACGGTCGGGGCGAAGTTCAGGATGGAGGTGACTCCGGCGGCCACGAGCCGGTCGCAGACCTGCTGGGCGACGCCGGCGGGGGTCGCGATGACGCCGATGGAGACGCCGTCCTCGTTGATGATCTTCTCGAGGTCGTCGCTGTGCTGGACGGGGATCCCGGCGACCGGCCTGCCGGTCATGGCGGGGTCGGCGTCGATGAGCGCGGCGACGCGGAAGCCCCGGGAGGCGAAGCCGCCGTAGCCGGCGAGGGCCGCGCCGAGGTTTCCGATGCCGACGATGACGACGGGCCAGTCCTGGGTGAGGCCCAGCTCGCGGGAGATCTGGTAGACGAGGTACTCGACGTCGTAGCCGACACCGCGGGTGCCGTACGAGCCGAGGTAGCTGAAGTCCTTGCGCAGCTTCGCGGAGTTGACCCCCGCCGCGGCCGCGAGCTCCTCGGAGGAGACCGTGGGTACGGAGCGCTCCGAGAGCGCGGTCAGTGCGCGCAGATACAGCGGAAGCCGGGCGACGGTGGCCTCGGGAATTCCTCGGCTACGGGTCGCCGGTCGGTGAGTTCGGCCAGTTGCCACGGTGCTCCTGCGGGATGAGCGGGGCTGCAGGCGGCCATATGTCCCAAGACCGCCCCGTCGAATGCAGGCTATGTCTTTGTGAACGCGTGCACAAAGATGGTGTCCGTTTTGTCCACCCAAAGTGACCGGGGTCACGCGGCCGGTTCTCCTCGTCGTGGAACCGCGGAGCGCGTCGGAGCGTTGAGATCCCGAAGGGGGCAAAGCCGCACACTCTCCTCACGAAGCCGCCCCCGGAACCCAACAAAACGTCCCCGATGGTAACCGCCTTCCGGTCACGCACCCAGTTCGCGCCGGAGCCGTCCGGCGTCCACGCGCCAGAAGGTGTGCTGCTCGCCGTCGATCAGGACGACGGGGATCTGCTCCCAGTACGCCCGGTGGAGCTCCTCGTCCCGGGTGATGTCCCTCTCCTCCCAGGAGGCCCCGGTCTCCGCGCAGACGGCCTCGACCACCGCGCGGGCGTCGTCGCAGAGATGACACCCCGGCTTGCCGATCAGGGTCACCACGCGCGAGGCGGCGTCCTTCCCCGCCCCGCCGTCCTTCTTCTTCGCACGTCCGAACATGACGTCCATTCTGCGGGGCCCTGCGTCCCCGGCGACACGGCCGACGCCGACTGTTCACGCCCCGGCATCCCCACAAGTCGGGAAGTACCGAACAGACTGGCTATGCTCAACGGCATGGCCGCTCTGGGATGGCTCACCCCCCGTAGGCGCTCCGCCACCGCGCGCAGCGTCCTGGCAGGCGAGGCCGCCGCCGAGGCGGCGCGCAAGTCCTCGCTCCAGCTGGAACAGGAGCGCGAGGAGGCCGCCGCCACCGGACCCGAGGCCGCCGAGCCCGAGTTCCCGGTCGTCGGCGACGTGCACGCGGCGGCCTTCTTCGACCTCGACAACACCGTGATGCAGGGCGCCGCGATCTTCCACTTCGGCCGCGGCCTGTACAAGCGGAAGTTCTTCCAGCGCCGCGAACTCGCGCGCTTCGCCTGGCAGCAGGCCTGGTTCCGGCTCGCCGGCGTCGAGGACCCCGAGCACATGCAGGACGCCCGCGACAGCGCCCTGTCCATCGTCAAGGGCCACCGGGTGTCCGAGCTGATGTCGATCGGCGAGGAGATCTACGACGAGTACATGGCCGACCGCATCTGGCCCGGCACCCGCTCCCTCGCCCAGGCCCACCTGGACGCGGGCCAGAAGGTCTGGCTGGTGACGGCCGCGCCGGTCGAGACGGCCACGATCATCGCCCGTCGGCTCGGCCTGACCGGAGCGCTGGGGACGGTCGCCGAGTCGATCGACGGGGTCTACACGGGCAAGCTGGTCGGCGAGCCCCTGCACGGTCCGGCCAAGGCCGAGGCGGTGCGGGCCCTCGCCGCCGCCGAGGGCCTCGACCTGGGCCGCTGCGCCGCGTACAGCGACTCGCACAACGACATCCCGATGCTGTCGCTGGTGGGGCATCCGTACGCGATCAACCCGGACGCCAAGCTCCGCAAGCACGCGAAGGACCGGGACTGGCGGCTGCGCGACTACCGGACCGGCCGGAAGGCCGCGAAGGTCGGCATCCCCGCCGCCGCGGGCCTGGGCGCGCTGGCCGGCGGCACCGCCGCGGCGGTCGCCCTGCACCGCCGCCGTCACTGACCGCTCCCCGCGAGGCCGGGCTCCCGGCTCGTCGGCCGGTCTGCCGATACGTTTCGGCTGCGATCATCTGCGACAACCCCGGACCAGGCGCGCTCACCCGTCCGTGGTCGAACAGCACCGCACAGGTCGACGCCCGGGCATTCCCGCTTCCTTACCCCGCAGCGGCCCCGCTCACTCACGCGTCCCGGACTTGAGCACAACGCATCGCCCGCGCAGTCACACTCGAAAGCAAACCGATCAACAAACGGTCACGAACTGCTACTTGATGCGACTACAAGCAGTAACAGATACGACGGAACCGGTGATTTGAGCAACTGGGTGTAGCGCTGCCTGTACGAAGCGTTATTCTCCTCAGACGCACAAAGGACCCCTCGCGTCGCCACGACGAGTGAACGGTCCCGCACTGCACGTGATGGAAGCTCTGCCTCTGGGAGTCCCGTGTACCCACACGTCGGGGTTGACACCTCGGGCCTGGCTACGCTGCGCGCAACGGTCCTCGACCACTTGCGCGGCTTCGTCCCCACCGCGTACGCCGGCCCCGTCCCCGCCTTCGCCTTCGCCGCACCGGCACCCGCCGGCCCTTGCTACGCCCTGGCCGACGGCGGCGCCGCCGTGGGCAGACGGGGCACCCGTTCCGGAACCTCGACCCCCGCCCGGCGCCCCACCGCGGACAGCGACAGCGCCCGCATGATGGACCTGGTCGAGCGCGCCCAGGCCGGCGAGGCCGAGGCCTTCGGCCGCCTGTACGACCAGTACAGCGACACGGTCTACCGCTACATCTACTACCGCGTCGGCGGGAAGGCGACGGCGGAGGACCTCACCAGCGAGACCTTCCTGCGCGCCCTGCGCCGGATCTCCACCTTCACCTGGCAGGGCCGCGACTTCGGCGCGTGGCTCGTCACCATCGCCCGGAACCTGGTCGCCGACCACTTCAAGTCCAGCCGCTTCCGCCTGGAAGTCACCACCGGCGAGATGCTCGACGCCAACGAGGTCGAGCGCAGCCCCGAGGACTCCGTCCTGGAGTCCCTGTCGAACGCCGCCCTGCTCGACGCGGTCCGCCGCCTCAACCCCCAGCAGCAGGAGTGCGTGACGCTCCGCTTCCTGCAGGGCCTCTCGGTCGCCGAGACCGCCCGGGTCATGGGCAAGAACGAGGGTGCGATCAAGACCCTCCAGTACCGGGCCGTCCGCACCCTGGCCCGCCTCCTCCCGGACGACGCCCGCTGACCGCTCCGCGCCCCCCACACGCACCCCCCGTCCCGGTACGCGCCCCCGTGCCCGTCCCCCGCACGTCCCCCACCCCCATCCCCACGATCCCCGTCCAACTGACAGTCGGTGACGCCTCGATGACGCACTGGTCCGATCATCTTTCGCGCGTAACCCAAGTGCCGCGCCGCTCGTTGTGCGGGATGCAGGCTCCCTGTGGTCACGCCATGTCCACGGCCACTCACTCTTTCGTGTGGACGTGCTCAAGGCGTGCAACCTTCCGGACACCCCGGGGAGTCGACCGTCATGACGAGAGGAGGTGCCGCCAGTGATCGCGAACGTATCGGCGCACAGGCGGGCGAACGCCTTCGCCCAGGCCCTGGAGGACCGGGCGTCCGAGGACGCGGCGGCCGAGCAGCCCGAGGCCCCGGCGGAGCCGGCCGAACCCGCCGAGCGCGGAAGGCTGTTGGCCTTGGCGAACGGCCTCGGCGAGCTGCCCAAGCCACAGCTCGACCCCGAGGTCAAGGTGGTGCAGCGAGCCCAGCTCGTCGCCGCCATGGAAGCGATGCTCCTGGAGGGGAGCGCCGCCGCGGGCCCTACGGTGCCGGAGCAGCGGACGTCCACCGGCAAGGGATCCCATCGGGCGTCCCCCCTGAGGAAACTGCGCCCCCGGTCCCGCTGGACCAAGGGCCTCGCCGCCGGCGGCCTCACGGTCGGCGTGGCGGCGGGCGCCTTCGGCGGCGTGGCCGCCGCCAGCTCCGACGCCCTCCCCGGTGACTCGCTCTACGGGCTCAAACGGGGCATGGAGGACATCAAACTGGGCATGGCGGACGACGGCGCGGACCGCGGCGGCATCTACCTCGACCAGGCCTCCACCCGCCTCAGCGAGGCCCGTCGGCTCATGGAGCGCGGCCGCGCCGGGGACCTCGACCACGAGTCCCTCGCCGAGATCCGCCGCGTCCTGGGCGGCATGAAGCACGACGCCGCCGAGGGCCACCGGTTGCTCCGCGAGGCGTACGAGCGGGACGGCGAGATCGGCCCGATGGCCCGGCTCAACTCCTTCGCCCAGGCCCACCGGAGCACCTGGAACGGCCTCCGCGACCGGCTCCCCGTCCAGCTGGCGGACGTCGGCACCGAGGTGACGGACGTCTTCGACGCCATAGACGAGGACGTCGAGCCGCTCCAGTCGGTGCTGCCCCGCACCCCCGAGAAGGGCGCGATCGGCTCCGAAGGACCGCGCAGCAGCCCCTCCGCTCCGAAGGGCACCCAGGGCACGGGCAGCCACCGGCCGCCGGCCGACCAGGAGGCGTCCCCCCCGGGCAGCCACTCCGCCTCGCCCCACCCGTCCGGGTCCAGCGCGGAAGCCACCCCGAGCACGGGCAGCAGCACCGGCTCGACCGAGGACGACGGCCTCCTCGGCGGCAGCACCGGCGGACTGCTCAAGCCCTCCCCGACGGACACGCCGACGGCCCCCCAGGACGACCGGCCGGTGCCGGACGTGCCGGACGTGACCATCCCGCCCATCCTGCCGGGCCTGCTTCCGGGCCTCGGCATCGACAGCGAGGACGCTCGCTAGCAGGAAGGAGGGGCGCCCCCCGAGCGGGGGCGCCCCTCCTTCCTGCCTGCGGAGAACCCTCCGTCAGAAGAACACCGACCGCCGCTGCACCAGCAGCTTGTAGAGCGTGTGCTGGATCTGCTCCCGCACCTGATCCGTCAGGTTGAACATCAGCATCGGGTCCTCCGCCGCCTCCGGCGCGTACGAGTCCGTCTCGATCGGCTCACCGAACTGGATCGTCCACTTCGTCGGCAGCGGCAGCGCTCCGAGCGGCCCCAGCCAGGGGAAGGTCGGGGTGAGCGGAAAGTACGGGAAGCCGAGCACCCGCGCCAGGGTCTTGGCGTTCCCGAGCATCGGGTATATCTCCTCCGCCCCCACGATCGAGCAGGGCACGATCGGCACCCCGGCCCGCAGCGCCGTCGAGACGAAGCCGCCCCGCCCGAACCGCTGGAGCTTGTACCGCTCCCCGAAGGGCTTCCCGATCCCCTTGAAGCCCTCCGGCATCACCCCGACGATCTCGCCGGCGCGCAGCAGCCGCTCCGCGTCCTCCGCACAGGCCAGCGTGTGCCCCGCCTTGCGGGCCAGCTCGTTGACGACGGGCAGGACGAAGACCAGGTCCGCCGCGAGCAGCCGCAGGTGCCGCCCGGCCGGATGGTGGTCGTGGACGGCGACCTGCATCATCAGCCCGTCCAGCGGCAGCGTCCCGGAGTGGTTGGCGACGATCAGCGCCCCGCCCTCGGCCGGGATGTTCTCGACGCCCTTCACCTCGACCCGGAAGTACTTCTCGTACAGCGGGCGCAGCAGCGACATCAGGACCTGGTCGGTGAGCTCCTCGTCGTAGCCGAACTCGTCGACCTCGTACTCGCCGGTGACCCGCCGCCGCAGGAACGCGAGCCCGCTCGCGAGCCGCCGCTCCCAGCCGCTCCCGCCGGCCGCGGCCCGCTCCGGCCCCGGCTCCGCCGCCTCCGGCCCAGGAGACCCGGAGACCCGCCCGGGCTCCCTCTGCGGCTCCCCCGGGGCCTGCTGCGGCCCGGGCAGGGCCCGCACGGCCGCGGCCTCGCCCTCGGCCCTGGGCGGCCGCCGGCGTGCCCGTGAGCGGTCGTCGTCGAACGGAATGACCTTGGCGTCCGCCATCGCAGTCGGGCCTCCTCAGGCGCCGGGGTGAAGGGGGGAAGCCGTGGCGGCTTCGGTGGGAAGAGCGGCCGACGGAGCCAGCCGCCCGGCGAGCCGGTCCACCGCGCCGGCGAGCAGCTCGGGCGGCAGCAGCCCCGGCCCCCGGCCGCGCGCGAAGTCCGCGAGCGCCTCCGCCGTCGAGTAGCGCGGCGAGAAGCCGAGGACCTCGCGCGTCTGGACCGTCGAGACGACCCGGCCGTGCGTGAGCAGCCGGATCTGCTCGGGTGCGAAGTCGGTGATCCCGACCGTGCGCAGCGCGGTGCCCACCCAGGTGACCGCGGGCAGCAGCACCGGCACCGTCGGCCGCCCGAGCCGCCGCGCGCACTGGGAGAGCAGCAGCACCCCGTCCCCGGCCACGTTGAACGTGCCGCTGTTCTGGGTCGCCCTGCGGGGCTCGTGCGCCCCCAGGCGCAGGACGTCGATCACGTCGTCCTCGTGGACGAACTGCAGCCGCGGGTCGTAGCCGAGGACGGTGGGCAGCACCGGCAGCGCCAGGTACTCGGTGAGCGGGGAGTCGATCCGGGGCCCGAGGATGTTCGCGAACCGCAGCACGCACACCGCCACGTCCGGCCGGCGCCGGGCGAAGCCCCGGACGTACCCCTCGACCTCGACGGCGTCCTTCGCGAAGCCGCCGCTCGGCAGGGACTTCGCGGACGTCGTCTCGGTGAAGACGGCCGGGTCCCGGGGCGCGGAGCCGTAGACGCTCGTACTGGACTTGATCACGAGCCGCCGGATCAGGGGCGACTTCTGGCAGGCGCCGAGCAGCTGCATCGTGCCGATGACGTTGGTCTCCTTGACCGACGTCCGGCCGCCGCCGCCGAGCGCCGTGCCGGTGACGTCGAGGTGGACCACCGTGTCGACGTCGTGCTCGGCGAGGACCTTGGCGATTTCGGGACGGCGGATGTCCGCCCGCACGAACTCGGCGGCGCCGAGCTGGTGCGCGGGGTCGACCGCGTCCACGGCGATCACCCGCTCCACTTCCGGGTCCCGCTGGATCCGCCGCACGAAGCGGCCGCCCAGATGCCGGGCGGCACCGGTGACGAGCACGACCTTGCCCAAGATCAGCGCCTTCCGTCGGTCTTCCGTCGGTCGCTTCCGTTGGTCGACACCGTAGCGCCTCCACATTTCCGCGGGACAAAAGCATGGCCCACGCGGAGACACGGGCCTGCACAGAGGCGTGGCCCCCCACCGCGAACGGTGGGGGCCCACGCCTGACGCACGAACGCTGCGAAGCAGCCGTCGCTTACTTCTTGTTGCGACGCTGAACGCGCGTGCGCTTGAGCAGCTTGCGGTGCTTCTTCTTCGCCATCCGCTTGCGCCGCTTCTTGATAACAGAGCCCACGACTACCCTCGCTCACTTCTCGGAACATCCCCGCCTCGGCGGGGATCGGTGCGGGGCGTCTGGGCCCACACGACCTACGTCGGCCTAGCCTACCGTCCCGAGGACCGCGCTCGTAATCCGAGGGCCGTACAGAGCTTTCCCGGCGTTACGCCCGCGCGCTCGCTACGCGGTCCCCACCCCCACGAAGGACTCCCGCAGGTACTCGTGAACGGCCTGTTCCGGCACCCGGAAGGACCTGCCCACCCGGATCGCCGGCAGATGACCGCTGTGCACCAAGCGGTACACGGTCATCTTCGACACACGCATCACCGAAGCGACTTCCGCCACGGTCAGAAACTTGACCTCGTTGAGAGGTCGATCGCCAGCAGCCATGACCCACCTGTACCTTCCGCCGCGACGCCCACCGGCTTCCCCTCCGGTGACTCTTCGTCGCCGAGCGCTCACTCTCCAGACTAGGGGCGGGTGGTACGAGTGGGGAAGAGGAGCTGCCATCGGCCGTTTACCGTGACAGACGCGCTCGATTGAGTACATAGCGCGTCAGCGGGAGGTACGAGGCGGAGCGCACGCCGTCATCGAGCGGAACGGCCACCGACACCTGCCCCTCGGCCTCCCCGACGAACAGCGCCGGATCATCCGTATCGGCGAGACCGATGGCCTCGATACCCAGCTGACCTGCCCCGCAGACCCATCCGTGGTCCCCCACCACGAGCTCCGGCAGCGGCCCGCCGCTCTCGGCCGCGCTCTCCAGGGCGGCCCTGACCGGCAGCGGCGAGTGGGAGTGCGCCCCCGGCACGCGCCCGTCCACGGGCGGCCCGGGTTCCCGTACCAGCGCGACCCCGCGTACGTAGTCGAGGAGGTACGTACGTACGCCGAACCGGGTCGTTATGTCGACACATCT
Organism: Streptomyces sp. NPDC107498; assembly: GCF_055582805.1. Lineage (NCBI taxonomy): Bacteria > Bacillati > Actinomycetota > Actinomycetes > Kitasatosporales > Streptomycetaceae > Streptomyces > Streptomyces sp. NPDC107498. The sequence goes on along the minus strand of NZ_JBVJPE010000008.1, from coordinate 3,863 downwards.
CCCCTGCGCCGGTGTGAGGACAAGACATCCCGCCGCCGACAAAGCGTCTGCGAGGGCGACGTAGAAACCGAGCAGACGGTGCGGATGACCCGTCCCGAGGAGCACCGGAACCCGCCGCGCGGCCGCCGCCCCCAAGCGCGCGGCGAAGGCGTCGAGCCCCCGCACCGTACGCTCCGGATCGATGACGTCCGGCCCCTCCCGGTGCCGCGGATCCCCCGACACCCCGCACTTGTCGGCCATCAGCCGCAGCAGACCGGCCTCGTCCCACCCCCAGTCGGGATCGAGCCCGAGCAGCACCCGCGGATCGCGCGCGGCGAAGAGCCGATAGCTCCGCAGGTTCTCCTCCCGCGAGGTCGCCACCGTGCCGGCCAACCCCGACGCCAACAGATGCGCCCGCAGCGCCCCGGTACTCCACACCCGTCCGATGCTGCCGGAACGCCACCGCCCGGGGATCCGAACCTCCCGGACACCCCACCGTCGGCGTAACACCCAGGAGAACGTTCTAGGGGTGCCTAGGCGAGCAGCCCCCGCAGCGGGAAGGCCGCCTTCCGGGTCGCCAGCACCGCCTGGTCGAGCCGGTCCGCCGGGTCGTACCCCTCGGCCCAGTCCCGGAAGCCCACCGGCCACCGCCCGTCCGTCATCCGCAGCGGCCCCGGCTGACGGGTCCGCGCGTACGCCTCGTCCCGCCAGGACGCCGGGACCAACGACTCCGGATCCACCGGGGCGTGCGCCGCGATCCCCACCAGATGCGTCCACGACCGCGGTACGACGTCCACCACCGCGTACCCGCCGCCGCCCAGGGCCAGCCAGCGCCCCTCCGCGTGCGCGTGCGCGAGCTCGTGACAGGCCTCCTGCACCGCCCGCTGCGCGTCCAGCGACACCGCCAGGTGCGCCAGCGGGTCCTCGAAGTGCGTGTCCGCCCCGTGCTGCGTCACGAGCACCTGCGGCCGGAAGTCCGCGAGCAGCTCCGGCACGACCGCGTGGAAGGCCCGCAGCCACCCCGCGTCCCCCGTCCCGGCCGGCAGCGCCACGTTCACGGCCCCGCCCTCACCGGCCCCCGCCGCGCCCGTCTCCTCCGGCCAGCCCGTCTGCGGGAACAGCGTCCGCGGATGCTCGTGCAACGAGACCGTCAGGACCCGCGGATCGTCCCAGAACGCCGCCTGCACCCCGTCCCCGTGGTGCACGTCCACGTCCACGTACGCGACCCGCTCGGCGCCCAGTTCGAGCAACCGCGCGATGGCCAGCGAGGCGTCGTTGTAGATGCAGAACCCCGAAGCGGACCCCGGCATGGCGTGGTGCAGCCCGCCCGCGAAGTTCACCGCGTGCGCGGCCTCTCCGCGCCAGATCGCCTCCGCCGCCCCCACCGACTGCCCGGCGATCAGCGCCGACACCTCGTGCATCCCGGCGAACGCCGGATCGTCGACCGTGCCGAGCCCGTACGCCTGGTCGGCCCGGCGCGGATCCGCCGAAGCCGCCCGCACCGCCGCCACGTAGTCCTCGCGGTGCACGAGCCGCAGCGTCGAGTCCCCGGCCGGCTTCGCCGCCACCACGTCCACCGACCGGTCGAGCCCGTAGGCCCGCACCAGCGACATCGTCAGCGCGAGCCGTACCGGATCCATCGGATGCTCGGACCCGAAGTCGTACTGCGTGACAGCTTCATCCCACATCAACAGTGCGCGGCCGCTCATGCCCGCCACCGTATCGGGCCTCTCGCGAACCGAACGACGTGGCGTACACCACCGTCACCAGGACCAGCACCATCGGCACCATCATGGCCCCCCGGTAGCTCCACGCGTCCCCGAGCGCCCCCACCAGGGGAGACCCGACGAGGAACCCGACGTAGTTGAAGACGTTGAGCCGCGCGACCGCCGCGTCACTGGCCCCGGGGAACAACCGTCCCGCCGCCGCGAAGGTCTGCGGCACGACCACGCTCAGCCCGAACCCGAGCAGCGTGAACGCGGCGATCCCCACCCAGGCGCCCGGAGCTACCGCGACCAGCGCGAAGCCGAGCCCCGCGAGCACCGCCCCCGCCCGGACGACCGCGACGGCCCCGAGCCGCCGCACCCCGAAGTCCCCGACGACCCGCCCGAGCAGCGTCGTCACCATGTACGCGTTGTACGGCACGGTCGCCAGCTCCTCGGAACTGCCGAGCACGTCATGGAGGTACTTGGCACTCCAGTTGGAGACCGTCGAGTCCCCGATGTACGCGAAGGTCATCACGAGACAGAGCGGCAGCAGCACCTTGAAGACGACACCGCTCCCCCTGCCCTCCCCCGCCTCGACCGGCACGGCCCCCTCGCCGGCCACGTACCACCGGCTGCCGACGAACGCGACGGGCAGCAGCACGGCCACCACCGGCAGGTAGGACACGAACAACGACAGGTGCCAGTGCGCCCCCGCCCAGGCCAGCGAGGCCCCCGCGATCCCGCCGAGGCTGTACGAGGCGTGGAAGCCGAGCATGATGCTCCGGCCGTACGCCCGCTGGAGGCTCACCCCCAGCATGTTCATGGAGGCGTCGAGCGCGCCGACCGCGATCCCGAAGAGCCCCAGCGCCACCGCCGCGTGCCAGAGCTCGGAACCGAGCCCCACCGCGAGGAGGGCCGACAGCACGAAGGGCTGCGCCCACCGGAGGACCATCGCGGGCCCCACCCTGGCGACGACCTTCTCGGTCACCACGCTCGCCACCCCGGCGAGGATCGGCACGGCGGCGAGGAAGGCCGGCAGCAACCCGTCCGAGATCCCGTACTGGTCCTGGATCGCCGGTATCCGTGTCACGAGCAGGGCGAAGGTGACCCCCTGCACGAAGAAACTGACCGTCAGGGATCCCCGCCCACGCCGCAACCGCGCATCCGTCATGGCGGCACAGCGTACGGCCGGAGACTACCGATGGGTAGATGGATCACGTCCCCAAAATCGCGGGAAGCTCGTCCATCCTGTCGAAGAAGCCCTTGGCCCCGGCGAGCTTCTCCTCCGGCGTCATCGCGGTGAACCCGTACACGTCCATCCCGGCCGCCAGGGCCGCCTGCACCCCGAGACGGCTGTCCTCGATCACCACACACCGCTCGGGAGCGACCCCCATCCGCTCGGCGGCGTGCAGGAACAGGTCGGGCCAGGGCTTCCCCCGGCCGACGTCCTCGGCGCTGAACACGATCTCGTCCCGGAACCAGACGTCGAGCCCGGTCTTCCGGTGACCGACCCGGATCCGCTCATGGCTCCCGGAGGAGGCCACACAGTACGGAACGCCGGCGTCGACCAGTCCCTTGAGCACGTCGGCGGCCCCGACCACGGCCTCCAACTCGGCCTGGAAGGCGGCGAAGACCCGCGTGTGGAACGTCTCGTCGAAGTCCTCGGGCAGCCTCTCCCCACTCCGCTCCTGGACGAGCTCATGGATGCGGTGCATGGCCGACCCCATGTAGTCCCGTACGGACTCCTCGTACGTGGTGGGGTGCCCGAGCTCCGTCAGATAGCCGGCCAGCAGGGTGTTGGAGATCGGCTCGCTGTCCACCAGCACGCCGTCGTTGTCGAAGATGACCAGGTCGTATCCCATGGCCACAGCCTAGAACGCAAAAATGCCTCAACCCCCGGACGGAGTCCGGGGGTTGAGGCTAAAAATTGTTCGGCGGTGTCCTACTCTCCCACAGGGTCCCCCCTGCAGTACCATCGGCGCTGAAAGGCTTAGCTTCCGGGTTCGGAATGTAACCGGGCGTTTCCCTAACGCTATGACCACCGAAACTCTATGAAGTTGAACTCAACCGGCACGGGAGTTCATTGCTTCAGAACTAACACAGTGGACGCGAGCAACTGAGGACAAGCCCTCGGCCTATTAGTACCGGTCAGCTCCACCCCTTACGAGGCTTCCACAT